>DASXOV010000070.1:0-13374 GCA_036494005.1 Pseudonocardiaceae bacterium | reverse complement strand
GAGCGGAACATCGGCGTACGGCCCTTCGGCAGAACCGCACGGTCGCGCGAGACCCGCTGCATCGAGATCCCGCACCCCGCTGGTCCACGCCGCATACACCTCGTCCAGTTGACCCAACGCGTCGCGGGCCGTGCCCGCGTACCGGAAGTCCTGGTAGCTCACCGGCGGACCACCGAAGTGGCTGGCGACCCGCGCTCCGAACACTCCGACGATCACGTGTCCCAGCCGCCAGGCGATGGTCGTCACCGGCGCCGGCTTCGGCTCGGGGAACGCGAAGTCGACCGTGTACTCCCCCGACCCCGCCACGATCGGCGCGGCGCTCGCACCGCGACGGCGAATGTTCCAGCAGCCGGCGACAGGTTCCCACAGGTACTCCTCGTCGGTGATCCCGTCGAGACGGGGCCGCAGGTGGTGCTGCCAGTGCCAGTCGAGCTGGTCGACGAGCAGCCGCGTCCAGTCCAGGTCCACGCGAGGATCCAATCCAGTGTCCATGCCGGGAAGGCTACGAGCCCAGCCCGACAGATTCGGTGCCGCACCTCGGCATCCGATACGGGCACCACACCACCGCTTGACCGAGGAGCGCACCACATGGGCAAGCTCGTACGCGACAAGATCCCTGATCTGATCCGCGCCGACGGAGGTAATCCCAGCATCCGGATTCTCGACGAGCATGAGTACCGCAGTGCACTGCACGCCAAGCTCGCCGGGGAAGCCGCCGAACTCGCCGAGGCCACCGGATCGGATGCGGCCGAAGAGCTCGCCGACGTCCGCGAGGTCCTGCTGGCCGTCGCGGATCTGCACGGCATCCGGTGGACCGACGTCGAACGCATCGCCCGGACCAAGCACGACGAGTGCGGCGGCTTCCCCGGCAGGGTCCACCTTGGGTGACCCATCCGCATCTACCGTCCACTTTGGTGAAAAACACCGCAGATAAGGATCCGGCTGCCTGCTACAGTTCGCATCCGCGTCATCACATCGAGTGTGTTTCTGGTTCCACCCAGGAGTGACAGCACCAGCAGCAGGTGCAGATCCGCTGCCACTCCCGGCCCCTGGTCACTCTTACGGGAGCTGGGGAGCCGCTGCGTCACCCCGACCAGTTCGCATGAACCGTCAACGAAGGATGGCCAGATGAGGGGCAAGGACTCGGGCGGCAACAGCGATACTCGCAGGGCATCTCCGCGGTCGGCTGGGAGCGACTCAGTCGCCGCTCTCTCCGCGGTAACCCCGCACGTTGCCTGGGCAACACGGGCCGGTGCCGACCCGGTGCCGGACATTCAGGCGACCACGGCCAGCGCTGCGATAACGGTGGGTGGACTGCGAGCCAGGACCTATCCCCGCGACACCAGCGGAACCCCCTGGTCAACGGGGTGACCAATCCGAACTCCTGATCTGCGGGCGCCAATTTCTGCGGAAACAATGCCGACGACCAGGTGACCAGCTTCGCGTTGTGCGCCAGCCCAACCACAGTGCTGCCCAGAACCGCCCGCACGGCTCTGCTGATGAGTTCGGCGCATCCAGGCGCATTCAGGAACCTCTGGAGCAACGCAACTTCTGCACAAGACTCCTTGATCCGAGAAAGGTGAAATTCGATGACGAAGAAGTTCCCGTGGCAACCCGCTCTCAGAAAAGGGTTGATCATAGGTGCCATGCTGGCCGTGGCGGTGCCAGGAATCGCGTATGCCAACACCATGAGCGTCACGGTGAAGACCCCAGGTGCGACCAGCGGGCCGAGCTCGGCCTTCGCCGAGATATCGACCCACGCGGATTGCAGCAGCGGCCTCATCTCCGGCGGCGGGATCAACCAGGCCATCGGCACGGGGATGACGTCGAACGGCAACCACGTGAATGGCACCGAGCCGAGCTCCGACGGGAGCACGGAATTCCTCGGCTCAACCGGGGTGGTCGCCACCGACGTGACGCACTGGCTGGGGATCGGCGGAAGCGGGGGCGCGATCAACGCGTCCTTCTCTTCCACCCCGTACGCGATGTGCTTCAGCAGCAACCTGATCAACCACACCCAGGTGGTCATGAACAAGGTCGCCGGACCTACGGGCGTCGGCACGGCCCTGGTAACGGCGAGCTGCCCGGCCGACACGCGTCTGCTCGGTGGCGGGGCACGAACCACGCCGGCCAGCGTCGGGAGCCTGAAGCCGATCGCCAGCTTCCCCACTTTCAACAACTCCGCGCACAGCTTCGGTCAAAAGGCTGCGGCTGACGGAGAGACCAATCCGGACTCGTGGACCGCGGTCGGGGGAAACGGCGGTGGTACGGACCCCAGCACCACGACCTACGCCTACGCGATCTGCAGCGGAAACAACATCAACATCAGTGGTGCCACCGTCAAGGTCAAGTTCAGCGAGGCGAGCGGCCCGACCACGGCCACTACGGGCCAGACCGGGACAGTCACGTGTGGCGGCCAGGACGGAAAGTTGATCAGCGGGGGCGCTGCCATCAGCGGCGGCAGCGTCACGACCACCAATTTCACCGCGCCTGGATCTCAGGGTGACCACCTGAACGGGAGCTACCCCAGTGACGGGAGTGGTAACCCGGTCAGTGACGGGACCACGACGGCGGCGAGTTGGACGGCGTTCACACACACCGGAGGAGTGAGTTCGCCGAGCACCTTCACGGACGTCTGGGCGCTGTGCGCCGACGACGGCGTGTGATCCATCGGTAACGCTGATCCGCGGCGGGTGCTGCGCCGAGCGCGCGGCCCTGTCCGCGGATCAGCGGCGTCGTGCCGCGACCGTCATTGTGCCACGCGGGCAAGCCTCGTCACGCACGGCGAGCTCGTGCTGAACACGGCCGGGCCCACCAGCGAACCGAACATGTCCGGCAGAAGACGCTCAATAACTCCGAACATACGGTCGTCTCTCCAGATCTCCCCTCGCATTTGAGCGATCACATCGAGTATGGTCCCGTCCACGTACGGGTGATGGTGAGCATGCTCATCGTCACGCCCCGTGGGTGCTCACTGCCGGGGGTGAGAGCCACGGCTGTATCTCAACCAGTTCGTGTGATCCTTCGGCAAGGGATGGCCAGATGAGCGGCAAGGGCTCGGGCAACATCATCGGTATACGTAGTTTCAGTACGTCGTCCCGATCCAAGGTGGTGGCGGCGGTCGGCGCGACCGGCCTGCTCGCCGCCATCGTGGTGGCGACACTAGGTGCAACCGCCGACCAGGCGAATGCCGCGGTGGTCTGCGGCACGGGGGGCACCTTCACCACGGCACCGCCCAGTTGCACGTACACCGGAGTGGGCACGGACACCTTCACCGTTCCGGACGGGGTGACCGGACTCAGCTTCGACCTGTTCGGGGCCGAAGGTGGCAGTGCGCCCGGGTTCGTCGACCCGGCGCCGCCCAACGACGGATCGCCCGGCGGACTCGGCGGCGAGACCCGGGGCGCCCAGGCGGTGCATCCGGGCGATGTTCTCCAGGTCACCGTGGGTGAGGTCGGGAGCAGCGGCACGTCCCGGCATGGTGAGTTCGCCCGGCAGGGCGGGTTCGGTCACGGCTCGGGAGGCACCGGGGCCCACGGCGGCGGCGGAGCCGGCGGCGGCGGGACCGATGTCCGAGTCGGCGCCTTTGGTGCTGATGATCGGGTCCTGGTCGCCGGGGGCGGCGGTGGTGCCGGCAACGGCGGGCCGCTGCTGCACGGCGGCGACGGCGGCGGTCTGACCGGGGACGACGGTGGTCAGGGCGGCGGCCCGGACGGGTCCGGCACCGCAGGGACAGGCGCCACCCAGACCGGCCCCGGGATCGGCGTTCGCCCCACGTCCACCGTGGGTGGCCCCGGGATTCCCGGTGGTGACTACTTCGATTCCAGGATCGGACAGGTGAACCCGGGCACCGGTGGTTCCGGCGGAAACGGCGGCGGCGGCGGAAACGGCGGGGGCGGCGGCGGGGGCGGCTACTTCGGCGGCGGCGGGGGCGGCGGCGGCGGAAACCCGGGCGGCTTCTACGGCGCCGGCGGTGGTGGGGGCAGCGGATTCGCCGCACCCAGCGCGACCAGCGCCGTCCTGATTCCGGGGATCAACCACGGCAACGGCAAGGTCATCGTGTCGTTCCGATACGGGACGTCGATCTCGCTGACCGCGAGCACGTCCACCCCGCTGTTCGGGCACCCGGTCACCGTCACCGCCACCGTCGCCTCCGCGAACCCCACGGCAGGCACCCCGAGCGGAACGGTCACCTTCTCCGACGGGACCACCCCGCTGGCGACCGTGCCCCTGACCAACGGCCAGGCCGCCTTCAGCACCCCGAAATTCCAGCCCGGGCAGCATTCGATCACCGCCGCCTACAGCGGGGACCCCAGTTTCACACCCAGTGCCACCGCAAGCCCCACCGATGTCAGCGTCGGGTTCAGCCAGCCCTGTATCACCACCGCGCACAACGGCCCCCTGACGGTGGCCAACGGACAGTCACTATGTGTGGGACCAGCAGGTAAACAGCAAGGTCCGGTGACGGTGCAACCGGGTGGTGCGCTGGCAGTCACCGGGGCCGGCATCACCGGCCCGCTGACCAGCAGCGGCGCCCTCGCCGTCAGCTTCTGCCAGTCGACATTCACCGGCCCGGTCTCGGTGCAGGGCACCACCGGCTACGCGCTGGTGGGCTGGGACTCCGACGACGTAGGCCACTGCGTCGGCAACACCGTCCAAGGGTCGCTGACTCTGAGTTCCAACACCGGCGGCCTCGAAGCATCGGCCAACAGGATCACCGGCCCGGTGCGGGTGACCGACAACAGCGGCAGTGGTCTGCTGGCCGAGGACGCAGTACCCGAGTTCGAGGCCAACCACATCACCGGCCCCCTGGCCTGCAGCGGCAACAAGCCGACGCTGGACCAGTCGGGCAACACCGCGACCGAACCACGCTCCGGACAGTGTCAATGACCTGACCGGGGTCAATGACCTGACAGCGTCTTGATGCGGTGCCACGCTGAGGCCCGGACGGGTAGCCCGCCGTCCGGGCCTCAGCATCGTCTCCAGCAGGAGGTGGTCACCCGGTGCACGTGCTGCGTACTCCGGAGGAGCGATTCGCGAACCTCCCGGACTTCCCCTACCAGCCCCGTTACGCCGAGGTCGCCGATACCGAGGGTGGGGCGCTGCGGATGGCCTACGTCGTGGCGGGACCATCGGACGGCCACCCGATCGTGCTCCTTCACGGCGAGCCGAGCTGGTCCTTTCTGTACCGGACGATGATTCCTCCGCTGGCCGAGGCCGGGTTGCGCGTGATCGCGCCGGACCTGGTCGGTTTCGGCCGCTCGGACAAACCGGCCACCATCGCCGACCACAGCTACGCGCGCCACGTCGGCTGGACCGCAGAGCTGCTGCTCGAACACCTCTCGCTGGGCAGGATGACGCTGCTCGGGCAGGACTGGGGCGGTCTGATCGGTTTGCGCATCGTCGCCGAGCACCCGGACACGGTCGATCGGGTGGTGGCCGCGAACACCGGCCTGCCCACCGGAGAGACGGACATGCCGCCGGTGTGGTGGCAGTTCCGGCGGGCGGTGCAGCGGGCACCGCAGCTCGACATCGGGAGGCTGGTGGCCGCGGGCTGCACCCGGGAACTGACGGCCACCGCCCGAGCCGGATACGACGCGCCGTTCCCCGACGAGACCTTCAAGGCGGGCCCGCGGGCGATGCCGCTGCTGGTGCCGACGTCGCCGGACGATCCGGCCACCCCGGCGAATCGGGCGGCCTGGGCCCGGCTCGGGCAGTGGCAGCGGCCGTTCCTGGTCGCCTTCAGTGATTCCGACCCGATCACGGGCCCCATGGGTCCGGTCCTGATCCGGCACGTACCCGGCGCTCACCCGATCAAGCATCCCGTGCTCGCCGGTGCCGGGCATTTCGTCCAGGAGGACGCCGGGCAGGAGCTGGCCGAGCAGGTGATCGCATTCATCCGCGGCTGAGCGGGCCGGCAAGGTCCTGAAGCGCAACACCATCCCCAGATGAGGGGACGACCACGCCCTGAGCTTCACTGTCGCACACTCATAGGCGAACAGGAGGGAGCCACCCGTGGCCGATCAGGAATTCGTCGACCGGATCATCCAGGGCTTCGAGAGGCTCCGCGACCGGCCACATCTCGACGTACTCGCCGCACAGTTCGCCGCCGGTGAGATCGCGTTCGTCGTCGACAACCGGGGCATCAGGATCCTGGTCGGGGACAACGCCGGAGACCTCGACTCCCAGGCGTTCGACTGACCTGCTCGACGATCAGGCCGCCCGGTCCTGGTCACTGGCCGGATCCGGCGCAGTCAGCCCGGCGGGCGTCGCCCAGTGCCGGTCACCGGTGCCAGCGACATCGCACCGGTCACCGGTGTCAGCGACATCGCACTGCCAGCGCCACGTGCCGCAGTGCACCCGCATCGAGCCGATGGGGGTCTCGGCCATGACTGTCGGCTGGTCGCAATCCGGACAGGTGACGGCGACAGGGTGCGGGAACCGCATCAGGCACCTCCCTACAACTCGCTCCCGGCCGGTCAGGACCCGGTGAGCGTTTGCACGCCCGTCGACTGGTCACGGCCGTCGACCTTTCACACAGCCGTCAACTATGCGGAGCGCATAGGTCCGCGCCGTGATACCTGGCCGACTCCCGCAGCTCACCCGGCCGGGTCAGCGGGAATCGCTCCCCACGGCAGGTCCGCAGGGCTGTGCCCGTCGGCGCGCGGCCGAGCCTGCCAGCGCGACACCGTCCGCGGATCGGTATGCCACCGCATTGCGCCCGGATTGTTTTGCCTCGTAGAGCAGCCCATCGGCGGACAGCAGCAACTCTGACACGCCACTGTTGCGGGTTTCGGAGCCTACCGGGGCGTCGTGCGCGACGCCGAGACTGACCGTCACGCACAATCCCCGCGCCAGCCGCTCCCACGGATAGTGCTCCACCTGTTTTCTGACTGCTTCGCAGACCGCGACCGCCTCGGCGTCGGTGATGTCGGGCAGCACGAGAACGAACTCCTCGCCGCCGTAGCGCGCGCAGAAGGCGCCGTCCGGCAGACCGGCTTGCAGTACGTCGACCACCTGCTGCAGTACCTGGTCACCGAGCGGATGGCCGTGCATGTCGTTGATCTGCTTGAAGAAGTCCAGGTCGACCAGCACGACGGCGATGCCGGTGCCTGCAGACTCGGCCGCGAGCAGGTCGTCGAGCCGTTGATCGAGATAGCGGCGGTTGTAGCTGGCGGTCAGGCTGTCCCGCAGGCTCAGTTCCTGGGCCTCGGCGTGCTCCTCACGAAGCCGGTCCAGTTCCAGACGCAGTTCTGCGACCGACTCGGCCGAATCGTCCGAATCATCGCCGGGGTCCGGTGCGCGCTGCTCCGGGACGTACTGGCGCAGCGACCGGATGACCGAACCGTAGGAGTTGCCCGGCGCCGAGGACAACGACTCCGCGTGCGCATCCATGAACGGCATGAACTGGTCCGGAAAACCGGGCATGGTGCAGCCTATGCAGATGCCGCCCACATTCGGGCAGCCACCCACACCGTTGATCCACCCGCGCTTGGGCACATTGCACTTCACCACCTGGCCCGCGCAACCGAGCTTGACCAGACACTTCGGGGAGTCGTACGTCTCGGCGTACTCAGCCTGCTCATAGTAACCGGCCCGGTCACAACCCTCGTGCACGCTTGCGCCGAACAGCCACTGCGGACGCAGCTGATCGTCCAGCGGGATCATCGGTGCCTGACCGGCAATCTGATAGAGCAAGTAGAGAATCGTCTCGGAGAGATTGTCCGGGTGTGCCGGGCAGCCGGGGACGCACACGACCGGAATACCCGCCTTGGACTTCCAGTCCCAGCCCAGGAAATCCGGTACGCCCATGGCCCCGGTCGGGTTTCCCGCCATACCGTTGATACCGCCGTAGGTCGCACAGGTTCCGACCGCGAGCACGATGGTCGCCTTGGGCACCAGCCGGTTCATCCAGTCGTTGACGGTGATCGGCTGATCGGTGTCTGCATTTCTCCCGAAACCGGTGAAGTAGCCGTCACCGCTCATCGCCTCATCGGGAATTGAACCTTCCACGACGAGCACGAACGGTTCCAGTTCGCCCCGGTCCGCCTTGTGGAACCACTCGAGAAAATTGTCGGCGCCCTGCTCCGGTCCGCATTCGAAGTCCATGAACGGCCAGTGCACCGCAATGCTGGGCAGGCCGGGGAAGACGCCCAGCGCGATCTCCTCGATGCTGGGCTGGGTTGCCGCGGTCAGCGCCACCGAGTCACCGTCACATGACAGGCCGGCGTTGATCCAGAGGATATGGATCGGGCCCTCGTCTGCCATCATGATCCCCAGCTCCACGGGCGAGTTCCGTCGAGTGTGGAGCACAGGCGCGAGGCGAGCGGAGTCGGATGACGTTTCATCGGTGTCCGCTTATCGCGAGCCCCCGGCAAGCTCCGGGCGCACGGCACGACCATCGGCGCGGGTGCCGGAACCGGACACTGCCTCGGGCGAGGGCACACGGACGTACATGGCGATCCTTCTTGGCGTCGGGACATCCCCCAGGATCATGAGAAGAATATGTCGCCCGCGCCGCCGTTATTCCGAATCCGGCAATGTTACGTCATCCGGGGGGCATAGCTGCACCGAATGACTCGTCACCTTGCCGCCGAACGCCTCGTTCAGCCTCATGTTCACTTGAGGTGCCCGTCGGCCCGGCGACGGGTGGCCGGCCTCGGTCGCCACCGAGCCAGCCTTGGCCGCCCGCGCCGAGATGGTAGGGCACATTGACCACGACCACTCCGGGGGTGAACAGCAGCCGGGCTTTGATCCGCAGTGCGCTCTGGTTGTGCAAGAAATTCTGCCACCATCGACTGGTGACGTACTCCGGGATGTACACCGCGATCACCGAGCGGGGCTCGTCGCGCCGGAGCCGCTGGACGTAGTCCGTGAGCGGACGGAGCAGGTCGCGATAGGGCGCTTCCAGCACCTTGAGCGGCACCGGAATGCTGCGCTGCTCCCAGGCGGCCCGCAGCTCCCGGGTCTCCTCATCGTCGGCGGCCATCGTGACCGCCTCCAGGACGTCGGGGCGGCTGGCCTTGGCGAAGGCCAGGGCCAGGAGTGCGGGTTTGTGCAGCCGGGACACCAGGACCACGGCGTGCACGCTCGCGGGCAGTGTCGGTGGCGACTCGTCCGGCGCGACGTCCGCGGTGACCCGCGCGTAGTAGCGGTTGATGCCGTGCATCACGAAGAACAACACGATCATCGCGGCCACCGCGAGCCACGCACCGTGCTCGACCTTGGTGGCGAACACCACTACCAGCACGATCGCCGTGCAGATCGCGCCCACCGCGTTGATCGTCTGGGAACGGCGTATCGACCGCCGCCGGGCATGTTCGGTTTCCCCCGCCAGTTCACGGTTCCAATGTCGGACCATGCCGAACTGGCTGAGGGTGAAGCTGGTGAACACCCCGATGATGTAGAGCTGGATCAGTTTGTCGATGTTGGCCTCGAATCCGATGATCAGTGCGGCGGCGAACGCGGCCAGCAGCAGGATCCCGTTGGAGAACACCAGCCGGTCGCCGCGGTTGAGCAGCTGGCGGGGCAGGTAACGGTGCTGGCCCAGGATGGAGGCCAGCACGGGAAACCCGTTGAACGCGGTGTTCGCCGCCAGGATGAGGATGCCCGCGGTGGCGGCCTGGAACAGGTAGAACAGCACCGAGCCACCGCCGAAGACCGAGGTGGCGATCTGTGAGATCACCGACGGATTGCCGTCGGGGTGCGCCCGCGCGTGCATGGCCACCGCGAGCACGGTGATCCCGCCGAACATGGTGATCGCGACGGTTCCCATCAAGGTCAGCGTCAGTGCGGCGTTACGGCTCTTGGGCTTGCGGAACGCAGGCACCCCGTTGCTGATCGCTTCGACGCCGGTGAGCGCGGTGCATCCGGAGGCGAACGCCCGGAGCAGCAGGATCGCGGTGAAGAGCCCGCCCATCCGGGCGGTCTGCTCGACCGGCATGGTGGCCGTCTCGACCGGTGGCAGGCCTGCGCCCAGGCTCTTCACCGCCGCGACGGCGAACATCAGGAAGGTCAGCGCGATGAACCCGTAGGTGGGCACCGCGAAGGCTCGCCCGGACTCCTTCGTGCCGCGCAGGTTGGCCAGCACCAGCACTGCGACGAACCCCACCGACAGCGCCACCGCGTGCGGCTCCCAGGACCGGACCGCCGAGGTGATGGCCACGACACCGGACACGATCGACACCGCCACGGTCATCACGTAGTCGACCAGCAGCGCGCTGGCCGCGACCAGCGCCGCGGTCTCACCGAGATTGTCCTGGCTGACCACGTACGCCCCGCCACCGTTGGGGTAGGCGTAACAGGTCTGCCGGTACGAGGCGACCACGACCACCAGCAGCACGACGACGGCGAGCCCCACCCACGGGGTCAGCGTCAACGCGGCCAGCCCGCCCGCCCCGAGCACCAGCACGATCTGCTCCGTGGCGTAAGCGACCGAGGAGATCGGGTCGCTGCAGAACACCGGCAGCGCCAGCCACTTCGGTAGCAGGGTCTCGCCCAGCCCGGCGCTGCGTCGCGGCCGGCCCACCAGGAGTCGTTTGAGCACGTTGAGCACGACACGAACCTGACAGCCCGCTGCCGCCACAGCACCGATCTTGACGCGTTCTTAGCGCCTGCAATGGCTCACGACGCCGTGTGGAGGTACTCCTTGGCCAGGCGTTTGGGCGCGCGGGTGAGCCATGCCTCGACGATGAGCTCGGTGAGTTCCGCGACGGCAATCCGGTCAAGGCGCACCAGGATCGCCGGGTAACCGTCGAAATGGGGGGTGGTGAAGAAGACGTTCGGGTCGTCGGCGAGCAGCGCGTCCTTCACGCCGACATCGGCCACCCGGGCAGCCAGGATCGGCCCGTCAGGCACGTCGTCGCCCAGGGCCTCGATGTCCGCCCGCCGAAGCGGTCGTTCCCAGACGAAACCCTTGTCCTTGACCCGCCAGCCCGGGATACCACGCGACGACTGTTCACTCGTCTCAGGCAGTGCCAGCGCGATCCGGCGCACATCGTTCCAGGTGGCCACGGCCGCAACCCTAGACTGAATGCTAATCCTGGTACGGGTCGACGACGGGTCCCTCATCGGCCGAGGGCACTACCGGTTGATCATCGGCCGAGGGCACCGGTGGCTGGTCGTCCGCGGATGGCACCGGTGGTTCGACGTCGGCCGAAGGGAAGACCGGCCCACGGTCCCGTGCCGCCTCGATGTTCACGTAGTCACCCATGCACGCCTCCTGTCGTCGACCCATCGTGGCGTGTCCCGGCGGAAAAGCGCGCGTCGCAGGTACCTGGTGAAGATCCGCGCCCGCATCGAATTCCGCGGTGTTCACGCAACAGGCGTCTCCTGCAGCATAAACTTGCTGGCCTGCCAGTCGCCGAGGTGCTGCAGCGGGACGAGTCATCTACTCCAAACGACGTAACAGATCTACCGTGAGTAGCGATGGATCAGACGACGGCATGAGCAGATGTCGTTGGGTGACGTACGGGGGATGAGCATTCTCCAGTGTCTGATTCCGATCGTCGCATCGGCGGACTCTTCGGACAAGCTGACCTTCGGATCTGGAGGAATGATGGATGCTGACGGTCGGCCAGCCCGATGCCCGGTGCAAGTGGTCAACATTTACGCCACGCCGTGGCGTTTCACTGGCAAGCTGCGCAACGATGAAGGTAAGCCGACCGACCTCAGCGGCCTCGAGAAGAACTACACGTTGTACAAGGAGCAGTTACCGCGGCTGCTACCGGACCGAGTGCTCGGCGATCGCCTGCGGCTCGGCGCTGTGACCTTGGCAGAGGACGTCGACGGCGTTACCGTCGACAACGCCAAGGCTGAGTTGTTCATGCTCCCGTCCAAGCAGGTCGTCCTCGCGGTCAGCATGTGCCTCACCGATGGTGTGCTGCACGACGAGAAGGCGGTCATGCCCATCGTCGAGGTGCTCGAGCGGTGCATCGACGAGGACATCAAGGACATCAAGATTGGCGGGCACCTGGCGGCGGCGGCGTTGAGCGCGGACTTCGCCGAATCGCCCGCACGGGACTTCTTCAGTAAGGACGCCGCCGGCGGATCGTTGCTACCCGAGCGCCACCAGCTGGTCTTCGTTGCCAGGGTGACCCCGGACCAGTCGGTGCCGAACGAGCAGGTCGTTAACAAGATCCTCTACCGTCGCAATCCACCGTACCGGCCGGAATTCGTCCACCCGCGGCGGCCCAAGCAGCTCAACAGCAACGTCGGTGCCGGCCAGAACGGGTCGGCACCGCCACCGACTCTCGGGGTGGTCACTCCCTACGTCAGCCTGCTGTACGGCCACGAGAACTACGTCGAGGCGAGCATTTTCCTGTCCACGGTGCACGCGGTCGGTACGGCCGCCCAGTTCCGCCATATCTGGCGTGAGGCATACCAGCAGGTGCTGCAGTTCCGTGAGCAGAAGCAGAAGCCGGGCGCCGGTGAGCAGACCCGCGACGACCTGGAGGACCTCGCCGACAACCTGGGCAACCTGGAGTTCGATCTGACTTTCAGCGTCGAGTTTCCGCTGATGCGCATCGAGACGTTCCAGTCGGACTTGTACGACGCGATGGACCTGGACAGTCAGGCCAACACATTGAGCCGGATGTTCGACCAACTCGGCGGCAGCCTCAAATCTGAGATCACGGCCATCGAGGTACGGGAACAGCGACGCACCAAGCTGCGCAGAACGTGGAATTCAGTCGCAATCGGCCTGTTGAGCTTCATCGGTGTTCCGGTCGGCTTTGTCATCGCATTCCTCGGCATCAACACCACCGAGGTCCCGGATGCGCCGAATAAGACCTCGATGTGGGATCTACACTTCGCGCCGGTGTACCTGATCGCCAGTTTCTTTGCCTTGACGCCCGCCTTCCTCATTGCGGTGCCATATTTGTGGGAATACGCCCTGCGGTTCGAGAAGCGCAGGGCAGGGCGGTGGGGATCGGGCACGATCATCACTGTCATCGGCATCCTAATATTCGTTGCGGCGCTGATCTCAGATCAGTACCAGAACGGTTTTGCCCGGATTTTCGACGCTATCGCCACCGCCGGAGGTTTCTTCGCCATACTGGCTGGGCTGACCCTCCTCGGTCCCTTGGTGTGGCGTCAGTTCCGGAAGGTACGCGATCGCCAACCGAATCAGGAGGGCGACCTGTCGCCACTCGCCGACTCCCGGACCGGTCACTGACCGCCGAACCGGCCGCAGCCGTGCCCATCGCTGCGAGGTGCGCCGTGCTCGCAAAAACGTGGGGTGTGGTCTTGTCCAGCGCACCCGTCAGCCTGGTCAAACGTGCGGGCACGGCACCGTCGCTGCGATCCGGCACGGCCGATTCGTCGTGGGCGTCGTTGGTCCGCACCCCAGGTCAGCGCAGCGGCAGCGCGAATTCG
>DASXOV010000069.1:0-4826 GCA_036494005.1 Pseudonocardiaceae bacterium | reverse complement strand
CTGCACGTGCCCGGTCGGCCGCTGCTCATGCCCAATCCGTGGGACGTGGGAACGGCCAGGCTGCTCGTATCGCTCGGCTTCAAGGCGCTGGCGACGACCAGCAGCGGCCACGCAGCGACGCTGGGCAGGACGGATGGCTCTGTCACGCGAGACGAAGCCCTCGCGCACGCATCGTCGATCGCCGCCGCGGTGGATGTGCCCGTTTCGGCCGATCTGGAGAACGGCTTCGCCAAGGATCCGAGCGGGGTGTTCGCCACAGTCCTGGATGCTGTCGGCGTGGGACTGGCGGGCTGTTCGATCGAGGACTTCGGCGCGGACTCGGACTTCCCGATCTACGACGTCAAGCTGGCTGCCGAACGAGTGGCGGCCGCCGCCGACGCCGCGCAGACCGGCAGCGGACTGGTGCTGACGGCTCGGGCGGAGAACTTCATCCGCGGCAATCCCGACTTGGCTGACACCATCGCGCGGCTACAGGCCTACCAAGAAGCAGGTGCTGACGTGCTGTACGCCCCCGGCCTGTCCGACATCGGCGACATTCGCAGCCTGATCAACGCGGTCGACCGGCCTGTCAACGTGCTCGTGCGGCCCGGTCTTGCCACCGTGACGGAGCTGACACAGGCTGGTGTAGCCCGCATCTCGGTCGGTGGAGCCTTCAATCAGGTGACGCTGGCGGCACTCACCCGGGCCGGCCGGGAGCTGCTCGAGCATGGCACCTACGGGTTCATGGACCTCGCCGCCGAGGGCCGTCAGCAGGCCGCCGCAGCCTTCAGCGCCCGCTGAGCTGTAGCTGCCACCGTTCGCCGACGAGCCGACCTGTCACAGACCCGACACCGACCCGACGCGGGTGATGTGGGACCTCGTGTCTCGTGCTGACGTGTATCTGTGCACCGTCGCCAGCTGTGCACCGTCCCCAGCAGCAGCCAGCCCCGCAGGAGGTAGCCGATGACGATGATCGCTGTTCTCAACAAGAGTGACCAGGTCAGCGACGACGACGTGCGCACCATGGTTCGGGTGTGCGCCCACCAGTTGCGCTACGACGCCGAACCCGTCTGGCAACGCGGTCCGCTCCCGATCGCGTACGTCGCCAGCGAGCAGGCGATACAGCCCGGTTCCTGGGTGATCGCAATCCTGAACGATGCCGACCAGGCCGGCGCGTTGGGATATCACACCGAAGGCTCTGACGGCACGATCTGGGGGCGCGTCTTCACCAGCCCCTCCCTGGACGCCGGCAGCACCGCGCTCACCGGCCCCTACGCGATCTCATCGGTGCTCTCTCACGAGGCCCTGGAGATCTACGTCGACCCCAGTCTGGACTTCTGGGGTTGGGCGGACACCGATCAGGCGGGTAACCCGGTGCTCGTCGCCACCGAAGTGTGCGATCCGGTGGAGGACCACACCTACCTCATCCGCGACCTGCACACCGGCCAGGATGTCACGGTCAGTGACTTCGTGACGCCCGCGTGGTTCAACCCCCAGGCACCGTCCGAATCCACCTACTCCTGCCTCAACTCGATCGACGCGCCCTACACGATCACCGCCGGCGGGTACGCGGTCGTGTGGCGCGACGGGAAACACCAGCAGGTGTTCGGCGACGAGATGCCCTCGTGGCGCCGGGACACCAAACAACACGAGCTGTCCCGGGGTTCCCGCCGCAGCGCCACGCCACAACCCCCGTCCCATAAGAGCGAGCAAGGTCAACGCCTGGTCTGACCACTCCGTGCGAAGCCACAAGTGGACCGTTACCCCGGCCCCGAGGCCGCCGCAGCGGCGCTGAGCTGTTGTCTCGGCTGCGCGCCGCTGCTGGCCGACCGGCCCCGCAGCGGAGTGCTGAACCTGGGCCCCAGATCATCGGCGAGGTCGGGCCCATTCTGGAGTGCGCCAGCGCCTGGGCTGATCAGCACCGGCCGATATGACCATGACCCTGGTCAGGGACGCCGAGGAAGGCCGTTTCCTGATGGGGTGTGTCTGTTGTCAGCAGGGTCGCGCCGAGGCATGTGCGGGGTGGGTCCGGAACCGCTCGGGGTGTTTACTACGAGATCACCTGCCGCCTCATCTGTCCTTGCTCCCGCCGCACGAAGGGATAACACCTGTGGATGAGCTCAACCCGCCTGCGGATGAGCGCAATCCGTACGCTTTCGCCCCCCAGGGTGTCGATCTGAGTAGACCCAGTGTGGCCCGGGTGTATGACTATGTCCTGGGTGGTAGCACCAACTGGGCTGTCGACCGCGAAGTCGGTGATAAGGTGATCGCCGCCGTTCCCTTGGCCCGGCCGATCGCTCAGGCCAATCGCCAGTTTCTGGTCCGGGTGGTCCGCCACCTCATGCGCTGCGGAGTGCGTCAGTTCATCGATGTCGGTGCGGGTGTGCCCACCATGGACCATATTCACTCGGTCACCGACAAGGTCGAGCCCGGTGCGGCGCGGGTCGTCTATGTCGACCACGAGCCGGTGGCGGTCGCCCACTCCCAGCTTCTGCTCGAGGAAGAAGGTGACCAGCGCCGGCACGTCGCCCTCAACGGGGATCTCCGCGCTCCTGAGCGGCTGTGGCGGCAGATCGCCGGCACGGGTGTGATCGACTTCACCGAGCCGGTGGCGCTGTTGATGATCGCTGTCCTGCACATTCAGCAGCCGGACGAACACGGCCACGACATCGGCGAGCAGATCGTGGCCCGGTACCGCACCTTGTTGTCACCGGGGTCCTACCTGGCCATCTCCCACGCCACCGACGACGGTGTCCCCCCGAAGGTCGCCGACGCACTCGCCGAATTAAGGGCGATGTACGAGCAGTCGGTCAATCCGGTCATCTTCCGCACCCATCGCGAGATCGCTGCGCTGTTCGGCGACTTCGAGCTCATCGACCCCGGCGTGACGTGGGCCCCCTCCTGGCACCGGGAAGAAGCCGGCTCCCAGCTCCTCCCCGACTCCTTCGACCATCCCAACGAATCATTCGTCTGCGTCGGCGTCGGCCGCAAACCAGCCTGACACCACAGCGCGAGTGACCGCTCCCGGATAAGCCGGGCCGGGGGTGGGGCAGGGCTGGGGCAGGGCTGGGGCCGGCCCCGTCCCCGGCACCCAGATGGTCCCGACACCGAAACCGACCCCGTCGCTCCGGTCGAACAGGACCGGGATCGGCACAGCATCTCGGGGCGGTCCAGAACGACCCGTTCGAGTGAACATCCCTCCGGCTGCGCCCGTTTCTGCATCCCGGTGGTTGCGTCGTGATTAATCGTTGGACACGATTAATCACAGCGATGGGAGCCCGCTCCGGACGTCAAAGAAGGAGGTTGCTGTGGACGGGGAACAGCTGTTTGACACCGCCGCGGTGTCCGATGGATGGGTACGCACCAGTCGGTGCAGCCCCGAGGGAGACAACTGCGTCGAGGTCAATCGCGCCGTCCCCGGTCTGGTCGGTGTCCGGGACTCCACACAGCCCCACACAACTGTGCTCGTGGTCGCGGAACCCCAGTGGCGCAGCTTCCTGACCGCGGTCCGCGCCGGACAAATCGATTCGCTGACACCCTGATGTCCTAACCCCCGGTCACCCGAATGTGCGGCATGGACAGGGGTCCCGTGTGACCGGTGACTCACGCACACATTCACCGGCCCCCCACGGACAGAGTTGCCCACCGTCGGCGACTTCGCCTGCCCTACAGTGTTTCCCGTGATGCACTGGTGAGTGACACAACGGGTGTCGGGGGCACCCCCGGGGTAGCCGCGCGCCGCGATCTCGCCGAACTGCTCAAGCAGGTCCGACTGGCGCACGTCGTGAACGGGCGCAGGATGACTCAGGCGCAACTGGCTGCGTGTCTGGGGTGCAGCCAGGGCAAGGTCCAAAAGATCGAGGCCGGCGCAGTCGCGATCGAAACCGACTACGTCGAACAGATCATCAAACATCTGAACGTTCCGCCGGACACCGCGGACCGGATGCGTGACCTGGTCGCCTTCAACGCGGTCGGAGAGCCGTGGGCCAAAGACCGCGCGCTGGTGCCGCACCACTTCCGCCAGTACATGCAGTCGGAACAGATCGCGACCGAGATCTTCAGCTGGCACGGAACACGGATCCCCGGTCCGCTGCAATCCGAGCAATTCATGCTCCGCCACTTCAACGCCGCCGGCAGAATCGACGTCATCCCCTACCTACGGAACCGGGCACGACGGAAGAAACTGTTCACACAGGCCAGGTTGCGGCGCTACCACTGCATTCTGACCGAAGAGACACTTCACCGCACCGCGTTCGGCCTCGGCACCGACGTCGCCCAGGACCAGATCGACTATCTCCTCGCGATCAACGACCCCACCGACTCCCGCATCGCCGACACCCGGACCCTGGTGTCTCTGCTCCCCCTGCACGCGCCCATCTCCTACTTGACCAATGACTTCTCCATCCTGCACTTCGACACCGGCAAGCCTCTCGTCTACATCGAATACGTCGGTGGCGGGAAATGCCTGAAGACCTCCCAGGTCGTCACGAGCGCGTCCAACGCATGGCACGACCTCACCCACGTCGCCCTCGAAAGAGACGAAACCACAAAACTTCTGCAGGAACTCCGCAAGAAATTCTCCGCGCGCTGATCCCGTGCCCGGATAGCACTTCCCACCCACCACCCTGGATCAGCGGCCCACCCCAACGCAATCCCTGCAAACAGCGCACTGGAGGCGGGGGATCATCGGCGCCCCTGCCGACGTTGCGGTGACGGACATCGCTTGCGTGGTACATGGATGCGGTGGAGCGCACCGACCTCACTGCGGTGGCCCGCAGGCATACCCCATCTCGGGCTGATCCGCTGCGCCCAGCTACTCAGCCGAGAAAACCCGGCCGGGGCGTGAC
>DASXOV010000068.1:0-25359 GCA_036494005.1 Pseudonocardiaceae bacterium | reverse complement strand
CCCACCCGGGGTTTTCGTGGGGGGCATGGGGGGCTCGGCCCCCCAATATCACACAAAGAGAGTTATGCCCGCGCATTCCGCAGGCATAACTCTCCCACTCTCTGTAGCCCCGACGGGATTTGAACCCGCGCTACCGCCTTGAGAGGGCGGCGTCCTAGGCCGCTAGACGACGGGGCCGCGAGAACGCGATCATCGCATTCGCTGGGGTACCAGGACTCGAACCTAGACTAACTGAACCAGAATCAGTCGTGCTGCCGATTACACCATACCCCACAGGCTGTCCGATTTCGGGCTCGCGCCCGCCGCCGAACCAGCGCCGGAGAGGAATGCTAGCCGACCGGCCGCGCCAGGTTCCACCCGCCCGCCGCTCAGCCGGCCAGCCGTCCGACGAGGTCGGGAAGTTCGGAGAGCTGGCATATCACCGAGATCCCGGCACTGCGCGGGAGGGCACCGCGGCGGGAGCGGTTCAGCCACACCCCGTGCATCCCGGCGTCACGAGCGCCCTCGGCATCCATGTCGAGCCGGTCCCCCACATGCACGGCCTGCTCCGGGTACACCCGGAGCGCGGCACACGCAGTCCGGAAGATCGCACGGTGCGGCTTCGCGACACCGAGCTCCCCGGAGATCAGGACCGCGTCGAACGCCGACTCCAGGCCCAGCGCCTCCAGCTTCGCGCGCTGGTACGCGCCCGCCGCATTGGTGATCGCTGCCAGCCGCAGACCCACGGCCCGCAGCGCACCGAGGCACGGCAGAGCGTCGTCGTAGAGCTGCCAGGCCCGCCGCATCGCCGCCGCCCTGCGCTCCTCGCGCTGAAACACCTCGCCGTCGCCGAGCTGCTCACCCCGGGAGGCGAAGAACTCCTTGGTGCGCCGCCGGCGCATGGTGTCGAAATCGACCTCCCCCGCCAGATAACACCGGTAGTGCCGATCGGTGAGCGCACACCATTCGGCCCACGCCTCGTCGGTGCCGAGGAGTTCGCGCAACCCGGCACGGGTCGAGGCCTCGTAGTCGACCAGAGTCGCATCGACGTCGAAGCAGACAGCCGCGATCATGAGTGGGACCGTGTGGTCGAGACGTTGGGCAGCGGGGGCCAGCTCGGGCGCGATGGTCACCCGGTGCAGGCTAGATCGTCACCAGCCCCGCCGACTCTGCTGACCCGGTGAAAGGCAGCAGAATTTTTCACAGCTGAGAATCAGACGCTCACTCGGAGCGACCGCAGGAGGGTGCGCCGCGTCGCGCCCAGCCGGGGCGATCCCGCCGCACCCGGCCCTTGGCACTCTGCTTGACGGCCGCGCCACGCCGGAGCATCATCGTGTTATTCAACATCCGTTGAAAGGGGTAGGGCATGGAACGTACAACCTGTTGTGTGGTCGGTGGTGGCCCAGCCGGCATGATGCTCGGCCTGCTGCTGGCCAGAGCGGGGGTGGCGGTTACCGTGCTGGAGAAGCACGGCGACTTCCTGCGCGACTTCCGCGGCGACACCGTCCACCCGTCCACGCTGACACTGCTCGACGAACTCGGACTCGGTGAGCAGTTCGCGCGGATACCACACCAGATGGTGGAGAAGGTTCAGGTGCAGGTCGGCGACCGGCTGGTGCAGGTCGGCGACTTCAGTCGAATCCCCGGTCCGCACAAGCACCTCGCCTTCGTCCCCCAGTGGGACTTCCTCGATCTGCTCGCCGACGCTGCTCGCAGCGAGCCGACCTTCACTCTGCGGATGCGGACCGAGGCCACCGGGCTGCTCATCGAGGGCAGCAGAGTGACCGGCGTGCGCTACCGGACGGCCGACGGGGACACCGGCGAACTACGGGCGGACCTCACAGTGGCCTGCGACGGGCGGCGGTCGGCGCTGCGGGACACGGCCGGGTTGCATGCCCGGTCCTTCGGGGTGCCGATGGACGTGTGGTGGTTCCGGGTTCCTCGCCAACCGAATGACCCGCACGGCGGGGTGGGCCGTTTCGAGGCCGGGTACGGCATGGCGCTCCTCGACCGCGGGGACTACTTCCAGTGCGCCTACCTGATCCGAAAGGGCTCCGACACCGCGTTGCGGGCCGAAGGGATCGAGGAGTTCCGGCACCGGGTGGCCGAGATCGTTCCGTGGCTTGGCGACCGGATGCAGGCGGTACGCGGCTGGGCCGACATCGCGCTGCTCGACGTGCGGCTGGACCGGCTGCGTCGCTGGTCGACCACCGGCCTGCTGTGCATCGGGGACGCCGCGCACGCCATGTCGCCGGTAGGTGGGGTCGGTATCAACCTCGCCGTCCAGGACGCCGTGGCGGCCGCCCGACTGCTCGCCGGGCCACTGCGCGACGGCACCCTCACCCGCCGCCGGCTCGATCGCGTTCAATGGCGGCGGTGGGCGCCCGCAGCGTTCACGCAGGCCGCGCAGCGTGCGATCCACGCCCGGGTGCTCGGACGAGTGCTCACCGGGAAGGTCGAGCTGTCCGGATCCAGGACGAGCCGGCTGCCGCTGCCGCTTCGGTTACTCCAGCGCTTCCCCGCGCTACAGGCCGTTCCCGCAACGGCGATAGGCATCGGAATCCTCCCCGAGCACGCCCCATCCTTCGCCATTGGGGGCTCTTCAAGTACGGCCAACCCCAGGCTGACGGGTCGTTAACCGCAGCCAACCGTCAGGCAGGGGTAACGTCGCCCCGGTAGCCCGCCCCGAGGGTCGGTAGTCGAAAAAGACTGCCACCGCTGGGGTCGGCGGTACTTGAAGAGCGACCGACTCAGCTGGGAATGACCGGGTTGGTCAGTGTGCCGATGCTCTCCACGGTGATCGACACGTGCTGCCCTGCGGTGAGCGGGCCGACGCCGGCCGGAGTCCCGGTGAGTATCACGTCGCCGGGCAGCAGGGTCATCACCCGGGACACCCACTCGACCAACTCGGGCACCCCGTGCACCAGCGACGAGGTCCGCGAGTGTTGCACGACGACACCGTCCACCTCAGTGCGCAGGGCCAGGTCGGCAGGATCGGCAGTGGTCTCGATCCACGGGCCGAGAGGGCAGAAGGTGTCGTGGCTCTTGCCGCGGGTCCACTGTCCGTCGCTGCGCTGGTGATCCCGGGCCGTGACGTCATTGGCCACCGTGCAGCCCAGCAGCACGCCACCGGCCTGTGCGGCGGGGACGTCCTTGCACGGCCGGCCGATCACCACCGCCAACTCTCCCTCGTAGTCCACTCGCGCGGAATCCGCAGGCAGCTTGATCGGCACGTCCGGCCCCACCACGGTCGTGTTGGGTTTCAGGAACATGACGGGGTGCGACGGCGGCGCGCCTCCCATCTCCGCCGCATGCGCGGCGTAGTTCTGCCCGATCCCGATGATCTTCGTGGGCAGTATCGGGGCAAGCAATCGGACATCAGGCAGTGGCCAGCGACGAGCGGTGAAACGCGGCGGCCCGAATGGGTGCTCGGCGATCTCCACTGCCACCTCGGAGCCGTCCGGACTCACCTCCAGAGCGGCGAAAGCGACCCCCTCGGGATGAGCGATCCTGGCAATGCGCATGAACGGCGACGCTACCGCGCACTGTCACCGTTCATTCAGCGGGCACAGCGGATCGATCAAGATCCGGAGCCCCCGCTGCGGCCGTTCGATGCGGAAGCCGGCGCGACGGCGGAGGCCGCAGTACCCGCGTGGCGCAGCGCCGCGTAGGTCATCGCGTCCACCAGCGCCAGCCAGGAGGCCTCCACCACGTTGCCGTGCACACCCACCGTGGTCCAGGGTCCGGCCCCGTCGCTGGAGTCGACGAGCACCCGGGTCACCGCATCGGTGCCGTGCGCGCCGGGCAGGATCCGGACCTTGTAGTCGGACAGCTCCACGGCGTCCAGCCACGACAGGTGAGCAGCCAGCGCCTTGCGTAGTGCTCCGTCCAGCGCATTGACCGGGCCGTTACCCTCCGCGGTGGCGATCACCCGCTCGCCCGCCACCCGCACCTTCACCGTCGCCTGCGCGACCACGTCGCCGTCGGCCTGATGGTCCACCATCACCCGGTAGGACTCCAGCCGGAACGGCGGCGCAGGGGGCACCTCGTCGATCTCCTGGCGCAACAGCAATTCGAAGGATGCGTCGGCGGCCTCGAAGGACCAGCCCCTGGACTCTAGCTCCTTGACCCGCTTGGTGACCGCGCTGACCGCGGCGGACCGGCCGGCCAGGTCCAGCCCGAGCTCAGTTCCCTTGAGCTCGACGCTGGCCCGGCCGGCCATCTCGGTCACCAGCACGCGCTGCGAGTTGCCGACCACCGAGGGGTCCAGGTGGTTGTACAACTCCGGATCCACTTTGATCGCACTCGCATGCAGCCCCGCCTTGTGAGCGAACGCCGAGCGCCCGACGTAGGCCTGGTGGGTGTCGGGTGCGAGGTTGGCGATCTCGGCCAGCGCGTGCGCGGTGCGGGTCAACTCGGCCATCCCGTGGCCGGGAAGGACCGCCATCCCCAACTTGGTGGCGAGGTTGCCGGTGACGGCAAACAGGTCCGCGTTCCCGGTGCGCTCTCCGTACCCGTTGGCGGTGCACTGCACGTGGCTGGCTCCGGCCTGGACGGCGGCCACCGAGTTGGCCACCGCGCACGCTGTGTCGTCCTGGCAGTGGATGCCCACCCGGAATCCGGTGCGGGCCACCACCTCGGCGACCGTCTCGGCCAGCCCCAGCGGCAACTGCCCACCATTGGTGTCGCACAACACCACCACGTCGGCGCCCGCGGTGACGCCTGCTTCCAGCACTCGCAGCGTGCAGTCCGCGTCGAAGGAGTAGCCGTCGAAGAAGTGCTCGGCATCGACGAACACCCGCCTGCCCTGCGCGACGAGCAGTGCGACGGTGTCGCGCACCATGGCGCATGCCTCGGCCACATCGACCCGCAGCGCCCGCTCGATGTGCCTGCGGTCGGACTTGGCGACCAACGTGATCACCGGGGCCTGCGCGGCGAGCAACGCCTGCACCTGCGGATCCTCGGAGGCGGTCCGGCCGGCCCGGCGGGTTGAGCCGAAAGCGACCAGCGCGGCGTGCCCGAGTTCGAGCTCTCCCGTCGCGGCACGCGCGAAGAACTCGGTGTCCTTGGGCAGCGCACCGGGCCAGCCGCCCTCGATGAAGCCGACGCCCAGCGCGTCCAGCAGGCGCGCGACCGCGATCTTGTCCGCCACCGAGTAGGAGATCCCTTCCCGCTGAGCGCCGTCGCGCAACGTGGTGTCGTAGAGGTGGAAGGCGTCACCGAGCGGAGTGCCGGCCGGGCTGGTGCGGGACATGGTGAAAGCTCCAGGAGGGGGTTTCGGGCCAACAAAAAAGACCCCCCGCGGATGCGAGAGGTCTGCGCGCCGGATGGTGTTGCACCTGTTACCCGGCGCGCCTGCCGATAATGATCACGGCGTGCTGCACGGTGCGAAGTGTTGCACACCCGGTGGCGCTGAGGCCAGATTCAGATTATCGCAATGATCTCGTGCCGGATGCGGTGATCGTGCCGCCGTGGCGACGGGTCTACCGTGACCGACCATGAGCGACCCCCTCGACGACAAACAGCACATCCGCGGCACGCTCGACCTGTCGCATGCGGTATGGCAGCGGAGCACGCAGTCCGCTGATATAGCGGGGTCACACCTGGAGATCGCCTTCGTGCAGGGCTATGTCGCGATGCGCAGTTCCGAGCACCCCGAGGATGTGAAGACACTGATCTTCACCCCTGCCGAGTGGGACGCGTTCGTACTCGGAGCCAAGGACGGCGAATTCGACGTGTTGTGAGAACTGGCCGCGCTCGGGCGACGAGCGCGGCCAGGACACCAACGAAGGTTCGCAGGGTCGCGGAGGTTGCTGGTCGCGGAGGTTGCTGGTCGCGGAGGTTGCTGGTCACAGACCGGCGCGCTCGATTCCATGACGGGACGAGACGAGGGCAGCCAGCCGGTCACCGATGGCATGCGTGCCACCGGGATTGGCGTGATCCCTGGTAGCCAGGTCGAATGCGGCTGCGGCTTCGATCCGGCGCGCCGCCTCTTCCATGCCCAGGTGGGCGAGCAGCAGTCCCACCGACAGCACCGCCGCGGTCGGATCAGCCACGCTCTGCCCCGCGATGTCCGGCGCCGATCCGTGCACCGGCTCGAACATGCTGGGGTTTCGGCGGGTCACGTCAAGGTTTCCGCTGGCCGCCAGCCCGATGCCACCGGTGACGGCTGCCGCGAGGTCGGTGAGGATGTCTCCGAACAGGTTGTCGGTGACGATCACATCGAACCTGCCGGGATCGGTGACCATATGGATGGTCGCGGCGTCAACGTGCAGGTAGGCGACCGAGACCTCGGGGTGCTGCAGCGACAGCTCCTCGACGATCCGCGACCACAACGAGCCCGCGTGCGAGAGCACGTTGGTCTTGTGCACCAGCGTCAGGTGCCTGCGGGGCCGCGCAGACGCGCGGGCGAACGCGTCCCGCACCACGCGCTCCACCCCGAAGGCGGTGTTGAGGCTCACTTCGGTGGCGATCTCGTGTGGGGTGTCCTTGCGCAGCAGGCCACCGTTGCCCGCATAGGGACCCTCGGTACCTTCCCGCACCACCACCATGTCGATGGTTCCCGGATCGGCGAGCGGGCTGCGCACCCCGGGATAGAGCCGCGCGGGCCGCAAGTTCACGTGATGATCGAGTTCGAATCGCAGCCGTAGCAGCAGTCCGCGCTCGAGAATCCCGCTGGGCACCGAGGGATCACCCACTGCGCCGAGCAGGATCGCGTCGTGCTGACGGAGCTCGGTGAGCACTGACTCCGGCAGCAGCTCGCCGGTCGAGTGCCACCGGGCCGCGCCCAGGTCGTAGGGCGTGCTCTCGACGTCGGGAGCCACCTCATCGAGCACCTTCAGCGCCTCGCCAATCACCTCCGGCCCGATCCCGTCACCAGGGATCACAGCGAGCCGCATGAGCCACCTCCAAGAACCGGGCCCCGGCCGTGGGACCCTCCGTCGCGGGAAGGCTACCCGCAGCCATAGGGAGCACCACGCGACGGACACGCGAAAGGGTGACCCTGGGACGGGTCACTCTGCCACTCGCCTCACCAGGTCCTTCGTCTGAGGGTGGTCCGTCGCCGGCGGTATCAGCGTCGAGAACCTCACCTGCCCCCGAGTCTCCCCCGATTCGCTGTCGGGGGTGCAGCCGGCCGGGTGAACGGTGCGGGCAACGGGATCGGTGCCAGCGGACCGATCACCGGGAGCGATGGGAGGGTTACGGGTGCCCGCACCGGCACGAGCTGCGCCCGGTTCCCTGAGGCGTTGAGCGGGTGCAACACCAGCAGGGTCGATGCCACCTGGAGCAACGAGCCGATCCCGGTGTCACGGTGCACGACCAGCGCGGTATCCGGACCGGCCAGGTAGCTCAGCGCCGGACCGCCGGTCCCTTCGGCCCACAGGGCGGGCGCCACGGCGTCGAATCGCAGCGGACCGACACTGTCGATCACGCCGCTGGTGTCGGCCGGACCGGTGTAGAAGCCGGCCACGCCCGCGGTGTAGATGATCGGCGCCGTCTTGGCCGCAGGGTCGATTCCCAGCGCGGCCAGCGACACCGGCAGCACCACGACGTTGGTGTCGAACACGCCGGTGTCCACATCTCCGTACTGGCCGTTGACCGGTTGCATGTCCACCACCGGTGTGTCCGGCTTGTGCAGGTCGACGGTCGCCGCGACGAGCAGGTCGGTCCCCACCGGTTTGGTGACGCGTATCTCGAAATCGGGGAGTCCGTCGCCGGTGGTGTCGATGTCGACATAGGGGATGGTGTTGCCGCCGAGGTTGTACCAGTCGGCCCAGGTGGTGATCCCGAACGCGAGCAGCGCGCCGCCCGGCTTGCCCTGTTTTACGGCTAGCGGAGCGGTCGAGGTCGCACCGACATATCGGACGTCGCCGGCCCGCCCGGTGCCGTTGGGCACGCAGTGCACGATGATCACTGAGCTGCACTGTGGCAGCTGCCCGCTCTCGGCCTGCAACTGCAGCACGCTGATCAGCGACCGGTAGGCGGTGTCCCCGCTGCCCTGATCGAGACCGCGTCCGGTCAGCTGGAGCGTCGCCTGCTTGTCACCATCGTGGAACTGCACCTGATCCGACGCCGCGATGTCGGCGACCGGCTTCGGAGCGGCGTACACCGGCACCCGCAGCGCAGGCGCATCCGCCGAGGCGCCCGCGGCGGGTGTCAGCACGACCCGGCCCGAGGTGTCGGCGAGGAACTGCCGGGCCTTGCCCAGCTGGATCTTCTTGATCGTCGGATCGGCGGTCCTGCGCAGCGCGGACGGGTCATCGATGCGCAGGCTCACGGTGAGCCGGGCCACGCCTCCCGGCGGGATGTCGAGCGTTCCGGCCGACAGCTGATACCCGGCCCCTGGCATGGTGGTGATCGGCTGGTACCCGGTGGTGTACCGGACGGCGGTGCTGCCCTTGTTCACTACCTTGATCGTCTTGCTCTCGGTGAGCGGGCCGCCTGCCTGGACCACCCCGAAATCGACGCTGATCTGGCCCGGGTCGTCCTGGGACATCGCCAGCACCTGATTGCGCACGGCGGCCGCGGCGTCCACCCGGCCCGCGCCCACCCGGTTCGGTGGGTAGATCGGACCGTGCTGACCGTCCTGCGACGAGATGTCCGCCGCCGCGGTGTTCATGACCGCGGCCTTGACCTCCTCCACGCTCCAGTCCGGGTGCGCCTGCCGGACCAGCGCCCCGATCCCGGTGATGTGCGGAGTGGCCATCGACGTCCCGCTGATCACCAGTGGCTTCGACCCGCTGCCGACCAGCGCCGAGGTGATCGTGTCCCCGGGAGCGGTGACATCGGGTTTCACGACCGGACTGCGCACCCCACGGGAGCTGAAGTCACTGAGGGTGTCGACGATGTCCGGATAGGAGGTCGGTACCGAGGTACGCAGCACTCCGGCCAGCCGCACCTGCAGCGTCCCGGCCGTCACGGCCGGGCGTAACGCGTTGGTGACCGAAGCGGTGAACTGGAACATCGGCACGCCGACGTTGCCGGCGATGCCGGCGCTGAACTGTTCCTTCGTCGAGGACAACAGCGCCCCGACCGCCCCGGCGGCCTGCGCATTGTCCGCACGCACCTTGGAACCGCAGTGCCGGGTGGCGTCGTTGTCGTCCCACTCCAGCCAGACGTACTTGCCTGCCACCGCCGTGATGTCGGCGCCGGAGTACGGAGCACAGCCGTCGGCGTTGGCCGGATCGGACAACCGCACCACGTCCGCGGTGTGGTCCAGGGCGTCGTAGCCGGTGAAGTCCTGGCTGTACTGGCCGCCCTTGAGCCCGGCCACACCACCGGGGGCGGTCACGTCGGCACCGTCACGCAGCACGGACGCGTCCCGGCTACTCGCCACGGTGAGCGCCTCGGGGGCATCGCCGGGTGAACCGCCGATGTCGTAGATGTCGCCGCCGTTGCCCTCCGCGATCACCGGAAGGACACCGCCCTGCACGAGCTTGTGGATGAACAGGTTGTCCGGATCGTCCGGCGCACCGTAGTCCGACCCCAATGACATGTTCACCACGTCGAGGTGGTCGGAGAAGTCGCCGTCACCGTTGGGATCCAGTGCCCAGTCCATTGCCTTGGCGACCAGATCGGTCGACCCCGTGCAGCCGAACACCTTCAATGCGTACAGCAGCGCCTTGGGTGCAGTGCCCGGCCCGATCCGCAGGGCGTTCAGCGCGGCGGCATCCAGTTTCCGGTAGTCGCCACGGAAGGTGCCGCCATCGGCATTGACACCGAATCCGCCGGCCGACCCGGCGACGTGGGTGCCGTGCTCCCCGCAGGCCAGCGGGTTCGGGTCCGGGTGCGGGGTGAGCCCGCCGGGCCCGGCCGCACCGCTGGCGTCGTAGCCGTCACCCGCGAAGTCGTAGCCGCCGACCACCTTGGCGGTCGGGAAGTAACTCGGGTCGGTCTTGGTGCGGTCGATCGCGGCGTATGCCTCCTTGGTGCCGGGGCCGCCGAAGTCCGCATGGGTGTAGTCGATCCCGTCGTCGATGATGCCCACTCGCATGCCGTCGCCGAACCGCCCGGTCTGCTGCCAGGCGGCCAGAGTGTGCGTGAGCTGGACGGCGCTGGAGTTCGTGATGGTCTTCGGCACGACCTTGTGCACCGAGCGGACGTCGCGCGAGGCGGTGAGCTCGCGGATGTGGGCGACGTCGGCAGTCACCACCAGGCCAGGCACCGCGTTCACGGTGCGGTACATCTCGCGGGTGGCCGCGTCCCGGCTGCGCAGTGACCCGAGTACCCGGTCGGCCGCCTGTCCGGCCAGCTTCCTGGCCGCGACGGCGGCCTCGGTGGCGGCGGACGCGGGGCGCCCGGCACGGCGCTCCGCCTGGTAGGCGTCGACCGCCGGGGTCTGGGCGAGCTCCACGAACACGGTCACCGGACCGGTGGAGCCGCCCAGCCCCGGGCCGATCTTGCCCTGCAGCGGCCCCGGCGCCAGGCCGGCCGCCGGTGGCAACCCGGGGGCGAAGCCGGGCTGGGCGGGCTGACCGATCGCTGACGTCGCGGCGGCGCCCCACGCCGCCGTCGTGATCGCGAGCACCGCAACCGCCCACCGACGCCATCCACGGGCAAAAAGAGCCTGTGCCGGGATGCGACCCACTGCGTACGCCCTCACCCGAGGCGGTTCACCACAGTGCTGGAGGCCGGACGTCCACGCAGGAGCCGCCCGGCAAAACCCGAACTGGGTCCCCGGCCCGGCGCCGTACCGTACTGCGCCGATCTGAGCCTCGTCGCACGGAAGGTACCCAGTCGACCGCGTCTTGTGATTACTCCAGAGGGTGGATCTTAGGGTTGTCTTGTTAGCCGAAAGTAATCGAACGCACGGTGCGCGCCGCGACCGAGGGTGCGATGGACTCCAGCACCCGGCGCGAAACCGGACGATCAACTCGGAGCATCATGATTGCGTCAGTGCCCTCGGTCGTCTGGCTGATCTGGGCCGCCTCGATGTTGACCCCGGCCTCGCCCAGCAGGGTTCCCACCGTGCCCATCACCCCGGGCCGGTCCGGGTACTCGATGAAGATCGCCTCGCCGTGCGCCCGAAGGTCGAAGTTGCGGCCGTTGACCTCGACCAGCTTCTCCACCTGCGCGGGCCCGGACAGGGCGCCGGAGATCGAGTAGACCGAGCCGTCGGCGAAACCGGCCCGCAGGCCCACCACACTGCGGTGGTTCGGACTCTCCGGTGCGGTGACCACGCTGACCGCCACGCCGCGCTCCTCGGCCAGCCGAGGCGCGTTGACGAAGGTGACCTGGTCCTCGACCACCCCGGTGAACACGCCGCGCAGCGCGGCGAGCTGCAATACCGAAACGTCCTCGGCCGCCAGCTCGCCCCGTACGTCGACGGTGAGCGAGGTCGGCGGGCCGCCGGTGAGCGCGGCCAGCACGACGCCCAGCTTCTGGGTCAGCGGCAGCCACGGCCGCACCTCCTCCCCGACCAGCCCGCCGCTGATCACATTCACCGCGTCGGGCACGAACTCCCCGCGCAGGGCCAGCTGCACGTTGCGGGCCACGTCGGTGCCCGCCCGATCCTGCGCCTCCGTGGTGGACGCCCCCAGATGTGGGGTGACGACCACCTGCGACAGCTCGAACAGGGGGCTGGACGTGCAGGGTTCGGTGCCGAAGACGTCGACCCCCGCGCCGCCGACCTGCCCGTCGCGGATCGCATCGGCCAGGGCCTGCTCGTCCACCAGCCCGCCCCGTGCGGCATTGATGATCAGCACACCCGGCTTGGTCTTGGCGAGCTGGGCGGCGCCGATCAGGCCCAGGGTCTCGGAGGTCTTGGGCAGATGCACCGAGATGGCGTCGGAGCGGAAGAGCAACTCGTCGAGGTCGACCAGCTCGATGCCCAGCTGCGCGGCCCGGGCGGCCGACACGTAGGGGTCGTAGGCGATCAGCTCGGTACCGAATGCACCCAGTCGCTGAGCAACCAGCTGACCGATCTTGCCCAGGCCCACCACCCCGACGGTCTTTCCGGACAGTTCGATGCCGGAGAACGCGGTGCGCTTCCACTCCCCGCTGCGCAGGCTGGCGTCGGCGGCCGGGATGCGCCGGGCCACCGCGAGCAGCAGCGCAACCGCGTGCTCGGCCGCCGAGACGATGTTGGACGTTGGCGCGTTGACCACCATGACACCGCGTTCGGTGGCCGCGGGCACGTCGACGTTGTCCAGCCCGACACCGGCCCGGCCGACCACCTTGAGCGCGGGCGCGTGCCGCAACGCCTCGGCGTCGACCTTCGTGGCCGAACGCACCAGCAGTGCGTCGGCGCTGGCCAGTGCCTCGAACAACGCCGGGCGGTCAGTACCGTCGACATGCCGGACCTCGAACTCAGCACCGAAGACCTCCAGCACCGAGGGTGCGAGCTTCTCGGCGATCAGGACCAGTGGCTTAGTCGGGTGTGTCACGACCGCCAAGTCTAGTGCTGCACGGTGACCCGCCAGGCAGGTGTCCCCGCTCCGCGACCCCGTGGACCGCATCCGGCGATCAATGAGGCTGAGGATGGCGAACCCACCACAGCGAGATCGCTCACCTTGGCGAGATGGTCGAAATCGCGGTCGTCGTGCAGCAGCGGCAGGCCCTCCCGGATGCATACCGCGGCGATGAGACAGTCAGACCGATCTGCTCACCGGCCAGCAGTCGACTTCTTGGTGGACGTACCTGCGATCTCGGCCACAGACCCCGGAGCACGCCCGTCCTCAGGCGGTGTCGGTGAGCGGCCGGTCCACCCAGGACATCAGCCCGCGCAGCCGGGTACCGACCTGCTCGATGGGGTGCTGCTCGCCCTCGGTGCGCAGCTTGGTGAAATTCGGCCGTCCGTTGTCGTCCTCGGCGACCCACTCCCGGGCGAACGTGCCGTCCTGGATCTCGGTGAGGATCCGGCGCATCTCGTCCTTGACCGCAGCGGTGATCACCCGCGGGCCGCGGGTGAGGTCGCCGTACTCCGCCGTGTCGGAGATCGAGTAGCGCATCCGGGAGATCCCGCCCTCGTACATCAGGTCGACGATGAGCTTGAGCTCGTGCAGGCACTCGAAGTAGGCCACCTCGGGCGCGTACCCGGCCTCGGTGAGCACCTCGAATCCGGCCTGGACCAGCGCCGTCGCCCCGCCACAGAGCACGGTCTGCTCACCGAACAGATCGGTCTCGGTCTCCTCGGTGAAGGTGGTCTTGATCACCCCGGCCCGGGTGCCGCCGATGCCCTTGGCGTAGGACAGCGCCAAGGCCTGCGCGCCGCCGGTGGGGTCCTGCTCGATCGCGATCAGGCAGGGCACCCCTTTGCCGTCGACGAACTGCCTGCGTACCAGGTGACCGGGCCCCTTGGGCGCCACCATCGCGACATCGACGTCGGCGGGCGGTGCGATCAGGTTGTATCGGATGTTGAAGCCGTGCCCGAACAGCAGCGCATCGCCGGACTTCAGGTTCGGGGCGATGTCCTCGGAGTAGATCGCCCGCTGTTTGGTGTCCGGCGCGAGGATCATGATCACGTCCGCCTCGGCCGCCGCCTCCGCGGGCGTGACCACCCGCAGGCCCTCCTCAGCGGCCTTGGGCCGGGACTTCGAGTCCTCGGGCAAGCCGACCCGGACATCGACCCCGGAGTCGCGCAGGCTCAACGCGTGCGCGTGCCCCTGGCTGCCGTAGCCGATCACAGCCACCTTGCGGCCGGCGATGACCGCCAGCTCGGCGTCGTCGTCGTAGTAGATCTCTGCACTCATCAGTGATTCCTGTCCTTACTGGGTGTGAACATGCGTGGGTGACGACCTAGCGGATCGGGCTGGCGGTGATCGCACGCGGCCCGCGCCCGATCGCGACAACACCGGATTGCACCATCTCGCGAACCCCGTAGGGCTCGAGCATCCGCAACAGCGCGTCGAGCTTGTCCGAGGTGCCGGTGGCCTCGACGGTGAGCGACTCCGGTGACACGTCGATGACCTTGGCACGGAACAGCTGGACGGTTTCGAGCACCTGGGAACGCACCGTCGCGTCGGCCCGGACCTTGACCAGCAGCAGTTCGCGCTGCACGGCCTGCGCCGGGTCGAGCTCCACTATCTTGATCACGTTGACCAACTTGTTCAGCTGTTTGGTGACCTGCTCCAGCGGCAGCTCGTCGACGGCGACCACAATCGTCATCCGGGAGATGTCGGGGCTCTCGGTGGGCCCGACGGCCAGCGAGTGGATGTTGAAACCGCGCCTGCTGAACAGCCCTGCCACCCGGGCCAGCACGCCGGGCTTGTTCTCCACCAGCACCGAAAGGGTGTGCTTGGTCATCAGGAGCCGTCCTCCTCGAACAGCGGACGGATGTCCTGCGCCGCCATGATCTGATCGTTACCGGTGCCCGCGGCGACCATCGGCCACACCTGAGCGTCCGCACCCACCACGAAGTCGATCACGACAGGACGGTCGTCGACCTCCATGGCCCGCTCGATGACCGTGTCCACGTCCTCTTCGGCCTCGCAGCGCAGCCCGACGCAGCCCAGCGCCTCGGCCAGCATGACGAAATCGGGGATGCGACGGCTGTGGGTGCCGAGATCGGTCTGCGAGTAGCGCTCGGAATAGAACAGGTTCTGCCACTGCCGGACCATGCCGAGATTACCGTTGTTGATCACAGCGACCTTGATCGGGATGTTCTCGATGGCACACGTGGCGAGTTCCTGATTGGTCATCTGGAAGCACCCGTCACCGTCGATCGCCCAGACCTGCTTGTCCGGCATGCCCAGCTTTGCGCCCATCGCCGCAGGCACCGCGAAACCCATGGTGCCCAGACCACCGGAGTTGATCCAGGTTCCCGGCTTCTCGTAACCGATGAACTGCGCCGCCCACATCTGATGCTGGCCGACCCCCGCCGTGTAGATGGCGTCCGGGCCGACCAGGGCGCCGATCCGTTCGATGGCGAACTGCGGGGAGAGCATTCCGTCCGTCGGGCGGTCGTAGCCCAGCGGGAACGTCGTTCGCCAGTTCTCCAGCTGTGCCCACCACTGCGTCAGATTCGGACGGCCGGACTCGAACTCGGCTCGCACCGCCGTGATCAGCTCATCGATCACCTCGGCGCAGTCACCGACGATCGGCACGTCGGCCCGGCGGTTCTTGGAGATCTCCGCCGGATCGATGTCGGCGTGCACCACCCGGGCCTCCGGCGCGAAGGACGACAACTGCCCGGTGACCCGGTCGTCGAACCGTGCGCCCAGCGCGATCAGCAGGTCGGACCGCTGCATGGCGGCCACCGCGGCCACCGTGCCGTGCATACCGGGCATCCCCACATGCTGCGGATGCGAGTCGGGGAATGCGCCCCGGGCCATCAGGGTGGTCACCACCGGCGCCCCGGTGAGTTCGGCCAGTTCACGCAGCGCCGCACAGGACTGCGCCCGGATCACACCGCCGCCGACGTAGAGCACCGGACGGCGGGCGGTGGCGATCAGCCGGGCCGCCTCCCGGATCTGTTTACCGTGCGGCCGGGTGGTGGGGCGATATCCCGGCAGGTTCATCTCGGGTGGCCAGATGAAGGTCGTCTGCTCCTGCAGGACATCCTTGGGAATGTCCACCAGCACCGGTCCCGGGCGTCCGGTGGAGGCGAGATGGAAAGCCTCGGCGATCGCCCTCGAAATGTCCGCCGGATCCTTCACCAGCATGTTGTGCTTGGTGATCGGCATGGTGATACCGGTGATGTCCGCCTCCTGGAAGGCGTCCGTCCCGATCAATGCCCTGGTCTGCTGGCCGGTGATGGCGACCACCGGCACCGAGTCCATGTGCGCGTCGGCCAGCGGAGTGACCAGGTTCGTCGCCCCGGGCCCGGAGGTGGCCATGCACACCCCCACCCGCCCGGTCGCCTGTGCATAGCCGGCCGCCGCGTGTCCCGCACCCTGCTCGTGGCGGACCAGTACGTGGCGGACCTTTGTCGAATCGAGCAGCGGGTCGTAGGCCGGAAGGATGGTGCCCCCGGGGATACCGAACACCGCCTCACACCCGACTTCTTCCAGGGCGCGCACGAGTGCCTGTGCACCGGTGAGGCGCACCGGCGCCCCTGCCGGTGGGGCCGGTTTGGGCGGCGGCGCCGGAATAGGCACCTCTCGCGGGGTCACGATGGTCATCGTCCTGCCTCAGCTCGTGGTTCTTCGTTCTTCCGTCCCGGGCACAAAAAAACCCCCGCCGCCCTACTTCGGGCTGGAGCGAGGGTTGGCGCGTCGACCGCTGACTGGGGCCTTCAGCCGACGCGCCTGCGAAGTACGAGGACGTTGGGGATCAACACACTACCGACGTTAACCGTCGCGGCCTAGCACCGTCAACAACGCAAAACCGTCTCCCACATACTAAGAAAGGTAGGGCGTCCGACCAGCTCACGACCTCATAACGGCGTTATGAACGCTGCGTCACTCACGGCAGCACGAACTGGTAGCCCTGTGCGATCAACCAGGGCAGCAACTGCGCCAGGGCCGCGATGGTCTGGTCACGCCGTCCGCCGCCGTCATGCAACAGGATGACGGCTCCCGGATGCACCTGTTGCTGCACGGTGGCCACGATCCGGTCGGCGCCCGGCCGGCTCCAGTCGCGGGGATCCAGCGACCAGGACAACGGCTTCATCCCGTTGTGCGCAGCGATCTGTCGCACCGGGTCGGACCAGCGTCCGCCCGGCGCCCGGAAGTAGTCGATGGGGGCATCCGGTCCGGCGGAGTTGCGCACATCGGCCCGGCCACCGATGATCTCGGCTTCGATCTGCACCTGCGGCAACTGCCACAGGTGCTCGTCATGGCTGACCGTGTGATCGCACAACCCCATGCCGTCCGCCACGACGGTACGAACGAGCTCCGGATACCGGGTGGCGTGCGGACCGATCATGCAGAAGGTCGCCACGACGTGGTACCGGGCCAGCAGGGCCAGCACCTGAGGTGTGTAGTCGGGGCTCGGGCCGTCGTCGAAGGTGAGAGCCACCACGCGGTCCGGGCGGGCGACGTGCGCCACGATGTCCGCGGACACCGGTACCACCGGCCGGTGCGGCCTTGCGCCGGCCCGAGCCCGGGCGGCCGGCGGGGGGTCACCGGGCCCGGGCCTGCGCTCAGCCGTAGCCGCCTGCGCGCCGGCCGGCGGATCCCCGACGAGTAACGGCACGATCAGTCCCACCGCCAGCGTGACGAGCGTGACCACCATCGCCGATCCGCCGATCAGCCCCGCCCACCGGTACACGTAAGGGGGACGAAACACCCGATAGCGCACGTCCAATTACCACCCAGCTCGGGCCGCGCCGCCCACGCAAGGTGACTCCGCCATCACCTTGAGCGCACCGTAGCGTGAATAGCGCCCGAGTGGGTTTCACCCGGGTTCCGGTGCCGCTGCTCCCCCGGCCGGGAGCGACCTGCGACGATAGTGCGGTGACCGACTCGCCGACCGTGATGTTCCGACCCCCGCTCACCGGCCTGATCGCCGTGTTCGGGCTGACCGTGTGCGTCACCCCGGTGGCCTTCGGCGCGCCGGGACTGCAGGTGCTGTACCTGGTACCGCTGGCGGCGCTGGTCTGGTTGCTGCGTACCCGCACGGTCGCGGGCCCGGAGACGGTACTGGCACAGCGGGCCTGGGCCGGCCGGAGCATCGCGTGGTCGGACATGGAGGGCCTGCGGGTGGACGAGCGGTCCCGGATCTGGGCGGTCCTGCGTGGTGGCGAGGAGGTCCTGCTTCCCGCGGTGCACGTTCGGGACCTGTCCAGGCTCGCCTCGGCCAGCTTGGGAAGAATGCCCGACCCGCTGGCGACCTGAGCGCCTCCGGCGGCTCAGCTCATCGCCGGCCAGATCACGGCGGCCGTCGCCGTTTCGTCACACCGGGAACCCTGGTGTCGCCGGTTACGGCAGACTCCGGGGATGCGTGAGCAGGAGGTGGCGGCCGTCGACGGGACGGTGTTGCGAGCCTGGCGACACGGCCGGGGCAGGCACCCGGTGCTCGGCGTCGGCACCATCCCGGAGATGTGGCCCACTCTGCTGGCCCCGGCGGCGAACCTGGCGATGCACAGCTGGCAGCCCCGCGGCGCGCGCCGCCACGGCACCGGACCGCTGAGCACCGTCGATGATCACGTCTCGGACGCCATCGCGGTGCTCGATGCGGCGAGCGTGCACCGTTGCGTGGTGGTCGCCTGGTCGGTGGGGGTCGACGTCGGTGCCGCGCTGGCCATGCGCCACCCGGACCGGGTGGCCGGCCTGCTCATGGTCGCCGGGGTGCCCGATGCGCTGACCAGGTTGCCAGGGCTGGTCCGGTCCCCGCTGGTCCGCACCATCACCCAAGGCCTGCGGCTGGCCGGCCCGATGCTGGACGCGGTGCTTTCCCGGTTGCCCGCCACCCCGGCCACGGTGTGGCCGCTGCGGCACAGCGGGCTCATGCTGCCCGCTGCCGACCCGTTCGACACCGCACGCGTCGCGCAGCGCTTCCTGAAGCAGCACTGGGGGTGGTTCCTCGGGCTCGCGCTGATCGCTGCCGCCGGCCCCGCCCAGGACCTGCGCCTGCTGCGCTGCCCGGTCACCGTGCTGGCCGGACGCCACGACGCCTTCATCGACGTGCGGCAGATCGCAGCCAGGCTGGCCGGCGCGCCACAGGCACGGCTGCGGATCCTGCCGAACTCCCATTTCATCCCGCTGGAAGCACCGGAGATCGTGTCCGACGAACTGCGGGCGCTGCAACTGCGGGCAACCGCCGTGGAGGTGGCGGTACGAGCGGTCACCGGTAGCCCACTCACCAGCGGCTCACGGGTCTTCACCTAGCCTGGACGATCATGCGACCCCCCGCGCCGGTTCGTCATGGCGCCGGCCGCCGCGTGGCTTCCCGGCTGGTGGCCGCCGCGCTGCTGCTGGCGGCCGTGGCGGGGTGCGCGGTCACGCCGAACTTCCCGGACCGCCAGGCAGGTCCGTTCCGGCCCAAACTGGAGATCGGGCCGCAAGCCGGACCAGAACCGCAGGCTCCCCCCGACCCCCAGCGACCGGGCCAGCCCCCGGCCGGGGAACCGCCCGGACCGCCGCGCGGCTGCGCCGACCCGGACCCGCAGGTCGTCGCGACCTGCCTCGAACCGGTCTCCGCCCTGATCGTGCTGGACGGAAACGCGCTGGTCGGCCTGGCAGCGGAGCGCACCACCGGCCGTATCCTGCGAGTGCAGCAGCATCACCCCACCCAGCAGGTGACCGCCCTGGATGTGGACGGCTCCGGCGACGGCGGGCTCACCGGGCTCGCGCTGTCGCCCAGCTACGCCGAGGACGAACTGATCTACGCCTACATCACCACGCCGGTCGACAATCGGGTGGTGCGGCTCGCGCCGGGCGACGTGCCCAAGCCGGTCCTGGTCGGCATTCCGAAGGGCCCCACCGGCAACGCGGGTGCCCTCGCGCTGGACCCCCGGGGGATACTCGTGGTGGCCACCGGCGACGCCGGCGATCCCACCAAGGCCGCCGATCCGGCGTCACTGGCGGGCAAGGTGCTCCGGATCGACACCTCGGGGCACCCCGACCCGGGCAACGACACCGGATCCAAGGTGCTGGCCACCGGGCTGCACGCGCCGGGTGGGCTGTGCACCGATCCGCTCTCCGGCGAGGTGTGGGTCACCGACCGGGCACCCGATCGCGATCTGCTGTACCGGGTACGTCCGGGCGAACCGCTCGCACCGGCGGCCTGGACCTGGCCGGCCCGTCCCGGCGCCGCGGGGTGCGCGGTGTTGCAGGGCCGCATTCAGGTGGCGTTCACCAGCGGAGCGCCGATGCTGGCCCTGGGCATCGGGCCGAACGGCACGTTCCTCGGTAAGCCGGTGGATATCCCGCTGAAGCACTACGGCCGGATATCCGCGGCCGCGACCAGTCCCGACGGACGGACGGTGTGGCTGGCCACCGTCAACAAGGCGGGCGGAGCACCGATCTCCAGCGATGAGCGGGTTTTCGTGCTGCCCGATCCGGTAGGCCCAGGCGGCGGACAGGACTGAGCACCCGTGAGTGGCGATGCGAAGCTGCGGCTCGCCGCCAACCAGCAGGGCCACTCACGGGTTATCCACAGCGCAGCGGGCCAGCACCAGTTCGCGGACCCGCTGGGCGTCGGCCTGGCCCTTGGTGGCCCGCATGACGGCGCCGACGATGGCGCTGGCGGCCTGCACCTTGCCGCCGCGGATCTTGTCCACGATGTCGGGCTGAGCAGCCAGCGCCTCCTCGACCGCGGCGGCCAGCGCGGAGTCGTCGGACACCACGGCCAAGCCACGGGCGGCGACGACCTCATCGGGCTCACCCTCGCCGGCGAGTACCCCGTCGACGACCTGGCGGGCCAGGCTCTTGGTCAGCGCACCATCGGCGACCAGGGCGACGACCCGGGCCACCTGGTGCGGCGTGATCGGCAGTTCGGCGAGGTCCAGTTCGCGGGAATTCGCCCGCTCGGTCAGGTAATTGACCCACCAGGACCGCGCTTCGGCGGGCGGGGCTCCGGCCGCGACGGTGGCCGCGACGAGGTCCAGCGCACCCGCGTTGACCAGATCGCGCAGCTCCAGATCGGACAGCGCCCACTCGGCCTGCACCCGGGCCCGGCGCTGCGCGGGCGGCTCGGGCAGGGTGGTACGCAACCGCTCGACCCAGTCCTGCGCGGGGGCGATCGGCACCAGGTCGGGTTCCGGGAAATACCGGTAGTCCTCCGAGGTCTCCTTGCGCCGGCCCGTGGAGGTGCTGCCGGTGGCCTCGTCGTAGTGCCGGGTCTCCTGCACGATCTCGCCGCCCGCCACCAGCACCGCGGCCTGCCTGCGCATCTCGTAGCGCACCGCACGCTCGATCGAGCGCAGCGAGTTGAGGTTCTTGGTCTCGGTGCGGGTACCGAGCACCGAGGAGCCGCGCGGCATCAGCGAGACATTGGCGTCGCAGCGCAGCGAGCCCTGGTCCATCCGCACGTCCGAGACACCCAGCGCGCGCAGCAGGTCCCGCAAGGTCGCCACGTACGCCCTGGCCACCTCGGGTGCCCGTGCACCGGCACCGGCCACCGGCTTGGTGACGACCTCGATCAGCGGGACACCCGCGCGGTTGTAGTCCAGCAGCGAATGGCTCGCGCCGTGAATCCGGCCGGTCGCGCCGCCGACGTGCAGCGACTTGCCGGTGTCCTCCTCCATGTGTGCCCGCTCGATGGCGACGCTCACCGTCGAACCGTCCGCGAGTACTTCCAGCGAGCCGTTCACCGCGATCGGCTCGTCGTACTGGGAGATCTGGAAGTTCTTCGGCATGTCCGGGTAGAAGTAGTTCTTGCGGGCGAACCGGCACCACGGGGCGATCGAGCAGTTCAACGCCAGCCCGATCCGCATCGCCGACTCGACAGCGGCGCCGTTGAGCACCGGCAGCGACCCTGGCAACCCCAGGCAGGTCGGGCAGACGTTGGTGTTCGGCTCGGCCCCGAACGTATTGGCACAGCCGCAGAACATCTTGGTCGCGGTGGACAGCTCGACATGCACCTCGAGCCCGAGCACCGGTTCGAAGCGCTCCAGGAGCTCGTCGTAATCCATCAGCTCAGCCGCAGGAGCACTCATCGGGCCGCCACCCTATCGATGCTCGGACCCGGCAAGCGGTCCTCGGCCAATTCAGGTACCCGGGTGAGCAGGGAACCCCCGTCGGCGGCGTCCCGCACCGCCTCGTAGGCAGCAGCCACCCGGTAGGCACGGTCGTCGGCCAGGGCAGGAGCCATCACCTGCAGGCCCACCGGCAGTCCGTCGTCGGCGGACAATCCGGCCGGTACCGACAGCGCGGCGTTGCCTGCCAGGTTGGCCGGGATCGTGCACAGATCCGACAGGTACATCGCCAGCGGGTCGTCGGTCCGCTCGCCGATCCGGAACGCCGTTGTCGGGGTAGTCGGCGAGATCAGCACGTCGACCTGCTCGAACGCGGCGGCGAAGTCCCTGGTGATCAGAGTGCGGACCTTCTGCGCCTGTCCGTAGTAGGCGTCGTAGTACCCGGCGGACAGCGCGTAGGTGCCGAGCATGATGCGCCGCTTGACCTCGGGCCCGAAGCCGGCCTCCCTGGTCAGTGACATCACTTCCTCGGCGCTGCGGGTGCCGTCGTCGTCGGCCCGCAGGCCGTAGCGCATCCCGTCGAAGCGGGCCAGATTGGAGGAGCACTCGCTGGGTGCGATGAGGTAGTAGGCGGGCATGGCGTGGTCGAACGACGGGCAGGACACCTCGACGATCCGGGCACCCAGTTCCCGTAGCCGGTCCACCGCGACCTCGAAGGCACGCAGCACGCCCGGCTGGTAGCCCTCCCCGCGGAACTGCCGGACCACTCCGACCCGGACCCCGGACAGATCACCGGTGGCGCCCGCCCTGGCGGCCTCGACCACCGGAGGCACCGGCGCGTCGATCGAGGTGGAGTCCAGCGGATCGGGCCCGCCGATCACCTCGTGCAGCAGCGCGGCGTCGAGCACGGTGCGGGCCACCGGTCCACCCTGATCCAGGCTGGAGGAGAAGGCCACCAGCCCGTATCGCGAGACACCGCCGTAGGTGGGTTTGACTCCGACTGTGCCGGTGAGCGCGCTGGGTTGCCGGATCGAGCCACCGGTGTCGGTGCCGACGGCCAGCGGGGTCTGGAAGGCGGCCACCGACGCGGCCGATCCGCCGCCGGATCCACCCGGCACGCGGTCCAGGTCCCACGGGTTGCGGGTAGGACCGTAGGCGGAGTTCTCCGTCGAGGACCCCATGGCGAACTCGTCCATGTTGGTCTTGCCGAGGATCACCACTCCCGCCTCGCGCAGCCTGCGGGTCACGGTGGCGTCGTAGGGCGGGCGCCAGCCCTCCAGGGTTCGGGATCCGCAGGTCGTAGGCATGTCCGCGGTGGTGAACAGATCCTTGAGTCCCAGCGGCACCCCGGCCAGCGGCGACACGGGCGGCCGTCCCTGCTCCAGCGCGGCGTCCACCGCGGCGGCGGTCGCCAGCGCGCCCTCGGCGTCCAGGTGCAGGAAGGCGTGCACCGCGGGGTCCACCGCGGCGATCCGATCCAGATGAGCCCTGGTGACCTCGACCGCGGTGATCTCCCTGGCGTGGATCCGGCGAGCCAGTTCGGCCGCGGACAACCGAATCAGCTCGGTCACGATGCCGCCTCCGCGGGAAAAAGTGCGTCGGCGGTCACAACGCCGCCTCCGCGGGAAAAAGTGCGTCGGCGGTCACAACTCGTCCAGGATCCGCGGCACCCGGAACCGGCCGTCCTCGGCCGCATGCGCACCGGACAGTGCCTGCTGCTGGGTGAGCCCGGGGCGCGGTGTGTCCGCGCGGAAGACGTTGGTCAGCGGGACGGCGTGCGAGGTGGGCGGGATGTCTGCCGCGGCCACGTCCCGGACCCTGGCGACCGAGGTCAGGATCACGTCAAGCTGGGTGGCGAACAGGTCCAGCTCCTCCTCGGTGACGGCCAGCCGGGCGAGCCGGGCGAGGTGCGCGACCTCGTCACGGGAGATGGTGGGCACTCGGGCTCCATGGAACGCTCGTGGGATTGCTGATCCACCGAGTCTAGGCGGCGGCGAACCGCCGACCCGCGCGGGCTGCGGTGGTCTTCACCAACATCCGGGGCACAACACCCCCGCCCATTGACCACCTCTGCCACAATCGGCGCCCGGCAAGCGCACGGGCGGTCGGGTTCCGTGCCCCAAAGGAGAGGCGGGGCGCCGGATGTCCTTCCTGATCCGGGTCCAACTCCCGGACCGTCCAGGAGCACTCGGCGCCGTGGCGACCGCGCTGGGCCAGGTGGGAGGCGACATTCTCAGCGTCGATGTCGTCGAGCGAGGTTCCGGGATCGCCATCGACGACCTTGTCGTGGAGCTCCCCTCCGGCGGGCAGCCGGACGTGCTGATCACCGCCGCGGAGTCGATCGAGGGGGTCGAGGTGGACGCCGTGCGCCCCTGGGCAGGGGTGCTGGACACGCATCGCGAGTTAGAGCTGGTGGAGGAGGTCGCTGCTGACCCCGCAGCCGGCCTGCAGATCTTCACCGAAGGGGTGCCCAAGATCATCCGTGCTGGGTGGGCGATCGTGCTCACCACCGAAACCGGGACCGAGCCGCATCGGGTGACCGCCTCCTCCGCGGCTCCTGAGACCCGGGCGCTGGACCTGCCGTGGTGGCCGCTGCGCCGCGCGACGATCCTGGACGGGGAGGAGTCGTGGGTGCCGGAGACCTGGCGGGAACTGGGCACCGAACTCGCCGCGACACCGCTGGGCAGCGTGCAGCGGGTACTGCTGGTGGGACGCCCTGGCGGGCCGATGTTCCGCGCCGCCGAGGTGGCCCGGATGGAGCACCTGGCCGGAATCGTCGCGGTCGTCCTACGCAGTTGAGCCGGGTCGTCACAGCTCGCGGACACAGGTCAGATCGGCTGCCACCGACGCCAGCGTGTCAAAATCTCGATCCTGGTGCACAAGGGCCGCGCCGGTCCTGATGGCCACCGCACCGATCAGGCAGTCCATCAGCGAGCGCACTGGACAGCCGGCCGCTCGGGCAGCGCGATACAGCTCAGCGGCGACGTCGAAGTCGATGCGGGGGTCGACGTCGAGCTGGATCGCCGCACTCAGCAGCCGGTCAACGCGGGCCAGGCTCACGGTAGGCGTGCCGGCCCGCACTTCGAGTTGTACCGGCTGGGTCACTGCAATGGAGATCGGGTCCTGCCGCAGCCGGTGCACCGCGCGGCATGCGGCCGATCCCGTATCGCGCAGCCACTCGATCCACGCTGAGGTGTCCACCAGGTGAACAGTCACCATTCGTTGATCCGGTCGTCGCGCAACTGCGCCAGTTCCACCTCGAAACCGATCCCTCGGACCGCGTCGAGATCGTCCCTGGTCAGCCGTGGTCCCGCCACGCGTCGAAGCGCGAGCTCGACTGCTTCTCGCTTGGTCTTCACCCCGAGTCGTCGCATCGCCTCGGCGATGAGGTCATCGTCGATGTCAATGTTTGTGCGGGTCATACACACATAATACACATCACTGGTTCACTCGCGACTGGGACGACCTCACGACCTCACGAGACCGAAGGCCATCAGCCGGAACCCGGGCACCGGCTCCCAATCCCGATCGGGCAACCTGCTGAACCCCAGCCGGGTGTAGAGGCGGTGCGCGGCGTGCATCCGCTCGGCACTGCACAGCACGACCGAGTACGCGCCGACCTCGGTGGCCCGTCGGAGTACCGCAGCCACCAGGGCCGCCCCGACGCCCGCACCACGGGCCTCGGGAGCTACCGCGAGCATCCGGAACTCCAGTTCGCCGGGGCGCGATATCTCGCTGAGCGGGCTGCCCGGCAGGCACACCGTGACCGTGCCCAGCAGCCTGCCGCCGGGTCCAGCCGCCACGAGCAGCTCGGCCTGGCCGGCCCGGCGCGCACCGTCAGCCAGTTCGGCAGAGTAGGAGCTGCCCGGGGTCACCATGCCGTCGGCGAGGTATGCCTCCAGAGTGACCCGACCGACCTC
>DASXOV010000067.1:0-10562 GCA_036494005.1 Pseudonocardiaceae bacterium | reverse complement strand
CCCAACTCGCATCGCCACTCACGGGTCAGGCGGTGATCTGGGCGGGCTGGGAGTCGACCAGTGACGTGGAACGGCGCTTGGACACCACCACGGCGACCGCGATGATCAGGGCGGCTCCCACCGCGATACCGATTCGCAACGGCGCGGAGGCGTTCGTACCCACCGACAGCCCGACGATCGCCGGGGCGATCAGCACCGAGACCAGGTTCATCACCTTGATCAGCGGGTTGATCGCCGGACCGGCGGTGTCCTTGAACGGGTCACCGACGGTGTCGCCGATGACCGTCGCGGCGTGCGCGTCGGAGCCCTTGCCGCCGTGGTTGCCGTCCTCGACAAGCTTCTTGGCGTTGTCCCAGGCGCCGCCGGAGTTGGCCAGGAAGATCGCCATCAGGGTGCCGGTGACGATCGCGCCTGCCAGGTAACCGGCCAGCGGCCCCACCCCGAGCCCGAAGCCGACCGCGACCGGGGCCAGCACCGCGAGCAGGCCGGGGGTGGCCAGCTCGCGCAGCGAGTCCTTGGTGCAGATGTCGACCACGCGCCCGTACTCCGGGCGCTCGGAACCGTCCATGATGCCGGGGTGGTCCCGGAACTGCCTGCGCACCTCGTAGACCACCGCGGCCGCGGCCCGGGACACGGCGTTGATCGCCAGGCCGGAGAACATGAACACCACCGCCGCGCCGATGGCCAGTCCGACCAGCACGTTGGGCACCGACACGTTGAACGCCGCGTTCAGGTCGAGGCTCGCGGCCGTGGACCGGATGGCGTCGCGGTAGGAGCCGAACAGTGCCGTCGCGGCGAGCACCGCCGTGGCGATCGCGATGCCCTTGGTGATCGCCTTGGTCGTGTTGCCCACGGCGTCGAGTTCGGTGAGGATGCCCACGCCGTCGCCCTTGACGTCGCCGGACATCTCGGCGATGCCCTGCGCGTTGTCGCTGACCGGGCCGAAGGTGTCCATCGCCACGATGACCCCGACGGTGGTGAGCAGACCGGTACCGGCGAGCGCGATCGCGAACAGCGCCACCGTCACGGTGCCGGACAGCAGGAACGCGCCGTAGACGGCGGCACCGATGACCAGCGCGGTGTAGACCGCGGATTCGAAGCCGATCGAGATCCCGGCCAGGATCACGGTCGCGGCTCCGGTCAGTGAGCTCTTGCCGACGTCGATGACCGGGGTGTGCTCGGTACCGGTGAAGTAACCGGTGAGCCACAGGATGATCCCGGCCAGCACGATGCCGATGATCACGGCGGAGGCCGCGACGAGCGCCGGGTTACCGGCGATATCGGTGATCGGCTTGCCGTCGATCTCGGTGACTCCGACCAGCCCGCTGAACTTCTTGGGCAGGTAGAGCAGCGCGGCCACGGTGCACGCCACCGCGGAGATCCCCGCCGAGATGTAGAAGGACCGGTTGATCGCCCGCAGCGCCGGCTCACCGGGACGGCCCCGGGTGATGTAGACGCCGATCACCGCGGTCACCACGCCGATCGCCGGCACGATCAGCGGGAACAACAGGCCCTCGAGGCCGAACGCCGCGGTGCCCAGGATCAACGCCGCGACCAGCGTCACGGCGTAGGACTCGAACAGGTCGGCGGCCATGCCCGCGCAGTCACCGACGTTGTCGCCCACATTGTCGGCGATGGTGGCCGCGTTGCGCGGGTCGTCCTCGGGGATGCCCGCCTCGACCTTGCCGACCAGGTCACCACCGACGTCGGCGGCCTTGGTGAAGATGCCGCCGCCGACCCGCATGAACATCGCGAGCAACGCCGCGCCGAACCCGAAGCCCTCCAGCACCCGAGGGGCCTGGCCCGCGTAGGCCATCACCACCAGCGCGGCACCGAACAGACCGAGCCCGACGGTGAACATGCCCACCACGCCGCCGGTGCGGAAGGCGATCCGCATCGCCGTCTCCCGGCCGCCCTGCTCGTTGGACGCCGAGGCGACCCGGATGTTCGCCCGGGTGGACAACCACATGCCCAGGTACCCGATCGACGCCGAGAACAGCGCCCCGACCAGGAAGAAGAGCGAACGGCCCACCCGTTCACCGATGTCGTGGGCGGGCAGCAGGAACAGCAGCAGGAAGACGATCACGGCGAATCCGGAGAGCGTCTTGAACTGCCGGCTCAGATACGCCGAAGCGCCCTCCTGGACGGCGCGCCCGATCTCCTGCATTCGCGGCGTGCCCGGATCCGCGGACAGCACCTCCCGCAGCAGTACCGCGCCGACGGCCAGAGCAGCGAGAGCGACGACGGCGACCACACCGACGATGGTGTAATCGCCCCCAGCCAGCTCGAGACCCTCGCCCTGGGCGAGGATGAACCCGGACATCCGTCCTCCTGATTCTGATTTCCTGCACATCCACCCGCGGCCCGAGGGAGCGCCGAGACGCTGGTGCGGATGGAACGACCGCGCCGTCCTCGCAGGGACGGCATCATGGCCGGGGAGTCTATGGGGTGAGCACCCCGGTCACGTCCGCCGGTGCCCTGCGAGCCCCGGATAATCGATCCAGCTCATTATCCGCGTATCGGGCGAACCGAGCACAGCGAAGGGAGCGCGGCAGGCGGTGCACGGCGGTGAGGCGCAGGATCTGCTGCAACGGCTGCTCGCCGGTGCCGGTGAGTCACCGTTGCGGCATGCCGAGACGCTGCCCGCCCGGCGAGCGCACCCCGCCGACTGGCCGGACTGGGCGCCCGAGCCGCTGCGGGACCGGCTGCGGGCGGCGGGTATAGCGGCCCCGTGGTCGCATCAGGTGGCCGCAGCACAGCTCGCCCGGCAGGGCTGCCATGTGGTGATCGCCACCGGGACCGCGTCGGGCAAGTCGCTGGCCTACCAGCTACCCGTGCTCACCCGGCTCCTGGCCGACCGCAACGCCACCGCGTTGTACCTCTCCCCCACCAAGGCGCTGGGCGCGGACCAGATCCGCGCGGTGACCGCGCTGGACCTGCCAGGGGTGCGACCGGCCGGCTACGACGGCGACACCCCGATGGCCGAGCGGGACTGGGTGCGCTCGCATGCCAGGTGGGTGTTCACCAACCCGGACATGCTGCACCACGGTCTGCTGGCCCGGCACGGCCGGTGGGCGCGGTTCCTGCGGCGGCTGTGTTTCGTGGTGATCGACGAGTGCCACACCTATCGCGGTGTCTTCGGGTCGCACGTCGCCCTGCTGCTGCGCCGGTTGCGGCGGGTGGCCGCCCGCTACGGCGCGCATCCGGTCTTCGTGCTGGCCTCGGCGACGGTGGCGGATCCCGCCGCGTCGGCGTCCCGGCTGACCGGCCTGGACACCGTGGCGGTCACCGAGGACGGCTCGCCCCGCGGTGAGCGCACCGTGGCGCTGTGGGAGCCGCCGCTGCTCGCCGAGCTGACCGGGGAGAACGGCGCGCCGGTCCGCCGATCAGCGGGGGCGGAGGCCGCCCGGCTGCTGGCCGACCTGGTCGTCGAAGGTGCCCGCACACTGGTGTTCGTGCGGTCCCGGCGGGGTGCGGAGCTGACCGCGCTGAGTGCTCGGCGCACCCTCGTCGCCGCCGCGGCGGACGATCTGGCACCCCGGGTCGCCGCCTACCGCGCAGGCTATCTGCCCGAGGAGCGGCGGGCGCTGGAGACCGCGCTGGACTCCGGTGAGCTGCTCGGCGTGGCCTCCACCAACGCGCTGGAACTGGGCGTGGACGTCGCCGGGCTCGACGCGGTGGTGCTGGCCGGTTATCCCGGTACCCGGGCGTCGTTCTGGCAACAGGCCGGGCGGGCCGGACGGGCCGGGGCCGGGGCGTTGGTGGTGTTCGTCGCCAGGGACGACCCACTGGACACCTACCTGGTGCACCACGGTGCCGCGCTGCTGGGCGCGCCGGTCGAGGCGACCGTGCTGGACCCGGCCAACCCCTACGTGCTGCGCCCTCAGCTGGCCTGCGCGGCAGCGGAGCTGCCCCTGACCGAGGCCTGCGCTGACGAGCTGGGCGGTGAGCCGGCCAGGGCGGTGCTGGCCGACCTGGTGGCCGAGGGCGTGCTGCGGCGCAGGCCGGGCGGCTGGTTCTGGGCCACCCCCCGGCGACGGCCGCACGCCGAGGTGGACATCCGCGGCTCGGGCGGTCAGCAGGTGGCCGTGGTGGAGGCCGACACCGGACGTCTGCTCGGCACGGTCGACCCCGGAGCAGCCTGCTCGACGGTTCACCCCGGCGCGGTGTACCTGCATCGCGGGGACTCGTTCGTGGTGGACATGCTGGATCTGGACGCCGGGATCGCGCTGGTGCATCCCGAGGAGCCGGACTGGAACACCTCGGCCCGGTCCACCACCGACATCGGTGTGGTCTCGGTCCTGCGGCGACAGCACCGTGGCGGGGTGACGGTGGCACTCGGCGAGGTCGAGGTGACATCGCAGGTGGTCGGGTACCTGCGACGGCTGCCGTCCGGGCAGGTACTGGACGCGGTGGCCCTGGACCTGCCGCCGTCGACCCTGCGCACCCGGGCCGTCTGGTACACGGTGTCCGAGGAGCTGCTCCAGGCCGCGGGGCTGCCTGCGGCGGCGTGGCCCGGAGCGCTGCACGCCGCCGAGCACGCCGCGATCGGCCTGCTGCCGCTGGTCGCGACCTGCGACCGGTGGGACATCGGCGGGGTGTCCACCGCGCTGCACCCGGACACCGGGGAGCCGACCGTGTTCGTACACGACGGGCACCCGGGTGGCGCCGGATTCGCCGACCGCGGGTACGCGGCGCTGCGACCGTGGCTGACGGCGACCAGAGCGGCGATCACCGCCTGTGAGTGCCAGACCGGCTGCCCGTCCTGCGTGCAGTCTCCCAAGTGCGGCAACGGCAACGAGCCGCTGAACAAGGCGGGTGCGGTGGCAGTGCTGGACACCGTGCTCGCCTCCCTGCCCAGCAGGACCGGCGGCCAGGACGACGCCGACGGGACCGGCGGCGCGGAGGACGTCGGCGGGGCCAGCTGCGCGGATGCCGGTTAGCCACCCCCGACCGGCGCCCGCCCGGACCGCTGCGCGCCGGACCCCCAGCCTACCGGCGCCCTCAGATCTATCTTGATCAGCTGCGGGTGACCAGGGGCCGCACGCCGTCGATGGCGGCGAGCACCGCGTCGGTCACCTCGTCCAGCCGCGGCATCTCCCACCCACACACCGCGGGCTTGACCCGCCAGTGCATCACACCGGGCAGACACGGGGACGGCGGCAGCGGAACCCAGCCACCCTCGGCGTGCAACACGACGTCGGGGTGATCATCGAGCTCCCGGTGCGGCGTACCGCCGCCGAGCACCGGGAACAGCCAGCGGCCGGTGGGAGTGGCGGCAATCGGAACCGGGACGCCCGCGACCCGCAACCCGATCGCGGTGGCCCGGCCCAACTCGGCGGGCAGATCGAGCGCATCCAGGCCCATCCCGGTAGCGAGCAACACGCTGAACGGGTGACCGGACCACAACTCGGCGATCCGGTCAGGTCCGCAACCGGCCAGCTGCACCCAGTCCGGGTGCACCGGCACGGAACCGTGCTGCCCGGCGCTGTGGCGCAGAGATGGCGGCATGCCGACCCAGTTCGCACCCCGCGGGTAGCTGCCGGGTACCACAGGCCAGCCGTGAGACGCGAAGCCGATGGCTTCTGCCCGCAACTCGGTGCGGAAGGCATCTCTCCAGGTGTCCGTCCAGTCCATCTCGTTCTCCATCGCCGTGGCCCGCTCACTCAACGTCCCGCCTCACTCAACTCAACGCCCCCGCGGCCAGGGAGGTACCACGAAACCGCTCATCGTCGCTGGTCGGCGGACCTGATGCGTCGAACGTGCCTGGCGCTACGTTCGGCAGGGGGCCTCCGGCTGGCGATACCCGTCCATTCGGCGCACGCTCGTCGTCCGTTCGACACCGCTCGTCGCTGACCACCCGATCTGTCGACTGATCACGCTCGCTGCGCCGTTCGGACATCCGCTTGCCGGCCGGGGGCCGCCGCGGTGTCGGGCCGCAGGCCACCCGCCGGTGTTCAGGTGCCGTGACGCAGCTCAGCCAGCAACTCCGGGATCTGCCGGACCAGCGGAGCGAGCGCCCGGAATCGGGAGAGGCGGCAGAGCCGCTCGACCATCGGAACCGTGCGTTCGATCAGCGCCCGGGTGCGGCGCAGGCCCGCCGAGTCGTCGTACACCCAGAACAGGACGATTCCGAGGTGGTAGAGCCAGAGCAGCTCCGGCAGGTCGGACACCAGCCCATCGGCGACCCGGACCGACGATCCCCCGATCACCTCGTGGTAAAGGGCCAGCTCCGCGTCCCGCGCCGCGTGCGACTCCTTGCTGAACGGAGAGAGCGGGTTGCCCGGTTGCGCGGCGACGGCGAAGAACCGCCCCGCGAGTGCGTGGTACGGCTCGGCCACGTCCAGCCAGGTCAGCAGGGCGGCGCGCAACCGGCTGGCCAGATCGGTACTGGCCGCCAGCGGTCCGGCTGCTGCTGCGGCGTGATCTGCGGCGAGCTGATCGTAGAACCCTTGGACCAGTTCCTCTTTGGACCGGAAGTAGTAGTAAGCGTTGCCCACCGAGACTCCGGCGGCATCGGCGATCGCTCGCATCGTGGTCCGCTCGTAGCCATGCTCCCGGAACAACCGCAGTGCCGCCTCGACGATGACCGCGCGCGTGCGCCGCGACTTCGTCGCTCCCTGTTCCGCTTCTTCTGTGCTTTCTTCTGCGCTCGGCACCGGGTATCTCTATCGCGGTTTCGCTGTCGTGTCTGTCGTGTCTGTGTCGCGGCGCTATCGCGGTTCGCTGTCGCCTCTGTGTCGCGGCGCTATCGCGGCGTGCCCTGGCCGATCCCGACGACCGGCCCCTGCACCGGTGCCGGATCGGTGGCGGCCTGTCGCCCGGTGACGTCGAGCCGGAAGTTGCGCGAGTCGAGAACCCCCTGCTCCCGGCTGCGGTTCCGTAGCCGGGTGAGCATCAGGATGAGCAGGCCGTGCGCCAACCCGAGTAACAACAGGACGATGCCGAACTTGGTGACCACGGTCTGCACCGCGCCGGTCACCGGCACATCGACCGTAGAGATCAGGGCGAGCACGCCGAGCGCCCCGAGGTGGAACAGCACACAGAGTAGCCGGTTGACCGAGTTCGCCACCCGCTGTTCGAAGGCCTCCTCCAGGATGGCCTGCCCGGTACGGAGCAGCACCTGGCCGACGAGCAACGCCGACCCGATGCCGAGCACGAGCACCACCACGTAGGTACCCAGACCGTCGTTCATGACCATCACCCCTTCTGAACATGTTCAAAAACGAGTATGCCACGGTCAGGGTCCATCCGGTAGCAGTGTGCATCCAGTTCTCATGGCCCAGCCGGTCCGGCTCGCGCCCGGGCGGTGGCATCTCCGAACCCGCCCAATGCCCCGCCGGGGTGCACGGTCACCTGGACCAGCACGTCCCATCCGTGCACCGAGCACGACATCAGCCGCGACCGCATCCGATCGGTCACCCGGTGGGCCAGCGCACAGGCCTGCTGCTCCCCCGCGACCCCGACGAGCGCGCCGGCTCCGGCCAGTGCAGCCAGGTCGGCTGCCGACTCGGCGTGGTGGCGGGCCACCATCGCCGCGCCCAGGTGCAGCCCGAAAACAGCCACCGTCATGAGCACGGCAATGCCACCGGCGGCCCATACTGTGGCCGCCCCACGGTCTGCTCCGGATTCCCCTGTGATCATGGGGCCTTTCATGGGACGTGTCATGGGGCGAGCCCCGGTTCGAGCACCGCCACCGCCTCCGCGGCGATCTCCATTCCGGGCAGCAGCCCGGCGACCGGATCCACCGACACCCGTGCCGTGACCTCGTCGCCGCGCACGCTCACCTGCACCACCGCCCCGCCCGGCCCGAGCCGGCGGGCCAGATCCTCCCCACGGTCCTGCTCTCCCCGGGCAGCCAGCCGGGCGGCCTCCCGGGCGGCGTCGACGCACCGCAGCTTCGCGGCGACCGCGGATACCCCGGCGAGCATCAGAGCGAGCACCACGACCAGCGAGCACAGTGCCAGCGCCGCCTCCACGGTCACCGTGCCCCGATCACCGGCCGGGCTGACCTCCGGCGTCACCGGTTCACCGACATCAACCGGTTCACCGACATCAAATTTCACCGACATCAGAGGTTCGCCGACAATGCCCGCTGTACCAGCGCTTCGAGCGCTCCGGTGACCGCGTCCCCGGTCACGACCGTGTAGAGCACCGCGGCGAACGCCGCCGCGGCAACCGTGCCGATGGCGTACTCGACAGTGCTCATCCCCGCTTCGCCACGAACCGCGCCCCCCAGCAGGCGCCACCACCTGAGTCCCGCTCTCGGCGTCGCTGCCTTGCTCCGGATCACCATGCCGAATTCCTCTCTGTTCTGTGTACGACTCTGTGTTCTGTGTACGACTCTGTGTGCGACTCTCCATCGCCGACGACTCGTCATCGCCGACGTCGAAACCCTGATTTCGATCACCACTGCGACAGACCCGACGCGAGGCCGATCACCACCGGAACCACACCGATGGCGAGGAACGCAGGCAGAAAGCACAACCCCAGCGGTCCCGCGATGAGCACGCCCGCCCGCTGGGCACGGGTCTCGGCCTGTTCCCGGGCGCTCGCCCGCTCCGCGGCGGCCAGCCGCGCGGCAGAGTCGGCAAGCGCCGTGCCACTCCGGCCACTACGCCGGGCGACCCGGGCCAACCGCACGGTCGAGGGGCAGTCCAGGACCGGCTGCCAGGCCTGTTCCGAGTCAGCGCCCAGGGCGAGCAGGTCAGCTGTCCGGCGTAACGCGGGCCCCGCCGGAGCGTCGAGCCCCTCGGCGATGGCCTGCACCGCGAGCGGGACGGGCATACCCGCGCGCAGGCAGGCCGCCAGCAGATCCCACGCGCCGGCCAGCTCGAGTGGTCCGGCTTCGCTGTCCGCCCGAGACCGCAGCATGGTCAACGGGCCGGCCCCCCGCACCGAACCCGGGCGCACCGAGGGGACCGCAGGCAACCGGCACACTCTTGATCGCGGCACCGCCGGGCCGGGTGTGATCACCAGCGCCGTCGCGATCAGCAGCATCGACAACGCGGACCCGGTCACGCCCGCACCGCCCCGGCCACCAGCCGTGCGCTCCAGAGCACCCCGGCGCAGGCCAGGCAGCTACCCAGCACGAGCAGGAGCTGACCCACTCCGGTCTGGCCGAGAACCCGCACGGGAGCGCCACCCACCGCCTGGCCCAACGCCAGCCCGAGCAGCGGCAGCCCCGCCAGCACCGCCGCGGTCGCCCGGGGCCCGGCCAGCCGAGCCTGAACATCGGCGGCGAACCGCACGCGCTCTTCGGTGTCGGCGCGCACCGCGTCGAGCAGGTCCGCGAGCGGAATCCCATGGCGGTCGGCGAGCGACCACGCGTGGGCGAGGCTGCCCAGCCCCGGGCGCAACTGCGCCGCGACGGCCGGCATGGTGCTGCTGGCATTGCGCAGCACGGCCGGGACGTCACCCCCGATGCGGACTGCCGCAGCGGCGGCGGACAGTGCCCGGCCGGTGTCGGGATGCCCGTCGGCCGCGGCCGCTCCGGCGGCGTCACCTGCCTGGGCCCCGGCGCGTAGTTCCGCGACGAGCACCGCAAGGGCATCTGCCAGCCCGGCCGCCGCCGCCGCGCCGTCCCGGCGCTCCCGCCCGGCCCGCCAGCGGGCGGTGGCGGTGCCGGAGGCCAGCGCGGCGGCGAGCGCACCAGCTGGGCCCGCCAGCAACGCACCGCCCCCCGCAGCGACCACCATCAGCACAATGGGGAAGCGATGCGCAGCCCGGGGCTGGGCGCCCGGCCGTACCGTCGTTGCCGTCCAGCGGGCGCGCGGTCGGCCGAGCCGGGCCCTGCCGACCGCCACCGGCCAGGACAGTGCCGCGGCGCCCAGGGCAGCGAACGCGAGGCTCAGCACGCCGCACCGCCGCCACCGCCGCCACCGCCGTCGAGCAGGTCACGCAGGCGCTGGCCGCCCGGGCACCACTGTCCGTCCTGCCAGGCGGTCACGACGCGGACCAGATCGTCATGACGCTCCAGCACTCCCACCGCGGCGAGGCCGCGAGATCCGCCGCGGCGGGTCACGTGCAACACCACATGCACCGCGGCGGCCAGCTGACTGTGCAGCGCCAGCCGGGGCATGCCACCCAGCGCGGCCAGGGCCTCCAGCCGCGCAGGCACCTCGGTCAGTGAGTTGGCGTGCAGCGTCCCGGCGCCCCCTTCGTGCCCGGTGTTCATCGCCGCGAGCAACTCGCACACCTCTGCCCCGCGAACCTCGCCGACCACTAGGCGATCCGGGCGCATCCGCAGTGCCTGCCGCACCAGGTCGCGCAGCGTCACCTCGCCCGCGCCCTCGATGTTGCGCTGCCGGGCGGCCAACCGGACGACATGCGGATGACCGGGCTGCAGCTCTGTTGCCTCCTCGACACACACGATCCGTTCGTCGGCGGGCACACAGCCGAGCAGAGCGGACAGCAGGGTGGTCTTCCCGCTTCCGGTGCCGCCGACGACGAGGAAGGCGAGCCGGGCGGCGACGATGGCGCGCAGCAGCCTGGCTGCTTGCGGCGCCACACTGCCGGAATGCTCCAGAGCGTCGAGGCCGTGCGTGCTGGGACGCAACACG
>DASXOV010000066.1:0-6499 GCA_036494005.1 Pseudonocardiaceae bacterium | reverse complement strand
ATGGACCGGAAGCCGTCCCACTTCGGTTCATAGAGCTGACCAGCGGGGATGTCGGGCACCGGCTTGGCCAGCATCGGCGCGACGGGTGGCATGACGGGCAGACGCACCCGCTCAGTGTGCCCGTTCACTCATCGTTACGGGAGGCGGCGAGTTGCCCGCAGGCGGCGGCGATCTCACGGCCGCGGGTGTCCCGGACGGTGCAGGCCACACCGGCCGCGCGCACCCGAGACACGAACTCCTGCTGCACGGGCAACGGGCTGGCGTCCCATTCGCTGCCCGGGGTGGGATTGAGCGGGATGAGGTTGACGTGCACCAGTGACCCGAGTCGGTCACGGAGCAGGCGCCCGAGCAGGTCAGCCCGCCACGGGTGGTCGTTGACGTCCCGGATCAGCGCGTACTCGACCGACACCCGCCGCCCGGTGGTGTCCGCGTAGTGTCGGGCGGCGTCGAGTACCTCGGCCACCTTCCAGCGGCTGTTCACCGGCACCAGGGTGTCGCGCAACTCATCGTCGGGAGCGTGCAGCGAGACTGCGAGCGTGACCTGCAGCCCCTCCTGCACGAGCCGGTGGATCGCGGGTACCAGGCCGACTGTGGAGACCGTCACCGATCGCTGGGACAACCCCAGCCCGTCCGGCACCGGGTCGGTGATCCGGCGCACGGCGGCGAGCACCCGGCGGTAGTTCGCCAGCGGCTCCCCCATCCCCATGAACACCACATTGGACAGCCGACCGGCGCCCCCGGACAGCTCCCCGTCCCGCATCGCGGCTGCGGCGGCCCGCACCTGGTCGACGATCTCGGCGGTGGACAGATTACGGGTCAGCCCACCCTGCCCGGTGGCGCAGAACGGGCAGGCCATCCCGCAACCGGCCTGGCTGGAGATGCACACGGTGGCCCGGTCCGGGTAGCGCATCAGCACGCTCTCGGTCAGCGATCCATCCGCCGCGCGCCACAGCGTCTTGCGGGTGGCGCCGCCGTCGCAGGAGATATGACGCACCGGGATGGCCAGCTCCGGGAACAGCGCTTCGACCAGGCGGTCCCGGCCTGCTACCGGCAGGTCGGTCATCGCCACCGGATCGGTGGTCAGCCGGGCGAAGTAGTGCCGGGCCAGCTGATCGGCCCGGAACGCAGGCACACCCAGCTCGGTCAGCACCGCCCTGCGCTCGTCGCGGTCGAGGTCGGCGAGGTGTCGCGGGGGCATCCCCCGGCGTGGGGCGTCGAACACCAAGGGGAGAGCAGTCATGTCAGGTTCTAGTGTCCCATGGCCCCGTCCACACCGTGGGCTCCACTCGCACGTGCAGGCGATACCGTACCGGGATCGTCAGGCCCGGGGTCTGCGCGATGGCTCTCGCCGCCACCTGGGGGGTGAACTCGATCCGCAGGGCGGCCTCCAGATCGGCGCGGTCGGTGAAGCGCCACACGGTGTCCACCCGACGGCAATCGAACCCCTGCGCGGCGAAGAACGCCTCGACCGCGGCCGGGCGATAGCGGGGGGCTGCCGCGCACAGCCAGTCGCCATAGGGCGGGTGGGTCGCGTCCAGATCGATCACGGCGATCACGCCGCCCGGGCGCAGCACCCGCCGTGCCTCGGCCAGTCCGGGCTCGCATCCCGGACCGAAGAAGTAGGCGACCCGGGCGTGCACCAGATCGGCGCTGGAATCGGATAGTGGCAGCCGCTGGGCGGCACCCTGCAGCACCTGAACTCCGCGCAGCACCTGAACCCCGGGCAGCCCGTGCAGTCGACGCCGGGCGCGGTCGACCAGCGGCGCATGCGGCTCCACCCCGGTGACGCTGCGGGCTCGCTCGGCGAACCGCGCCAGGTGGAACCCGTCGCCACAGCCGACGTCCACGACGTCGCGGCCGGTCCAGTCCACCCGCTGGGCCAGTGCCGCCCAGAGCGCCCCGTCCGCGTCGACCGCCCGGTTCTCCCGCTCGTAGACATCCGGCCAGTTCCAGATGTTCGGGCTCGGCAGAACCCCACGATCACCCACCGCCGATATAATGCCGCTCCGCCTCACTTCGCCATCATCTGGTCGACGGTGAAGTTGGCCAACCAGGCCATCCCGATTCCGGCGGCCACCGCCCCGACCCCGGCCGGGCCCGCGGCGGCTGAGCCGAGCAGCAGGCTGGTGGTGGCCACCCCGGCGGCCGCGGCGGCGCCATTGGACACGATTGCCTGCTCGGGTGGCTCCCCCGCCGCCACGTCCAGGGCGGCACCCGCCCCCGCACCGAGCACGCTGGCAGCAGGCAGCGCTCGAAGCAGCCCACCCGCCGCCCGCGGGACCGGTACCCCGCCGTCGCCGGCCGCCCGCTCCACGTTGCTCGCGAGGCCTTCGAGCAGACTGCGGCCCAGCGGGCTGCGCTGCAGACCGCCCAACATGGTGCCCGAGCTCAGCCGCTCGGCCATGCGACCCGCCTGCATCGCCCGGCCCTGATTCAGCAGGAACTCGTTCAGCGCCGAGGTACGAGCCGTCTGGGTCCGGAACGGATCGTCCCAGATCCGCCTGGCATCGTCGGCGAAGTCCTGGTAACGCCGGGCCATCCTGGTCCACGTGGAGGCCTGCACGTAGGTCGACACCGGGGCACCGGTGGCAGCATCCACTAACGGCAGGAACCGGGATGCCCGCCGGATCGCCTCGAGCTCATGCTGATGGCCCGAGACCTTGCGGGCCAGCACCTCGTGCGCCGCCTGTTCCTCACCCCGGGCCCGGCGGACGATCCGATCCGCGTCCTGGTACGCGGCCAACTGGCTCTGGTAGACCCCACTGGCCTCGGATTCGGCGACGATGTCCTGGATCCGGTCCGAGGCCGCGATGCTCGTCATGTGTTCCGGCATCGGTGGCGGTTCGATGGTGGTCGCCGTGAGCGGGACTCCGCCCTGCTGAGCGACCGTGCGTGCCTCGGTCATGGAGGCGATGGCGGTGGCCAGGTCGTCGGCGAATTCGTTCACCGTGTCGCCCATCCGGGAGACCACGTCATACATCACGGCCGCGTCCCGCTTGCCGTCCTGCATCTGGCAGCGGAACATGTCCCCGACCTGATCGCCCCAGCAGAAATCGGAATGTGCGCTGACCTGGCCGAGTAGATTACTGGTGTCGAGGGTGCCGTCCCCGAGCGCCCGCAACCATCCGCCGTAGTCCCGGCAACCCTGCGGGTCACCGGCGATCTGGGTATTCAGTGACATGGCCCCCCCGTCCAGATCAGAGCGGTTGAATGCGGGTCAGGAATTGGGTGGCGGTCTCATCGGCATCCCTGATGGTCCGGGCCGAGGCCTCCACATTCTCACCGGACGCCCCCAGTGCCGAGGTCAACGCCCCGAGCGCGTCGGAGACCGAGGCGGTAGCGGCGGCGAGCACCGAGGTCGATTCGCCGCCGTTGGGTAGTGCGGGAGAGGTGTATGCCAGCCCGTCGAGGGACACCATCCCGAGGTAGAGCAAGCTGGCGAGACCCTCCATACTGTCGGGCAATGCGTCAATGCCGTCATAGCCGCTCACGAACACCCTCCTTCCAGCGATGCCGCTCATCCTCGGCCAAGGGGAGGTCGAGCACGATGCGATCGATGCCGAACTCTCGCTGCAATGCCATCAACCGTTGCGCGGGCAGCAATAACCACGGCTGATAGTCACCACAACAGTGGATCATGGCCGCCAAGGAGGAGTACACCGGTGCGACCAGCTCACCATCAGCCGCTCGGCGCCACTCGAAACGGGTCTCATCGGAATCGAGGTCGGCCTCGGCCACCGGCACGTACACCTGCTCGGGCAGCCGGACCGGCGGCAGGGTGTCGAACGACTCGGTGCTCACGCACTCCCCCCTCACCTGGGTCGTGCCCGCAGGGTAACCGTGATGTCGCGGCGAATGGCTACCGATTGTGTACGGTCACGCAAACGCCATGTGTCACCAGCCTCTCGGCCGCTATCCTACCGGGCATGAGGGACGTAGCGTCACCCGTTCGCCGTGCCGTGGTGGTCGGCCGGTAATCCGGAAGGGGCTTTTCCGGGTAATACTGGTTTCTAGCCGCCCGGCAGGAACAGGCTCAGCAACAGCCAGGACGCGACCGCCGACGGCAACAGGGAGTCGATCCGATCCATCATTCCGCCGTGCCCGGGTAACAGGGTGCCCATGTCCTTCACACCGAGGTCCCGCTTGATCAGCGACTCGACCAGGTCCCCCACGGTGGCGGTGACCACGATCGCGGCACCGAACAGCATCCCCTGCCACCACGTCCCGCCGAGCAGGAAGGTCAACACCAGGCCACCGGCGGTGAGGCCGGCGATCATCGAGCCGAGGAAGCCCTCCCAGGACTTCCTCGGACTGATCGAGGGGGCCATCGGATGCCGTCCACCCAGCACACCCGCCGCGTAGCCGCCGATATCCGAGGCCACAGCGCAGATCATGAAGGACAGCACCCGGGCCGTCCCGTCCGCCGGCACGACCAGCAGGGCGGCAAAAGCGGCGAAGCCCGGCACATAGACCGCGGTGAACAGGGAGGCACTGACATCCCGGACGTAGCCGGCCGCACCCCCGGCGAAGCGCCACAGCAGGCAGGCGAGCACCGTGAGCACCAGAGCGACGAACACTCCGCCGCGCCCGAACGGCCACACCAGCCACACCATCGCCTGTCCGCCGACCAGCACCGGTGGCAAGGCGACCCGGATTCCACCCCCACGACGCATCGCCCCGGCGAGCTCCCAGGTGCCCAAGGCGACCGCGGCCGCCACGATGCCGATGAACGCCTGGCGCACGGTGAACAGTGCGGTCAGGATCGCGGCGGCGAGGAGCAGCCCGACAATGATCGCCGCACGCAGGTCTCGGCCGGCGCGGGGTGTCCGCGAGCCGGCGGATGAGGTCGGGTCCACGGTGTCGGGTGAGCGCTCTGGGAGTCCGGTGGCGGACACGCTCAGACCTCGAGTAGCTCGGATTCCTTATGCTTGACCAGTTCGTCGATCTGCCCCACGTAGCGGTGGGTGGTGCCCTCGAGTTCCTTCTCCGCCCTGCTCACGTCGTCCTCACCGGCCTCTCCGTCCCGAGCGATGCGACTGAGTTCGTCCTTGGCCTTACGGCGGATGTTGCGGATGGTCACCTTGGCGTCCTCGCCCTTGGCATGCGCCACCTTGACCAGGTCCCGGCGGCGCTCCTCGGACAGCTGCGGTATGAGCACTCGGATGATCGTGCCGTCGTTGGTCGGATTGACGCCGAGGTCGGAGTCACGGATGGCCTTCTCCATCGGCCGCAGCTGGCTGGGATCGTAGGGCTTGATCACCGCCATCCTGGCCTCCGGAACCGATACGCTCGCCAGCTGGATCAGTGGGGTGGCGGAACCGTAGTAGTCCACCACGATCTTGGAGAACATCGACGGGCTGGCCCGGCCAGTACGTACCGTGGTGAGATCCTCCTTGGCCACCGACACGGCCTTTTCCATCTTCTCCTCGGCGTCGAAGAGGGTATCGTCGATCACTGTTGCTCCTTGTCCGTGCCCGTTGACGTACTCGCGGTCGCTACGGATCCGGCACGCCCGAGCCCTGTGTAGCCTGTGCCCAGTATCTCCCCCTTGACCATCACACCGTCGGCGAGCCTCCGGACCCGCCGTCCAGCCTCCGCACCGGTTCAGGCCGGCGAGCTGACCAGCGTGCCGATCGGTTCGCCTCGCACCGCGCGCGCGATGTTGCCCTCGGTCAGCAGATTGAACACGATGATCGGAAGATTGTTGTCCATGCAGAGGCTGAACGCCGTCGCGTCGGCCACCTTGAGTCCACCTTCGAGTACTTCACGATGCGTGATGTGACGGAACATCGTCGCCGTGGGATCGATCTTGGGATCGGCTGTGTACACCCCGTCGACCGCCTTGCCCATCAGAACGACCTCGCACCCGATCTCCAGGGCACGCTGGGCACCGGTGGTGTCGGTGGAGAAATAGGGCATCCCGACCCCGGCACCGAAGATCACCACCCGGCCCTTCTCGAGGTGCCGGATCGCGCGGCGCGGGATGTAGGGCTCGGCGACCTGGCCCATGGTGATCGCGGTCTGCACCCGGGTGTCGAGCCTGTGCTCGCGTTCCAGGAAGTCCTGCAGAGCCAGGCAGTTCATCACGGTGCCGAGCATGCCCATGTAGTCAGCACGGGAGCGTTCCATCCCGCCCTGCTGCAACTGCTCGCCGCGGAAGAAGTTGCCGCCGCCGATCACGACGGCCATCTGCACCCCGGTGGCGACCACCTCGGCGATCTGCCGGGCGACGGCCTGCACCACGTCGGGATCCACCCCGACCGCGCCACCCCCGAACATCTCACCACCGAGTTTGAGCAGCACCCTGCGATAGCCCGGCACCTCCAGTCGGTCCAGGTCCACCACTCGCCCGGCCTCTGCGGGCGTCACGCGGTCTTGGTCTGAACCCAATGTCGGAGTCACGCTTCCTCCCGGGCGGCAACGGGCTAGCGACAAGGACCAGCCGTGACGGCCTTCGCCGGTCGATCGGCGGGCGGTGTATCCCAAATCCGGTGCTGGT
>DASXOV010000065.1:0-4915 GCA_036494005.1 Pseudonocardiaceae bacterium | reverse complement strand
CCGAGAGCGTCCAGTACAAGAAGGCCACCCCGTCGGCAGCGGCCGGCACCTTCCTCAGCCAGGCCAAGGCCGCCATCGCGGCCTGATGCCACTCACCTGGCGATCCGGCCCCTCATCGAACAGGAGCAAACCCGTGGCGCTCACCACGGCTTCGCCGCGGTTGCCCGGCGACCAGACTCCCGACCGTGCCCCCGCCTCTCGGCGGGGGCGCGCATCGTGGCGGGCGCGCGAGCGGTCGGCCGGCTACGTCTTCCTCACCCCGTGGCTGCTCGGCCTGCTCGGCGTCACCGCCGTGCCCACCCTCTACTCGCTGTACCTGAGCTTCACCAACTACGACCTGTTCACCACGCCCCAATGGGTGGGTCTGGCCAACTACCAGCGGATATTCACCAACGACCCGCAGTTCTGGCACGCGGTGCGGGTCACCGTGACCTATGCTCTCGTCGCGGTACCGCTGAAGCTGGCCGCCGCGCTCGGGGTGGCGCTGCTCCTGGTCCGGGAGCGACGTGGCATCGCCTGGATCCGGGCGCTGTTCTATCTGCCCTCGTTGCTGGGCGGCAGCGTCGCCCTGGCCATCGTGTGGCAGGCCATGTTCGGCGGCGGCGGTGCGGTCAACCACCTGCTCGCCCTCGTCGGCATCCACGGCAAGGCGTGGGTCAACGATCCCGACACCGCGCTGGGCACCCTGGTGCTGCTGGGCGCCTGGCAGTTCGGCGCGCCGATGGTCATTTTCCTGGCCGGACTGAAACAGATTCCGACCGAACTGTACGAGGCCGCCGCCGTCGACGGCGCCGGTGCCTGGCGCTCGTTCTGGCGGATCACCCTGCCGATGCTGTCCCCGGTGCTGTTCTTCAATCTGGTGCTGGAGGTCATCCACGCGTTCCAGACCTTCACGCCGGCCTACGTGGTCAGCAACGGCACGGGTGGCCCGGTCGACTCCACCCTGGTCTACACGCTGTACCTGTACCTGCGCGGCTGGAGCGACTTCGAGATGGGGTACGCCTCGGCGCTGGCCTGGGTGTTCCTCGCCGCCGTCGGGTTGCTCACCGCGGTGCTGTTCAGCACCGGCCGGATGTGGGTGCACTACTCCGATGGCGAGGACGGGTGATGACCACACAACTGATACCCCGGGTCCGGCCCGTCCCGGTGCGCGGCCCGGTACGCCGGCGCGGGGGACCGGTGGGTCGGGTGATGCGGGTACTGGTCGTCCTCGTGCTGCTGTGCCTCGTGGTGTACCCGCTGGTGTGGATGGTCGGCACGTCGCTCAAGTCGCCGACCGAGATCGCGAGCAACATGGGGTTGCTGCCGAAGCACTGGACCTGGGGCAACTACCACGACGGCTGGTTCGGTCTGCCGAGCATCACGTTCGGCCGGTTCTTCCTCAACAGCCTGATCATCTCCGTCGGCGTGGTGCTGGCGAACATGGCCTCCTTCCTGGTCACCGCGTACGCCTTCGCGAGGCTGCGGTTCCCGTTGCGCAGGATGTGGTTCGCCATCATGATCGGCACCCTGCTGCTGCCCAACCACGTGCTGATCATTCCGCAGTACATCCTGTTCCGGCACCTGAACTGGATCAATACGCCGCTGCCGCTGATCGTGCCGAAGGTGCTCGCCACCGAGGCGTTCTTCGTGTTCCTGATGGTGCAGTTCATGCGGGGCATCCCGCGCGACCTGGACGAGGCGGCCCGGCTGGACGGGTGCAGCCCGTACGGGGTGTTCCGGCACGTGATCCTGCCGCTAGCCCGGCCGGCGCTGGTCACCACCGCCATCTTCTCGTTCATCTGGACCTGGAACGACTTCTTCACGCAGCTCATCTACCTGAACGACCTGCCGAAGAAGACGGTCCCGGTGGGCCTGCGGATGTTCATGGACGCCACCGGCCAGGTGTCGCTCGGCCCGATGTTCGCGATGGCGGTGGTCTCTCTGCTGCCGGTGTTCTTCTTCTTCGTGGCCTTCCAGCGACTGCTCGTCGAAGGCATCAACACCTCCGGCCTGAAGGGATGAGCATGTCGATCCGGCAGCCGGTGGTCCGGGGCTCGGCGGTGGTCGAGGGCTCGGCCGCGCGAGAGCCGGAGGAGCGGGACGCGGCGGCCCGCCCGGACTGGCGGGAAACCGTTGCCGGAGCGGCCGATCTGGCGCTGCTCGGCCTGGCTCTGCTGCTGGCCGCGCTGCCGGTGCTCACCGCCGGTGGCGCGGTCGCGACGGCCTCTGCCGCGCTCGATCACTGGTGTACCGAGCGCAGGCTGCCCCCGTTCGCGGTGATGGCCCGCACGTTTGCCCGGGCGATCGTTCCCGGGTTCGGCGCGCTGGCGGTCGCGCTGGCCGGGGCCGGGGTGCTCTGGCTCGACCTGTCCGCCACGGCACGGGGGTCGGTACCGGGCGGTCCACTGGTGCTTGCCGGGACGGTACTGGTGGTGGTCGCCGCGGCGGGGTTGGCCGGGTTGACCGTGGTACGGGTGGGGCAGCAGGACGGTACGGGCTGGATCAGGGCGGCCGGCTGGGCCTGGCGCACGGCGCTCGCCACGCCCCGGGTACCGCTGGGCGTGGCGGGGCTGCTCGCGCTCACGGTGCTGGTCGGCTGGATGATGCCGGTGGCGGTACCGGTGCTCGGCGGGGTCGGACTGCTCGGCCTGCACGTGGTGGCCCGCCGGGCGGCGTAGAGCGCAACCCACCGGCGCGGGGTGGCGTTCGGGAGAGAATGGTGGCGATGGCCGACCTTCCCGAAGCTGCCGGAGACGGCGTCGCCGGCGAGCGGCGCGACGTCGCCGTCTTCGACCTCGACGGCACCCTGCTGCGCGGCGACTCGTTCTCCCGCTTCGGTCGGCAGCTCATCTTCCGTGGCGGTGTCCGGGCCGCGGCCACGGTCCTCTGCGCTCCGCTGCTCGCACCGATGCTCCTCCTGCCCCCGACCCGCCGGCTCGCGGTGACCGGGTTCCTCTGGCTGGCCACGGCCGGCCTGTCCGCCGAGCAGTTCGCGTCCCTGGCCGAGCGTTTCGCCGAGGGGCACGCCGGCGAGGGCTCCGGCAACCGGATCGCGATCGCCCTGGAGCGGCTGCACGCGCATCTGGAGGCGGGGGACCGGGTGGTCATCGCGACCGCGTGCGCGGAGCCGCTGGCCGCCGCGATCTGCCGGGAACTGGGGCTCGACGGGGTCGAGATCGTCGCGGCCGAACTGCGCCCCGGACGCTCGGGCATGCGGCCGGTACGCGGGTGCTGGGGCGCGGAGAAGGTGCACCGGTTGCGGGCGGCGGGGATCGGTACCCCGGTGGAGTACGCGTACACGGACAGCGCCGTCGACATCCCGCTGCTGCTGGCGGCCCGCAACCGGTACCTCGTCGCGCCCACGTCAGGGCATCTGCGCATCATCCTGGATAAGGTCGGCCGGAGCTGCACGGTGCTCGACTGATCTGGCGGCGCGCGGCGGACGGCCACGATCGACGAGCCGAGCGAACTCATGCCGGTACCCGATCGGTCTCGCTGGACGAGGCGGCCAGCAGCGCGAGTACCAGCGGAAGTGGCCAGAGCACCGCGGCCCCGAGCACCTCGGTCCCGAGCGCCCCGGCGGCGGCGCCGATCAGGTAGACCGCCCAGGCCAGCGCGGGCACCGCCGGCCGCCCCCCGGACGCCACGCGCACCAGCGCGGTAACCATCGAGCTGGTCACCACCGTGGTCGACACTCCGGGCACCCCGACCCGGTGGGCGAGTGTGCTCTGTGCGCCCATCCCCGCCGACAGCACGGCCAGCAGTGCCGCCTCTGCGTACAGGCCGGGTCGCTCGCCGGCCGCAGTCCAGCCGGCGGCGACCGCGGCGATCAGTCCGGCCTCCAGGGCAAGCCCCAGCCGGTACCCGCTGCGCCAGCGGACCGCGCGCAGCACCAGCGCGGTACCCAGCGCACCCGCCGCGAACGCGGCCAGCGACAGGACGGGCAGCAGCGGGGCGTTCGGCAGCAATCGCCGACCGCTGGCCCAGGCCGCCAGGCCGATGCCCAGCAGCACGGTGTTGCCGGTCATGTTGGCCGCGAAGATGTGTCCGAGCCCGACATAGGCGGCGGCGTCCGCGTACCCGGCCACCAGGCCGAGTATCTGCACAGCCCAGGTGCGCGGTGTCCCGGCGGCCATCTCGTGCGGGTCAGGGAGAGATGAGCGACAGCCCGGTCTGCGGGTCGTACCGCCGGGCCAGCTCGGGCGCCACCTCGGTGACCATCACCTCCAGTGTCGGCCAGACCTCGCCGCGCAGCAGGTGGCCGCCGAGAGTCGACCCGTCCCGGCGGCCGAGAACGGCGTGCAGGTGCAGCTTTGGCTTGCCGTCGTGGCCGGCGACGTCACCGATCAGGGACAGCACCTCGACCTGTTCGGTGACCGGTATCGGCAGGTACTGCCGGCTCACCCGGTCGAAGTACCCGAGCTCTCCGGCGCTCAGCCCGCCGACCGCGGTGACCGCGGCGGCCTGGATCCCGTGCTCGCGTACGGCGGCGGTCACCGTGGCGACGGGATCCTCACCCTTGTCGCACACGACCACCAGTACCCGTTGCCGGCCGGATCCGATCTCGCTGGTGCGCACCGCACCCTCCTCGCGTATCCGGCTCGGTCGCCGTCGTGGGATTCCCGCCACCCGCGCGGGGAGGCCGGCCGTTGTCACGGGCATCTCGTCCACTTGAGTATAACGAGGGCACTTGCGGTTGAAGTGGGTTGAATCGGGTAGAAGCGGCGCTGGAACGAGCGTGGAGGGCGGGTTCGACGTGACGCGGGAGGACGTTCGCAGCGCGGCGACCGCGGTGGGGGCCGACCCGGTACGGCTGGAGGGCCGGGACAAGGTGACCGGCGCGGCGCGGTACGCGTTCGAATACCCGGTACCGGAGGCGGTCTACGCGTGGCCGGTGGCGGCGCCGTTCGCCAAGGGCCGGCTGACACTGGTG
>DASXOV010000064.1:0-5776 GCA_036494005.1 Pseudonocardiaceae bacterium | reverse complement strand
TGTGATCGGGCCGGGGGGTTCCACCGGCTGGCACTATCACTCTGGTGAGCTGATCGCCGTCGTTCAACAGGGCACCCTCACCCGCACGCTGCATGATTGTTCGGTGCAGACCCGGTCGGCCGGGCAGTCGTTCGTCGAATTCGCCGGAAAGCGGAATGTCCACATCGGCCGCAACCTCGGCACCGAACCGGTGGAACTCTATGTCACCTACGTGCTCCCGGCCGGAGCCCCGCTCTCGATCGATGCCGCCGACCCAGGCTGCTGACCAGGGCATCGCACCACACGACTGCACTGGGCCCGTGCTTGATCAGGGTGGGGTCGGACCTGCCGGACCCACCCGCGCCTGGCAAGGGCCGGGGCAACGGCAGGTCGATCCGGTACCCGCCGGGCTGGCAGTCGATTCGGCTCAGTCCAGGTAGTCGCGCAGCACCTGCGAACGCGACGGGTGCCGCAGCTTGGACATCGTCTTCGACTCGATCTGCCGGATCCGCTCCCGGGTCACCCCGTAGACCTGGCCGATCTCGTCCAGGGTGCGAGGCTGGCCGTCGGTGAGTCCGAAGCGCAGCCGCACCACCCCCGCCTCGCGTTCGGACAGCGTCGCGAGCACCGACTGCAGTTGATCCTGTAGCAGCGTGAACGACACCGCGTCCACCGCCACCACGGCCTCGGAGTCCTCGATGAAGTCGCCGAGCTGTGAGTCGCCCTCGTCACCGATGGTCTGGTCCAGCGAGATGGGCTCCCGGGCGTACTGCTGTATCTCCAGCACCTTCTCCGGGGTGATGTCCATCTCCTTGGCCAGCTCCTCAGGAGTGGGCTCGCGGCCCAGGTCCTGGAGCAGCTCGCGCTGGATCCGGCCCAGCTTGTTGATCACCTCGACCATGTGCACCGGGATCCGGATGGTGCGGGCCTGGTCGGCCATCGCGCGGGTGATGGCCTGGCGGATCCACCAGGTGGCGTAGGTGGAGAACTTGTAGCCCTTGGTGTAGTCGAACTTCTCGACCGCCCGGATCAGGCCCAGGTTGCCCTCCTGGATCAGGTCCAGGAACGCCATCCCACGGCCGGTGTAGCGCTTGGCCAGCGAGACGACCAGGCGCAGGTTGGCCTCCAGCAGGTGGTTCTTGGCGCGCTCACCGTCCCGGACGATCCAGCGCAGGTCGCGGCGCAACTGTGGGGAGAGCTTCTCGGTGGTGTCCTCGGCCTTGCGTACCCGCTCGGCGGCGTAGAGCCCGGCCTCGATGCGTTTGGCGAGCTCCACCTCCTCCTCGGCGTTGAGCAGCGCCACCTTGCCGATCTGCTTGAGGTAGGCGCGGACCGAGTCGGCCGATGCGGTGAGCTCGGCGTCCTTGCGGGCCTGCCGCAGCGCCTCGGACTCCTCCTCGTCCCAGACGAAGTCCTCACCGCCCGGGCCGTTCTGCGCCTCGGCTTCCTCAGCGTCCGCGGTGATCTCCTCGACCTCGACGTCGGCGACGTCGGCGAGGTCCTCGGCACCAGGTCCACCCTCGAGTTCGGGGGCCTCCTCGGCCTCGGCGGGAGCGGTCGCTGTGGCGGGCTTCGGGCCGGGCTTCGCTGCGACGTTCGTGGACTTCGTCGCCGGGCGGGCACCGCCGCCTCTGGTGCTCTTCGCGCGCCCGGCCGGGGTGGCGGCGCCTTCACGGGTGCGCGCACCACCCTTCACGGGGTTGGCACTCTTGGCGGGGACGGTGGCCAGGTCGGTGTCTCCGGTTACGCCGCTGCGGGTGGGAGGCTTCTTGGCCGCGCCTGCCTTCGAAGCGGTAGCGCGTTGTGCTGCGGGTTCTGCGGCTGCCACGGACGGCCTTTCGAAAGGGTCGGTGTTCTGGCGCTGGTCAGGATTCGGGCCCCGGTCGGCGGGCACGCCGCTGGAGCGAGGCCGGGAATCGTGGCGGGCTGCCAGACTCACGCGGTGCTATCCAGGGTGCCCGGGGACGGTGCCATGTTCCATTGTAACGACGCAGGTCGCCATTGGAGGCGCAGCGCCAGAGTGATCACCGGACGCGTCCCTCGGCCGCGGCGGCCGCGGCACCGACGATGCCTGCATCGTTGCGCAACCCGGCAGCCACCACCGGAGTCCGGCACTGCAGCAACGGCAACCACCTGTCGGCCTTCTTGCTGACCCCGCCGCCGACGATGATCAGGTCCGGCCAGAGGAGACTCTCGAGAACCTGCAGGTAGCGCGATACCCGGGGGGCCCAGTCCGTCCAGGACAACGCCTCGGCGTCCCTGGCTGAGGCGGCGGCGCGGTCCTCCGCATCGGCACCATCGACCTGCAGATGCCCCAGTTCGGTATTGGGTACCAGTTCCCCGTCCAAGAACAGTGCGCTGCCGATGCCGGTACCGAGGGTGAGCAGCACGATGACGCCGTCGCGGTCCCGGCCTACCCCGAACCGCATCTCGGCCAGCCCGGCGGCGTCGGCGTCGTTGAGCACGGTCACCGGTGCCCTGCAGTACTCGGAGAACAGCGCCGCCACATCGGTGCCGATCCAGCTCCGGTCCACGTTGGCTGCGGTGAGCGCAACTCCCTGCTTGACCACACAGGGCAGGGTGACCCCCATCGGGCCGTGCCAGCCGAACTCGTTGGTGATCGCGGCGACCACCTTGGCCACTGCCTCCGGGGTGGCCGGCTGCGGCGTCAGGATTCGCACTCGCTCGTCATCCAGCGCGCCGCGGCGCAGATCCACCGTGCAACCCTTGATCGCGGACCCGCCGATGTCCACCCCGAATCCGGCAACCTTCGTCATCGCCGTCCTCTCTGGGTCCTGTTCCTGGCCTGGCAACTTCCTGGCAACGGTCCTGACTGGCCCTGACTGCTATTTCGGCTGCGACCCTAACCGGATCGGAGCGGGCGGATGTGATCGGATGGACCGATGTCGAGTGAGCGTGCGGACGACGTCGAGCAACTGCGAGCGACAGCGGTCGCGGTGGCGCGGCAGCTGGGCGACCTGGTTGCGCGGATGCGGACCGCTGGTCCGGGACAGGTGGAGACCAAGAGCAGCGACACCGACGTGGTCACCGCCGCCGATACCGCAGCCGAGCGGCTGGCCCGTCGGCTGCTGGCGCAGTGGCGCCCGGGTGAGCCGGTGCTGGGTGAGGAGGAGGGTGACACCGGGGAGTCGGCGGACAGCGGTCTGTGCTGGGTGGTCGACCCCATCGACGGCACCGTGAACTATCTCTACGGATGGCCGTGGTACGCGGTGTCCGTTGCGGTGCAGCGGGGCGGTGAGTCGCTGGCCGCCGCGGTGGCGCAACCCGCCGATGGGCGGATGTGGAGCGCCGCTCTCGGCCGGGGAGCCGACTGCAACGGCCTGGCGCTGCGCGTGAGCCAGGCCCGGCAGTTGGAGTTGTCGCTGATCGGCACCGGATTCTCCTACCTGCCGCAGCGCCGTGCCCGGCAAGCGGACATGGTGGCCTGCCTGCTGCCGAGGGTGCGGGACGTGCGTCGTGCCGGGTCGGCGGCACTGGATCTGTGCTCAGTGGCGTCAGGCTGGCTGGACGGCTTCGCCGAACACGGCCTGCACCGCTGGGACTGGGCGGCCGGCGCCCTGATCGCGGCCGAGGCCGGAGCGGTGGTCCGGCTGCCGCAGCCGGAGTCGGACCTCGTGCTGGCGGCCACCCCGGGGATCGCCGACGGGCTGGCTGACCTGCTGGTGCAGTGCGGCGCCGACGCCGTCTGACGGCGGCCTCAGCAGGTCGGTGCCCAACGCCAGGTCGACGGCGGCGCCCGGCCTGCCGTCACTGACCGGTTCGGCGCACGACACCGCCAGGCTCAGCGTCAATTCTCTTTAATATCTCTTTAATATCTCTCGGTGTGCACGACGTGGTCCCCGAGTCGGGCCAGCGGGATGATGCCCCGCTGCAATCCGGTGGCCGTGTCGGCGGGCACCGCTCCCGCCCGTGCCCGGGACACGACACCCACCAGCACCACCGCCAACTTGAAGCACCCGAAAGCGATGTACCAGGGCAGTTGTCGGATCGAACGGCCCGAACGCCGGGCGTAGTGCGTGGCGGCCTGGGCGCGGGTGGGGAATCCCGGCAGGACGGTCGGGCTCGGCAGCACCTGCGCGGCGGTCCAGAGCTGGTCGTGTTCCTCGGCCTGCTGCCAGGTCACCAGCATCAGGCCGAGATCGGCCAGTGGGTCGCCCAGGGTGGCCATCTCCCAGTCGAGTACCGCGAGCACCCGGCCGGGTTCGGCACGGTCGAGCACCACGTTGTCGATACGGTAGTCGCCGTGCACGATCGTGGCCGGGCCCGACTCGGGCAGCCGGGTCCGCAGCGTGACGGCCAGTTCGGTGAGCGCGGGCCAGTCCCGGCCGTCCCGCCAGCTGTCCAACTGCCGGGACCAGATGCGTAGCTGCCGCGCAAGAAAGCCGTCGGGCCGCCCGAAGTCCGCCAGGCCGACGCCGGCCGGATCTATCGAGTGCAACCGCACCAGTACGTCCAGCAGGCCGTATCCCAGGTCGTGGCGCTGGTCGGGACGCTCGGCGAAGCCGGCGGGCAGCTCGTCGGTCGCGACGACCCCTTCGATGAGTTCCATGACGTAGCACGGCGTGTTCAGCGGGCCTGATTCGTCGGTACCGGCGAGTACCGCCGGCACCGGTACGAGGCTGCCGTGCAGCGCGCGCAGAGCTCGCTGTTCGCGACCCATGTCGTGTGCGCCCGCGGCGAGGGCGCCCAACGGGGGCCGGCGCAGCACAACGGATCCGGCGGCGCTGTCGACCCGGAAAGTGAGATTGGACCGGCCCGCTCCGATCCGTGCCACCCGGCATGGTGACCAGCGTGACTCGCCCAGTTCCTCGGCCAGCCAGGGCCCGACGACTGCGGGGTCCGCCGCGGCGGGCAGGGTATTGTCACCGGCTGCGGGCCGTTCCGTCCCGTCCCCGGTGGGCTCGGCATCGGCGGGGCGGTGTTCGGTGGCCATGACCTGGCACGGTACTGACCGCAAGCACGGCCCGGACACACCGCGCAACCCGCTGCGCGGTGTGCCGCTCGGTGAGCTACCCTCTCGCAGCTCCGGCGGCTCTCGTCGGCGTCCACGAAGCCGGGTGCCAAGGTCGCCACAGCGGCCACGAAAGTGTGACCGTCCTCACGGGCACAAATCGCAAGGGTTATGCGTTGTGCAGCGGCACGACCCGTACGACTCAGGGGTGGGAAGATCATGGCGACCGACTACGACGCTCCCCGGCGCAACGAAGCTGACGAGCTTGCCGAGGACTCGTTGGAAGAGCTGAAGGCCCGGCGTAATGAGGCGCAGTCCGGTGCGGTCGACGTCGACGAGTCAGACAGCGCGGAGAATTTCGAACTGCCCGGAGCTGACCTGTCCGGCGAGGAGCTGACCGTCCGGGTACTACCCAAACAGGCTGACGAGTTCACCTGCGCGAGCTGTTTCCTGGTGCACCATCGCAGCAGGCTGGCCGAGGAACGCAATGGCCGGCTGGTCTGCCGGGACTGTGCCGCCTAGACGACGCCGCCTAGACCTAGACGACGTTCGTCACCGCTACCGGTCCCGTTTCCGGCGCGGTCACCCGTCTGGGGAGCGTCCGGATGGGTCGGTGTGGCGTGCGTCGTCGATGCCTGCCTGCAGCAGTTCGGCGAGTTCGGCCGCCCGGCCGACACTGAAGATCCAGTAGGGCGTCGGATCCTGCGGATCGGTGATGTCGACCTGGAGCAACGGTCCGACCCAGGGGCTGTGCTGCACGAATGCGGCGGGGTCCAGATCGGGACCCAACGCCCGCCGCTTGCCGGACGGGGGGATCACCTGAAC
>DASXOV010000063.1:0-5089 GCA_036494005.1 Pseudonocardiaceae bacterium | reverse complement strand
AAGTCCTGCAGCGCGGTGTTCCAGTCGGCCTCCAGGCCGCGGGCGACCAAACGGTTCTCCGGGTCAACGGCCCGGTAGCGGCGCTCGGCCTTCATCGCGGTGTAGCGGGCTTGTTCGACCTGGCGGCGGTGCTGGTCCAGGGCGGCGTCGTGGCCGGCCTCGATCTGCTCGGCCGCGGACAGGCAGGCCTGCACCGCCGCCGGGGACAGCGCGGCGAGGAACGCCTCGGCGACTGCGGCGTCGATGGCCTGCCCACCAACGTTGAGGTGCCGCACGCCCTTGCCGTCCACCAGTTCACCAGTGCCGTTGCAGTAGTAGCCGGGGGTGGAACGGGCCGGGCCGCGGTAGAACACGGCCAGCTTGCGGCCACACGTCCCGCAGGTGGCCAGGCCCTGCAACAGTGCGGCGCCTTCCCGCACCGCGCCGGTACCCGGCTGATGTTGCTGCGGGCGGATGTTGCCGCCGATACGGTCCTGGTTGGCCTGGTAGGTGTCCCAGTCGATGAAGCCGGGATGGTGATCGGTGATGAGGACCTCCCATTCGTCCCGCGGCAGCCTACGTTCCCGAACCCGTAGGTGGCCGTCGTCGGCGACATAGCGCTGCCGGCGTGTCCGGCCGAACACATACGCGCCGGCGTAGGCGGGATGCGTCAGCGTGGTGTGCACTGCGTGGTAGGTCGGCTCCACCCAGGTGATCTCTGGGAGCCGGTCGCGTCGGTAGCCGTCGCGCTGCAGCGGCCACCGCAGTTGGTTGTCCAGAAGCCACAGCCAGGTGGCCCGCACCGACCCGCAGGCGGCGAACCGGTCGAACACCGCGGCGATGACGCCGGTGACGGCCTCGTCGGGGTGCCGCAGGATCTGCCCGTCGCCCTCGCCCCACACCAGACCGACCGGCAGCCCGGTGCGCAGTTCGCCGCGGGCGGCCTTGTTACGGATTCCGCCGGTCAGCCGGGCCCGCAGCACGTGCAGTTCAGCCTCACTGAGCATGCCCTTCATGCCCAGCAGCAGCCGGTCGTTGAACAGTCCCGGGTGATAGACGCCGTCCGTATCGGCGACCAGCGTGTCGCACACCCCGGCCAGGTCCAACAACCGGTACCAGGCGGCGTTGTCGCGTGCCAGCCGGGAGACCTCCAACGCCAGGATGATCCCGACCTGGCCCATCGCCACGTCCGCGATCAGAGTCTCGAACCCGTTACGCTGACCGAGCACCGACCCGGAGACGCCCAGGTCGACGTCGATGACCCGAACCTGCTCGCGCGGCCATCCCAGGACCACCGCCCGCTCCCGCAGGTCGTACTGACGGGCGGTGGACTCGGCGTTGCGTTCCAACTGCGCCAGGGTTGACTGACGCACGTAGACGACGGCCTGACGGCACCGGTGCGCGGCGGTGACCTTGGAATGCTCACTCATAGGGCACCTCGCTCTCGGCGCACGCCTTGGCGATCAGATGTGCCAGCAGGCGGATCGCTTCGGCGACCTCGGGATCGGGAAGCTGGGACAGCAGCACCTGTGGTGGCGGCGGGAACTGTTCGGGGAGCAGACTGAGCTGGGCGGGCTGCATCGATGTCCTCCTCGCAGGTTGACTGCGATGCAGCCTGCTCCCCGGACTCCCGCCGTGACAGCGCCGACACGATGACCACCGCTGCCACCAAGTCCGCCACCGTGCCCATCGTCGCGGCGCGGCCGTCGGTGTCGGTCTCGCCGGCGGGGTCGGCATCGGTCCAGGTCTGCGGGACCAGCCGCTTGCGACCGTTGGGCAACATCACCAGCAGGTCCACCCCGCCGTGCTTGCGCCGCCACCGGCGCAGCACCTGCACCTGTTGTCCCTCCAGCGGATCCTGACGCCGAATCACCCTCACGATGGTCATCGCGTCATCAACCCCGCCACTGCGGCGGCGGCCTCCCGGTGACCACCCGCGGCCAACACCGCGCGGGCCACCCAAACGCTGTTGACCGCGTCCAGGCCGCTGACCACATCACGCAGGTCGACCGGAACCCCCTCGGCGAGGCTCACCGCGACCCGCAGCACCTGACGCTCGCCGCCCGAGCACGCCAGACACCCCTCTTCCAGCGCCACCCACACCGCCGGCCAGTCGATCGACGCCATCGACTCGCCACGGAAACCCGAGAAGGACTCGACATAGCCCAGAAAGTCGTCACGCACCAGCCAAGACCGGTGGCCAATCAACAGTTCGACGGCCGCCTGGCAGGTCAACAGGCCCTTCGCCCACGCGCGGAGCCGAGCCGCGAGCTCATCGAAGTACGTAGTGTGTCGGGGACTCGTTCAACGCCATCAACCATGATCATCTTATCGCGGCACTGGGGGGATTCCCGGCGCGAGGGATGATCGCCGGCTGGCTCAAGGCCGGGGTGGTCGAGGCCGGGGTGGGGTTCACACCCACCACGGAAGGCGTGCCGCAAGGCGGTGTGATCAGTCCACTGATCTTGAACATCGCCTTGCATGGGTTGGAGGAGGCCGTCGGGGTCCGCTACCGAGGCGGTATCCATGCCGACGATGTCGTACCCGGCAGCCCGGCCGTGACCAGGTACGCCGACGACCTGGTGGCCTGCTGTACAACCAGGCAGCAGGCCGAGCAGGTCAAGGCGAGGCTGGCCGCGTGGCTGGCGCCCAGGGGCCTTGCGTTCAACGAGGCCAAGACCCGGATCGCGCACCTCACCGAGGGGTTCGAGTTCTTGGGGTTCAACCTGCGGCGCTACCGCAACGGCAAGCTTCTGGTCAAGCCGAGCAAGACGGCCATCAAGGAGTTCCGGAAACGGCTGGCACGAGAGTTCCGCACACTGCGGGGAGCCAACGTCGCGGCGGTTCTGGTGCGCATCGTCCCGATCGTTCGGGGCTGGGTCGCCTACTACCGCACGGTGGTCTCCAGCAAGGTGTTCGCCGCGCTGGGCAACTACCTGTGGAAGCTCACCTACAAGTGGGCGTGCTGGACTCACTCCAACAAGCCGAAACGCTGGATTGTTCAGCGCTACTACGGAAAGTTCGACAAGTTCCGAGCCGACCGGTGGGTGTTCGGCGACCGGGCCACCGGCGCCTACCTCCCGAACCCGGCCTGGACGGACATCGTGCGACACACCCTGGTCAAAGGCAGGGCGTCTGTTGACGACCCCGACCTGACCCGGTACTGGGCGCAACGCCGACGCAGGGTCAAGCCCCCACTGGACTCCTACACCATGCGCCTGCTGTCCAAGCAGGACGGACGGTGCACCCTGTGCGGGGACGACCTGCTGACCGTCGAGGACCCACCCCAGAGCCCGCGGGGCTGGGAGTGGTGGTACCTCTGGGTCACCAAGAAGGCGATCGCGGCGGACTACCTCGTCCACCACGACCAGCCCGATACGTCACGCGATCGACGAACACACCTCGTACACGCCCACTGCTCCCGAAGGAAGCGACCTGTCCGGGCAGCAGGGGCCACCGTGATGTAGCAGCAGAAAGCCCGAACCGCCCTCGTGGCTTGCTTGGGCCGTATGCGCGGGAACGCGCTCGTACGGTCCTGAAGGGGCCCCAGCGCAGCAATGCGCTGGGGCTACCTGGCTAGAACTGTTCGAACTCGTGGAGGGCGTGGAGCAGGTGGCGCTGGTTCCAGATCAGGGTCCGGTCCAACAGTTCGCGGCGGCAGGTCTGTACCCAGCGCTCCTGATCGCGTTCATGCGTGGCATTCGGATCGGATACCGTTCAGGACGATGTTGATGCCTGCGTCGTTGAGGACAGCATCAAACAAGGCCGGGAACTTCCCGTCGCGGTCCCGGATCAGCATCCGCGCCTGACAGCCGGTGTCCTCGAGGTCCATGGCCAGGTTCTACGCGGCCTGCGCCACCCATGTAGCGGTCGGGTGCGGGGTGGCGCCCAGGATCCGGATCCGGCGGCTGGCGTGCTCGATCACCGCGAACACGTACATCCGCGCCCCGGATAGGGTGACCGTTTCCAGGAAGTCACAGGCCAGTAGGGCGTCGGCTTGGGAGCGCAGAAAGTCGGCCCAGGTGCTGGCGGCCCGATCGGGTGCCGGGTCGATCCCGGCGTCGTGCAAGATCTCCCAGACGGTGGACGCGGCTACTCGTACGCCCAGGACGAGCAGTTCGCCGTGCAGGCGTCGGTATCCCCAGCTGGGATTTTCTCGGGCTAAACGCAGTACCAGGCCGCGGACAGAACGTACTGTCGGCGGCCGGCCCCGGCGCTTGGACCGGGACATCTGCGCCTGGCGGCGGGCGAGCAGGTCGCGGTGCCAGCGCAGCACCGTGTCCGGGCGCACGAGCAACCGCACGCTGCGCAGCACGTCGCGGGGCAGCCGGTGCAGCAGCGCCGCCAGTAACGCCCGATCACTCGCGTTGAGGCGCACCTTCTGCATGCCCAGTTGACGCTCCAGCACCATGATCTGATGGCGCAGGGCAAGGATTTCCATGTCCTTGTCCCGGTTGCTCCAGCAGGCGCAGCATCGCGAACGCGTTCGTCACACCCAGGTACGCCAGTCGCAGCAGCACGACAGCCCATCATGCCGCAGCAATCACCCGGCCGCGCGCAAGCCCAGCACCAAGCAACCGGGCCAACATCGCCGACACCCCACAGCGGCCCTCACCAGGGCGGATGGGGTTTTCGGCAGGGGCAAGGCCCGCAACGAAGCCCGCGGCGCCGGACTCGGCACGCTCAGCCTCGTCGCATTCGCCGCGGTAGCCTCGGTGAGCGTCACCAGCTGGCCCCTATGGGCAGCATTCACCACAGCCACCACCGCTTGGGCTTTCGCCGCTCTCGGCGCGTATCTTCTGGCCAAGACACTCGGGGTCGGCGCAGACGAGTCACCCGGGCTCCGCAGCTTGTAGACAAACGAACCGTCGAAATCGGTCCCTGAGCAGGGAGAATGCGGGCCAGCGACGCGGAGGCCGTGTGTCCACTCCGACGCCCCAGCTTGCCCGCTTCTGTCTCGGCTATATCGGGCATTCGCCTCGAACTTTGCCTCGATCTATGGTGACGCTTGCGATGCGGTTTTCACGAAAGAGACGAGCCGGCTGAAGTGTACGGGGCGCACCACTGCATCGAAGTGGGTGGGTGTCCACAGTGGGCAGTCGGGGAGGGG
>DASXOV010000062.1:0-2592 GCA_036494005.1 Pseudonocardiaceae bacterium | reverse complement strand
GTCGATCCCGCTGGGGTCCCAGCAGACGGCGGCTTCCCATGCGGCGCGCGCTTGCGCAGCGATGTCATACGCGTCGTTGCCGAGACCGGCGGCGTTGTGCGGCAGCGCCAGGTCGACGTCGGGGACGTCGACGTGCGACTCGTCCCAGTCGATCATCGCGACGCGATCCCCGCTCATGCGGATGTTGCCCGGGTTGGGGTCGCCGTGGACGACGCACGTCGTGCGACCGGTGAGTCGCGCCCACGCTGCTCGGCATCGAGCCACACCCTCAGGCGGCAGCTCACCGAGGTCGACCCTGGTCCCGGTCTCGGCATGCAGAAGGTCGGTCGACGATCGCCAGCCCGGGCGCTGTGGCCAGCCCTGTGTCAGCCGATGCAGCAGGCGGAGTGTGTCGGCGACGCGACGCCAGTCGGCTTCGGTCTCGGGCGGTCCGCCCTCCACGTAGGTCATCACCACCAGACCGTCGGCGAAGTGCCAGCCGTCCGTGGTCGGGATCGGCACCGGCACCGGCATCCCTTCACGGTCCAGGTGCTGCAACAGATCGGTCTCCCATGCCAGATCAGCGTCGCTGCGATGGCCGAGCCGACCGACCGCGAGCTGCCCGTTGACGCGCACGCTCCACACCCCGTTGACGCCAACTCCGCCAGTCAGACGTTCGATGCGAACGACGTCGTCACCCCACTGCTCAAGTGCTTCCCATCCCACCGGCCACATCTTCGCAGAGGGTCGTGAAGCGCTCAACGAGATTACGAACCCGTGTTCAAGGCCCGTCCCAACCCGGTCCCGCCGGGCCGGGACGGTCCGCACTGAGTCCGCACAACAGCCCGAGACAGCGCGAGCCAGGAGAAGAACTCGGCAGCTTGCCCGCCGGTCAGGCAGCATTCACCCACCTCCGTGAAGTTGCCCGGATCAGCTACTGAACGCAGCGTTAGTGGTTCCGCTCCTCCCCCGTCCTCCTGATAGGTGCCGAGGTCTTGCCGAGGAAGATCACACTCAAGGGTGGCGCGTAGCGCCATCGCGTTAGCGACGTGAGCGCAGCGAGCGCCCTCGACTGTGATCTTTGCGCGGCGATAGGATGCCCGGTGCTTGGAGGACGGCCAGGTCCAGCTCGGGCGGCGCGGCATCCCGGACGAGGTACTCAGCGACAATGGCAAGCAGTTCACTGGCCGCTTCAACCAGCCCCGGTCGGCGGAGGTGATGTTCGAGCGGATCTGCCGGGAGAACGGGATCGTTGCCCGTCATACCAAGCCCCGCAGCCCGACCACGACGGGGAAGGTGGAGCGGTTCCACCAGACCCTGGAGCGTGAACTGCTCGACGACGCGGAGGTGTGGCCGGACGTGGCGGCGGTGCAGGCCGCGGTGGACGCCTTCCGGATCGAGTACAACACCAATCGGCCGCACCAGTCGCTGGAGATGGCCTTCCTGGCTGACCGGTTCACGCCCCGGCCTGCCGATCAGCGGTTGCCACTGCGGCTACCGGCCCGGCTGTCGGCTGCCGTGGCTCAACTTCCTCCGGAACCCGCTCCCGACACCACGACTGCGGCACCCGAAGCGGCACCGGATCTGCCGGCTGCGCTGGTGGTATCCAGCAACGGTGTCGACCCGGCCGACCTGGCGGTCGAGTTCACCCGCGTGGTGCCCGTCTCCGGGAACATGACCGTGTGTGGGCAACAGTTCTGGCTGGGTCCCGACCGGCCGGCAGCAGCATCGCCTTCTGGGCTGATACCACCGTCGTGCACCTGCTCGCCAACGGCGTGCGGCTTAAGACCGTCCCCTCCCGGCTGACCGTCGCCCACCTGCAGCGGCTACTGGCCGAAGGTGCCCGTCCCGCCGGACCACCACCAATCCCCAGCGGCGAGGCCGGCGACCCGATCGAAGTCGACCGCCTGGTCAACGGCACCGGCCTGATCAGCCTCGCCGGACGCCAACACCCCATCGGCTATCACTTCGCCGGCCGACGCCTGACCGTGCGTCTCGACCACGGCCTACTCCAACTCGTCCAGGACGGCATGCTGCTGCGCAGCCTGCCCAACCCACTAACACCCTCAGAGCTGGCACGCATCCGCGACGCCCGACCCGCCGGACCACCACCCCAACCAGCAGCCGAACCCGTCCAAGTCGAACGTCGGGTCAGCAGCCGCGGCACCATAACCATGCACGGCAACGCATTCACATCGGAATCGTCCACGCTGGACGAACCCTGACCGTCGAGTCCGCCGACCATACCTTCCGCATCTACAACGGCGACCAGCTGCTGGCCGAGACCGGCCGCACGACCACCAAACCCATCGCCCGATTCAAGGTCCGCAAACCAGAACCCTGCGTCAGCGTCACCCGGCACAAGGATCCGCTAATTGGCACTGATCGTCATATCGAGGGTGGAACTCCGGTACTGGGCCGTGCTGGCGGTGCAGTCCGGGGACCGGGTTATTGAGGTCGCGCACCAGCTGGGGGTGTCGCCGCAGAGCCCGCACAGCTGCATGCGTTCAGCTGCCCGGTCCTCTAGCGGTAGGGCGTCAGATCGGCCCGGGGGTAGCGCGTTTGGGTGTCGGCCAAGGTTTGCTCGTCCCAATACGGATCGCCCGGAGCTGG
>DASXOV010000061.1:0-39713 GCA_036494005.1 Pseudonocardiaceae bacterium | reverse complement strand
GTACTCCACGGTGTCCTCGACCAGATAGCGCTCGTCGGCTTCCGGGATCGGCCCGTGCGCCAGCGACATGCCGTGACCCAGCCGCGCCCACAGTTCCTCCGCGACGTGCGGGGCCACCGGCGCCAGCAGCAGGACCAGTGGCTCGGCCAGCGCCCTCGGGGTGCCCTCGCTGGAAGCGTAGATCTTGGTGACGTGGTTGTTCAGCTCGGTCAGCTTGGCGATCGCCGTGTTCGTCCGCAGCGCGGCGTAGTCCTCGCGAATCCCGGCGATCGTGCGATGCAGTAAGCGCAGGGTGCCCGGGCCGGGTTCGGTGTCCACCACCCGCAGTTCACCGGTGGTCTCGTCGATCAGGTTTCGCCACAGCCGCTGCAGGAAACGATGCGCACCGACGACGTCCTTGGTGGCCCAGGGCCGTGAGACGTCCAGTGGCCCCATCGACATCTCGTACACCCGCAGCGTGTCGGCGCCGTAGGCGTCGGCCATCTCGTCCGGAGAGATGGAGTTACGCAGGCTCTTGCCCATCTTGCCGTACTCGCGCCGTACCTCCTGGCCTTGCCAGGTGTGACGTCCGTCGGGCTCCTCGGCCACCTCCTCGGCAGGGACGTAGACGCCGCGCGCGTCAGTGTAGGCATATGCCTGGATGTAGCCCTGGTTGTACAGCCGCCGGTAGGGCTCTTCGGAGGAGACGTGCCCCAGGTCGTAGAGCACCTTGTGCCAGAACCGAGCGTACAGCAGGTGCAGCACGGCGTGCTCGACACCGCCGACGTAGAGATCCAGGCCGCCCGGGTCGTCTGGACCGTGCAGCTCCGGTCGCGGGCCCATCCAGTACCGCTCATTGACCGGATCGCACATCGCGTCGGTGTCGGCCGGGTCGATGTAGCGCAACTGGTACCAGCACGACCCTGCCCACTGCGGCATGACGTTGACGTCGCGGCGGTAGGTGCGCAGGCCGGGAGAACCACCGGCCGGACCCAGATCCAACCGGACCTCGGCCCAGTCGGTGGCCTTGGCCAGTGGGGGGGCCGGCTCGGAGTCCGCGTCCTGCGGATCGAACGTCGTCGGCGAGTAGTCCGCGACATCGGGCAACTTAACGGGCAGCATCGACTCGGGCAACGGATACGGCTGGCCGAGGTCCTCGCCCTCGACGGAGTAGACGATCGGGAACGGTTCACCCCAGTACCGCTGCCGCGCGAACAGCCAGTCGCGCAGCTTGTACTGCACAGTGCCCTGCCCGGCACCGCCCGCCTCCAGCCAGGCCGTGATCGCCTTCTTGGCATCCTCGATGCCCAGCCCGTCCAGGAACGAGGAACTGATCGCCGGTCCTTCTCCGACGTAGGCCTGACCCTCGAAGCCCTCCGGCGGGGCCACGGTTCGCACGATCGGCAGTCCGAACGCCTCGGCGAAGTCCCAGTCACGCTGGTCCTGTCCCGGAACCGCCATGATCGCGCCCGTGCCGTAGCCCATCAGCACGTAGTCGGCGATGAACACCGGGATCCGCCCGCCGGTCGCCGGATTGGTCGCGTAGCAGCCGGTGAACACGCCAGTCTTCTCCCGGCTCTCCTGGCGGTCCAGATCGGAGCGTTGCGCGGCGGCTCGCCGATACCCGGCAATCGCCTCGGCCGGGGTGGCGGCCCCGCCGATCCAGCGCTCATCGACATCAGAGGGCCACTGCGGGGCGGCGATGTCGGACACCAGCGGGTGCTCCGGGGCCAGCACCAGGTAGGTCGCACCGAAGAGTGTGTCCGGGCGCGTAGTGAAAACCTCGATGTCGGTAGCTCTCCACGTACCCCCAGACCCTGGGTTGGCGGTACTTGGAGAGCCCCCGACCGGGAACCGGATGCGGGCACCGTGCGAGCGTCCGATCCAGTTGCGCTGCATGGTCTTGACTTTCTCCGGCCAGTCCAGCCGGTCCAGATCATCGACCAGCCGATCGGCGTATGCGGTGATCCGCATCATCCATTGGCGTAGATTGCGCCGAAACACCGGGAAGTTACCTCGGTCGCTGCGACCGTCGGCGGTGACCTCCTCATTGGCCAGCACGGTCCCCAGCCCCGGACACCAGTTCACCGGTGCCTCGGAGAGATAGACCAGCCGGTGAGAGTCGATGATCGTCTGCTGCTCGACACGGGTCAGTTCGCACCACCCGCGGCCATCCGGCGTGGCGCGCCTGCCCCGCGCGTATTCGGACTCCAGCTCACCGATCGGGCGGGCCCGGCGCTGATCGGCGTCGAACCACGCGTTGTAGATCTGCAGGAAGATCCACTGCGTCCACCGGTAGTACTCGACGTCGGTGGTGGCGACGCGGCGCCGCTCGTCATGTCCCAGTCCGAGCCTGCGGATCTGGGTCAGGTAGCGCTCGATGTTCGCCTCGGTGGTGGTCCGAGGGTGGGTTCCGGTCTGCACCGCGTACTGCTCGGCGGGCAGCCCGAAGGCGTCGAAGCCCATCGTGTGCAGCACGTTGCGCCCGGACATCCGGTGATAGCGGGCGAAGACGTCGGTGCCGATGAAGCCCAGTGGGTGACCGACGTGCAGCCCGGACCCGGACGGGTAGGGGAACATGTCCTGGACGAAGAGCTTGTCCTCCGGCACCTCGGCGACTCCTGAACCGGCACCCGAGCTGTCCGGCGGGCTTGAGTCGTCCGACGGGCGCAGCGGTCCCACCGGGTTGGGCGCGTGGAATATCCCTTCCTCGGTCCAACGGTCCTGCCATCTGCGCTCGATGTCCCCGGCCAGCGCCGCGGTGTAGCGGTATGGCGGGATGTCCCCCGCGGGATCGGTGCTGCTCATGATCGTCCCTTCCGGGCTCCGCCCATCGACACCCAGGCAATAAGAAACCCCCCAGGCACTGAGGCCGTGAGGGGTCGCCGCGCTGACTCGTCTGCCGGTCAGCGCGGCCCTGGAAGGAGCTGTCGGGCTGGGCTCATGCATCCCACGATAGCCGGTGATGCCGGCACGTTGGAGCACCGGACCCCGGCCGCCGTACCCTGGTCCCGTGCTCGCGTCGACAGTTCTCGGTGCGGTGTTGCTCGTCGTCGGCGCGGCACTGTGCGCGGTGGGTCTGCTGGGCTGGTGGGGACGGCTGCCACGCAACCGGTTCGCCGGCGTCCGCACGGCTGCGACGCTGCGCTCGGACGCGGCCTTCGCGATCGCCAACCGGGTGGCCGCACCGCCGGTGCTGGCGGCCGGCGTGATCTGTGCCGTCGCGGGCGCACTGGGGCTGGGGTCCGGCGGAGTACTGCTCATGGTGATCGTCGGAGTGGCGGGCGTGGGTGCCCTCGCACTGCTGATCACAGGTGGGCTGCTCGGTCACCGGGTGGCGGTCACCGTGCCTGAGTCACCCACGGGCTGCCAGGGCTGCGCCTGCGGTGCAGGCGGATGCGCGGCGCCGGCGACTCAGTTCTCGGACAGGTCTCAGTTCTCGGACAGGTCGGAGGGATAGGTCGCCAGCAACGCCAGCGGCAGGCCCTGACGGCGCAATGTGCGCCCCCACAGGTCGACACCCGCCGGAGCCAGCACGTCATCGACCAGTGCGGGCACCACGACCCAGTCCCCGCGATCGATCTCGCCGTCGAGCTGGCCCTGATCCCAGCCGGCGTACCCGGCGAACACCCGCAGCCCCCGCAGCCGCGGCACCATCAGGTCCGGGTCGGCATCAAGGTCGACCAGGGCAAGCGGTCCCCGCACGCTGATCATGCCCTCGGTGCTCCCGGCGTCCACCCCGGCGGGCAGCGCCGCCACGCACAGCGCCGCGCGCTGTTCCATCGGACCACCGACATAGAGCGCCTGCGGCACCGTGGCGTACGGCCCCCAGGACGGCAGCACCTCGCGCACCGGCACCTCGCTGGGGCGGTTGAGCACGACACCCAGCGTGCCGGAGGCGCGATGCTCGATGATCAGGACAACAGTGCGGCGGAAGTTGGGATCCCGCAGCCCGGGCGCGGCGACCAGCGCGGAACCCGCCTCCACCTCATCCGCGACGTACACCTTCACCATGATTCCGCATGTCACGATGGTGACAACAGTCCCCGCAGCCGAGGGTGACATCCAGGCCCCGCCGCTACTGAGCCACCCGCGGCACGTTTAGCCTGACCCGTCGTGAGTGCGTTGCTGGACGTGGCCCCTGCCGGCTTGACCGACCGGGCCGGCGTGCGCCGCCTGCTGGGTACTCCCGGTTTCCGCCGGTTGCTGGCGTCTCGATTCGCCGCGCAGTGGGGGGACGGGATCTTCCAGGCGGGGCTGGGCGGCGCCGTCCTGTTCAACCCGGAGCGGCAGGCCGACCCGGTGGCGATCGCGGCCGGACTCGCCGTGCTGCTGTTGCCGTACTCCCTGGTGGGACCGTTCGCGGGCGCGCTGCTGGATCGCTGGGACCGCAGCCGGGTGCTGGTGCGGGCCAACCTGCTGCGCGGTGCGCTGATCGTGCTGGTGGCCCTCGCCGTCGGCACCGGGCTGGCCGGTGTGCCGCTGTACCTCGGAGCGCTGCTGGTGACCGGGGTGAGCCGGTTCGTGCTGGCCGGTCTGTCGGCCGGACTACCGCATGTGGTGCCGAGCCGGCATCTGGTGGAGGCGAACGCGCTGGCCGCCACCATCGGTGCCGCGGTCGCGGTCCTGGGTGGGATGTGCGCGATCGGGCTGCGCGGGCTGATGGGAGCGGGAGACATCGGCTCGGGGTGGGTGACCGCGGCCGCGGTGCTCGGCTCGCTGGCTTCGGCTGTGATCACGGCCGGATTTCGGTGCGGGCGGCTCGGTCCAGATGCCACGAACGAGGCCGCCCAGCCCATCATCGCGATCGCCCGGGGGCTGCGCGACGGCCTGGCCGCGGCCGCCAGGGCGCGCAGCGTCGCCGCGGGCCTGGTCGCACTGGCGGCGCATCGGCTCTCGTTCGGCATCGCGACGCTGGTGACCCTCCTGCTCTATCGCTACACGTTCACCTCCCACGGACTGCTGCGCTCCGGCCTCACCGGGGTCTGCCAGGTGCTCGCCGCGGGAGCTGCCGGGATGCTGCTGGCCGCAGTGCTCACTCCGCTGCTGGTGAGCAGGTTCGGCCGGGGACGCACCGTGCGCGGCGCGTTGCTCGCCGCCGGGGCCGTCATCATCGGGCTCGGCCTACCCATGATCATGTCCACCATGCTGGCCGCGGCGTTCGCGCTGGGCACGACGGGACAGGTGATCAAGCTCAGCCTGGACGCCGCGGTGCAGGGCGACATCGGAGACGAGGCACGCGGCCGGGTCTTCGCGCTCTACGACACGGTGTTCAATGTGGGATACGTACTGGCCATCGCGCTCGCCGCCGTGGTGGTACCGGCCGATGGCCGAGCCCCCGGGCTCCTGATGCTCGCCGCCGCGGGTTATCTCGTCGCAGCGGTCGTGCACGGCCTGATCGATCGCTCGGCCACGCGGACCACCTCGCCCGGACGCCGGCTCACAGCAGCGACCATGGCGGGGTACCCAGTCCGGCCAGTAGCGGGATCTGAGCCGCCGCCCAGGGACTGACCGCCCACGGAGCCACCGACGCCAGGCTCACCACCTCCGGCCACGGCGCCCAGCGGCATTCCAGCACCTCGGCAGGGTTGGGCCGGGGTTGCCCTTCGACCCCGCCGACCAGCACCGGGCAGAACTCGTTCTCCACCACCCCGTCCGGTGCCACCGCCCGGTAACTGAAATCGGGCAGCGCCACCTCGGCGCGCACCAGCCGCAAGCCCAGTTCCTCCCGCAACCGTCGCGTCGCCGCCTGCGTGGCGGACTCGCCGGGCAGCGGGTGCCCGCAGCAGGAATTGGTCCACACCCCCGGCCAGGTCCGCTTGGTGACGGCCCGCCGGGTCATCAGCACCTGGCCGGCGCTGTCGAAGACGTAACAGGAGAACGCCAGATGCAGCGGGGTGTCCCGGTGGTGAACCCGAGACTTGGGCAGCTCTCCGCAGGGCCGGAGCTGCTCATCGAGCAGGACGACCAGGGCCTCGTCAGGATGCACGACATGCACGCTAGCCGGAATTCCGCGACATGCATCCGGATTGCGTGCGGGCGGATCGGCCGGCTTCAGCCCCGGAGATTGTCCTGCGCCCAGCGGCGCAGTTCGGCCTCCGCCTCGGCACGCGACAGCGGGCCACGATCCAGGCGCACCTCCTTGAGATGCCGCCAGGCCTGGCCGACCAGTGGTCCCGGCTCCAGCCCGAGGAGCTCCATGATGGCGTTGCCGTCCAGGTCCGGGCGCACCCGCGCCAGATCCTCCTCGGCGCGGATCCGCTTGATACGTGCCTCGAGCTCGTCGTAGGTGCGCTGCAGCGCGGCGGCCTTGCGGCGGTTGCGGGTGGTGCAGTCGGCCCGAACGAGCCGGTGCAGCCGAGGCAGCAGGTGACCGGAGTCGGTGACGTAGCGGCGCACCGCCGAGTCGGTCCACTCGCCCCGGCCGTAGCCGTGGAAACGCAGGTGCAGGAACACCAACTGGGCGACATCCTCGACGACCTGCGTCGGGTACCGCAGGGCGCGCAATCGCTTGCGAACCAGTTTGGCCCCGACCGCCTCGTGGTGGTGAAAGCTCACCCCGCCGCCCGTCTCGTGCCGCCGCGTCGCGGGTTTACCGATGTCGTGCAGCAACGCGGCCAGCCGAAGCACCAGATCGGGACCGTCGTCCTCCAGCGCGATGGCCTGCTCGAGCACCGTCAGCGAATGGGAGTAGACATCCTTGTGCTGGTGGTGCTCGTCGATCTCCAGGCGCATCGCGGGCAGCTCCGGCACCACCTGCTCGGCCAGCCCGGTGTCCACCATCAGTTCCACACCCCGGCGTGGGTGCGCCCCGAGCAGCAGCTTGGACAGCTCCGACTGGACCCGCTCCGGGGTGATACGACTGATCTCGGGTGCCATGTCGACCAGCGCTGCCTGCACCCGGGGTGCCAGCGTGAAGCCGAGCTGGGAGACGAATCGAGCGGCCCGCAGCATCCGCAGCGGATCGTCGGCGAAGGACTCCTGCGGGGCGGCCGGGGTGTCCAATTCCCGGCGGGCCAGCGCGGCCATTCCACCGTGCGGGTCGACGAACCGGCTGCCCCGCTGGCCGGATCCGGCGAGCAGGTCGACGGCCATCGCGTTCACGGTGAAATCACGACGCTTCAGGTCGCCCTCCAGGCTGTCCCCGAAGACCACCTCAGGGTTGCGGGAGACCCGGTCGTACCGGTCGGCCCGGTAGGTGGTGATCTCGCAGTGGGTGCCGGACTTCTCCGCACCGACGGTGCCGTACGCGATCCCGGTGTCCCAGACGGCGTCCGCCCAGCCGGACAGGATGCGCCGGGTGGCCTCCGGCCGCGCGTCGGTGGTGAAGTCCAGGTCGGTACCCAGCCGGCCGAGCAGAGCGTCCCGGACGCTGCCGCCCACCAGGTACAGCGCATGGCCGGCCGCGGCGAACCGCGTCGCCAGCTCGTCGGCGACCGGTGCGACCCGCAACAGCTCCACGACGGCATTCTGCTGTGCCGTGTGCAAGGAGGGGCTGTGATGTCGGACCGCCGAGGGGTTTCGGCCGGCGGAAGGGTTTCGGACGGCGGGGGGCGAAGGCGACACAGCAGCCCAGGGTAATCGCCGCGGACCTGCCGGATCGCAGTGGCCGGGAGCGGCCCGGCCCGCGGTGCCCGGAGACCACCCGGCCGCGCCGATACCATCGGCGCCATGCCCTCGTCGTCCGGCAGGCCCGGCCGCGACAAAGCTGCCCGCAAGACGGGCGGCCGGCACAAGCCCGCCAGGCGCCGGACAGGCCGGAGCAACAGCGGCAACGACGGTGACGCCGATCACGCAGTGCCCGCCCAGCACGACACCGGCCAGCACGACACCGGCCCCACCGGCACCGCGGCACAGACGTCCGGGCAGGGCCGACGCCGGGCGCGGCGGATGCGTACCGTCATCGAGACGTCGGCGGGCGGGCTGGTGGTGGACGCCGAGAACGGCCGGGCCGCTGTGATCGGCAGACTGGACCGGCGGGGACGGCTGCTATGGTCGCTGCCCAAGGGGCACATCGAGAACGGCGAGACCGCCGAGCAGGCGGCGGTCCGCGAGGTCGCCGAGGAGACCGGCATCGCTGCCGCGGTCGTGGCAGCCCTGGGCAGCATCGACTACTGGTTCGTGGCCGACGACCGCCGGGTGCACAAGACGGTGCACCACTTCCTGCTGCGTGCCTTCGGGGGAGAGCTGTCCGACGCCGACGTGGAGGTCACCGCGGTCGCCTGGGTACCCCTGCCGGATCTACAACAGCGGCTGGCATACGCCGACGAGCGGCGGCTGGTCCGCCTGGCCACCGACCTGCTCGCGGACCCCGCGTGAGACACCGCTACCGGATGGGCGCCACAGCGCTGCTGGTGGTGCTCTCGTGGGGGCTGTTGCAACCCGGCAGTGCCCTCGCGCACTCCGAGGTCGCGCACCCCGGAGTCCCGCTGGTTGCGCAGCAACCCGAGCGACCTCAGACGCTGGCCAGGATCGAGCTGACCGACATGTCGCCGCGGGTGGTCACGCCCGCGAGCGCTCCGGTGCTGAGGGTCAGCGGGCGGATCACCAACGTCGGGGACCGGCCCATCACCAAGCTCGGGGTCCGGCTACAACGCGACGATCCGGTGACCTCAGACGAGACGGCGTCGAGGGCCATCCGCGGGGTGCCCAGCGCGCCGCACTGGACGCGTTTCAGCCCGCTGCCCGGCGACCTCGCCCCGGGGCAGAGCATCCCGTTCCAACTCGAGGTGCCCTTGCGTGGCGGCGCCGATCTGGAGTCGCTGCAGATCAACGAGCCGGGGGTGTATCCGCTGCTGGTGAACCTCAACGGCAAGCCCGACTACGGCGACACCGCCCGGCTGGCCGTGGTTCCGATCCTACTCCCGGTGCTCGGGACGCCCCCGGACGTCCCCGGTGCGCCGCCGGGCCCGGCACTGCCGCCGCCCCCGCAGCCCACCCCGCTGACCGTGGTGTGGCCACTCGCCGCGGAACCGGCCCGGCTGCCCACCGCTCCGGACAAGCAGATCCTGCTCGAGGGCGACGGGTCCGGTGCCGGGGATCCAGTCGCCACCCAGATCGCGCCCGGGGGACGGCTGGACGGATTGGTCGGCGCGCTCGAGCAGGCCGTGCCACCTGGGTCACCGCTCGCCGCGGCGGTCTGCGTCGCGGTCGACCCGCTGCTGCTGGAGACGATCGACGGGATGAGCCACGGCTACGGGGTGGCCCATCCCGGCGGGGTCACGCCGGGCACCGGATCGAAGAACGCTCAGACCTGGCTCGATCGGCTGCGCCGCGTGGTCCAGGGTCGCTGCGTGCTGGCACTGCCCTATGCCGATCCCGACCTGGTGGCGATGTCTCGAGCCGGACTCACCGATCTGGAGGCCCTGGCCACCAGTACCGGTGTCGGGCTGGTCCGCAACCTGCTGGGGGTTCAGCCACTGAACGGGGTCAGCTGGCCGGCAGCCGGTGTGCTCGACGGGCGCACGCTCAGCGACCTCACCGCGCTGCAGACCCATGCGGTGCTGCTGGAGCCACGGGGGGTCTCCCCGCAACCACAGACCGGCAACGTCGTCGGCCTCGCCACCGGGGCGCCGGTTCCGGGCTCCGCCGTTCCCACCGGTCTGCTCGTGGACCCGCTGCTGGCCGGCGCACTGGACCCCAACGCGCTGGTGGACGAGCCGGAACCTCAGCAACCCAGCGACACCGGCACCACCGTGGCCGCCCGCCCCACCGATACCGCGGGCGCACTGGCCGCTCAGGACGGACTGGGCGCGCTGATCTACCGAGCCGCGATCGATCCGGGCCGCCAGCCGATCCTGCTGGTTCCGCCACGCCGCTGGCAGGCGGGCGGGCTGGAGGCTACCGCGTTGCTGCGCACCGCTCGTGGACTGCTCGATACGGGCTTCCTCGCTCCGAGGGAGCTGGCCGGGATGGCGGACTCCCATCCGACCGGCCCCGCCGTCGCCGTGGACTATCCCCGACCGGCCCGGAACACCGAGCTGCCACCGGCGGTCACCGCGGAGGTCGCAGCGGCTCGGGACATGCTACGGGATCTGCAGGGCGCGACCGTACCCGACGCGGCGACGGACCTGAAGCCGGCTGATCTGCTCGACCCGCTACGGCTGGGGTTGCTGCGCGGCATGTCGTCGGCCTGGGACGACCGGCCCGATCGGGCCGCCCAGGTGACGAACACCGTGCGCGATGATCTGAACCTGATCCGCCAGGCGGTGCGGATCGTCCCCCCGGCCGGGGCCTACACGCTCGCCGCGTCGGATTCCCCGCTGCTGATCACCGTGAGCAACGAGCTTCCGGTCGGCGTGCAGGTGCAGCTCACCCTGTCCGAGATCGCCGGGCTGCGTTCCGGGGCGGTCGGCCTGCAGTTGATACCCGCGCGCAGCACCCGGCAGTTGGTGATACCCGCGGAGGTGACCCGGCCGGGCCAGTTCAGCATCGCCGCCCGGCTGAGCACTCCGAGCGGCACACCCCTCGGCTCACCGAGCACCCTGCAGCTGCGTTCCACCGCATTCGGTGCCACCACGATTACGCTCACCGCGGGCGCCGCCGTCGTCCTGATCGTCCTGGTGACCCGCCGCATCATGCGCCGGGCGCGCCAGGCACGGAACACCGGGTGAGGAGTGGACATCACGCAGAGCACGACGCGGGCACCGAAGTCGCTGGCCGGCGCGACCGGCTCGATGGCGGTGGCCACCCTGGTCAGCCGGATCACCGGTTTCCTGCGCCAGGTCGCGCTCGCCGCCGTGCTCGGTCTGGCGCTGCTCAACGACTCCTACACGGTGGCCAACACGCTGCCGATGATGCTCTACGAGATCCTCCTCGGTGGCGTGCTGACCAGTGTGGTGGTGCCGCTGCTGGTGCGAGCGGCGAACGAGGACGCTGATCAGGGTGAGGCCTACACCCAGCGGTTGATCACACTGTCCTGTGTCGCGCTGAGCATCGCCACGGTGCTCGCCGTCGCCGCGGCACCGCTGCTGGCCTGGCTGTTTCTCGGCGATGCCAAGAACGCGAACCCCGAACTGGCCACCACGTTCGCCTACCTGCTGCTCCCGCAGATCCTGTTCTACGGTCTTTCCGGGCTGTTCGGGGCCATCCTCAACGCCCGCAGCGTGTTCGGTCCCCCGGCGTGGGCACCGGTGCTCAACAACGTCGTCGTGCTGGCCACGTTACTGGTCTATCTGCTGGTTCCGGGCCAGATCAGCGTCGATCCGGTGCAGATGGGCGAGCCGAAACTGCTGATACTCGGCCTGGGCACGACGGCGGGCATCATCGCGCAGGCGTTGGTGCAGGTGCCTTCGCTGCGGCGCGCCGGGTTCCGCTTCGGCTGGCGGTGGGGGTGGGATCCCCGGCTCAGCCAGGCCGGCGGGATGGCGGCCTGGTTCGTGCTCTACGTGGTGGTCGGGCAGCTGGGTTACCTGGTCACCACCCGGGCTGCCGCGCAGGGCGACCCGGGTGGCGTGGTCATCTACAGCCTGGTCTGGCTGTTGCTGCAGCTGCCGTACGGGGTGCTCGGCTACTCACTGCTGACCGCGATCATGCCCCGAATGAGCCGGGCAGCCGCGCACGGCGATCTGCGGGCCGTGGTCGACGACATGTCCCTGGGCAGCCGGTACCTCATCGTGCTGCTGCTACCGATCAGCGTGGTGGCCACGCTGGCCGGCGAGCAGATCGGCGTCGCGTTGTTCTCGCTGGGCAAGGCGGGCAGCAACGCTGAGCGGCTCGGTGTCGCGCTCGCCGTCTCGGCCTTCGGTCTGCTGCCCTACGCGGTGACGATGCTGCAGCTTCGGGTGTTCTATGCGATGGCCGACGCCCGGACCCCTACGATGATCAACGCGATGATGGTGGCGGTCAAGGTGCCGCTCCTGCTGGCCTGCCCGCTGCTGCTGTCCGGCCCGGACGTGGTGCTGGGGCTCACCACCGTCAACTCGCTGTCTTTCCTGGTGGGCGCGGTGATCGGGCAGGTATGGCTACGGATGCGGCTGGGCCGGGTGGAGACTGCTCGCATCCTGCTCACCCTCGGTAAGACCGTTCTGGCGGCCGTGCCCGCCGTCGGCCTGGTCCTGGGGATGCGCGGAGTACTCGACCTGGACGGGGTCGCCGGGGCGTGGCTGGACCTCACACTCACCACCGTGCTCGTCGGCGTGGTGATGGGGATTGCTCTGCTTGTGCTACGCACTCCCGAACTGACCGCAGTGGTACGGCCCGTGCTTGCTCGGTTCACCCATCGTCCGCCACCCGAATAGCCGCCTAGGCCCGTACCCTGGGACGTAGTTTCTCCGCGGCGTCGCTCGGGGGCGGGGCTGCGTACAGAGGCGTGCGGAGAGGATGACGAACTCGGTGAGCGGGCAGGCAGGGACGGGGGTTCGCAGGTCGGGACCCCCCTGGCCGACCCCTGGAGCTCTTCTCGAGCGGGGTCGCTACCGGCTGGTGTCCGAAGTCGGCCGCGACGACCGTTGCGCTGCGCAGTTGTGGCAGGGACGTGACCTGGTACTGGAACGCGACGTGGCGCTGACCCTGTTCATCGCCGAGCCCGAACACACCGACGCCGAAGATCAGTTGCGCTCGGTCATTCAGCGCGCATTGCGCTCGGCTCGCCTGGTGGCGGCTGGTGCGGCGCGGGTGCTGGACGTGTTGGACCCGGACAGCAAATCCGGCCGGACCGTCGCGGCCGTGGTCGCCGAGTGGACCCCGGGTCGTGACCTGCTGGAATTGGTCCGCGACGACCTACCACCGCCGTCAGTGGCCGCAGGCATGCTGGCCCCGCTGGCCGACGCCGTCGACTCCGCACACCGCGCCGGCCTGATCCTGGGCTGCGACCAGCCACAACGAATCAGGGTCAGTCCGGACGGCCGGGCCCGCCTCGCCTTCCCCGGCCCGCCGCCGGACAGCAGTCCGCAGGATGACATCCGCGGTGTGGGAGCCGTGCTCTACCTGCTGCTCACCGGATACTGGCCGCTGCCCGACCGATCTGGCCGGCTGTCACCTCCTCCGATCGGACCGGACGGCTCACCGCTCAGTCCCCGGGCACTGCGCCCCGAGGTGCCGGTGGAGCTGTCCGCGTTGGCGCTTCGCTGTCTTGCCGGTTCGGGCGCGGGAGGCGTGCACACCGGCGCCGCGGTGGCGCGGATGCTGGAGTTCAACGCGGCCACACCCGAGGATCTCGACCTGCTCGCCGCGCCGGCCGAGGAACGGGCCGCCCAGGCGGATCCGGAGGTCGCTCTGAGGCAACGCCGGATCAGGCTCGGCATGTCCTTGACCGCACTGGCAGGCGCCACGCTGCTGATCCTCGGCTACGCGGGCGTGCAGCTCGCTTCGGTGTTCTCCGACCGCACGAACGGTCCGCCACCGGTGATCGTCGCCGGTCCCTCCGCCACCCGGGCAGGGCAATCACCCGCACCGGCGGCGGGCCCGGCTCAGCCACCCACGCCGATACCGGTCACCTCGCTGTCGGTCTACGACCCGTCCGGGCAGGGCACTCCCGACAATCAGGAGGACGTGCGCCTGCTCGTCGACGGCAACCCGAACACCAGCTGGTCGACCGACTCCTACTACCAGCAGTTCCCCGCGTTCAAGCCCGGGCTCGGCGTCATGCTCCGCTTCGCCAGGCCCATTGCGGTGTCGTCGGTGAGCATCGACTCGCCCAGTCCGGGAACCGTGCTCGAGGTGCGTACCGCCGCAGCGGGCAACGCCCCGCTGGCGAGCACCGTCCTGGTCGGCAGAGCCCTCCTGCGGGACCGGGCGACGCAGATTCAGTTGCAGCCCGGACCACCGACCCAGTACCTGCTGCTGTGGATCACCGGACTGGGCGGAGGGGGGGATCACAATCGGTCCAAGATCAGCGAGGTCGGGGTGCAACAACGGGCCAGCTGACCAGCGCTATCCTACCCGGGGTGATCTCTGGCAATTCGGACGCCGAACTGATCGCGGCACACACCGCCGGGGACCAGCAGGCCTTCGCCGAGTTGGTGCGACGGCACCGGGACCGGATGTGGGCCGTCGCGCTGCGCACCGTGCGCGATCCTGACGAGGCGGCCGACGCCCTGCAGGACGCTTTCCTCTCCGCGTTCCGCTCAGCCGGTTCGTTTCGCGGCCAGGCTCAGGTAAGCACCTGGTTGCACCGGATCGTGGTCAACGCATGCCTGGACCGGATCCGGCGGCGCCAGTCCCGGCCCACCGTCCCGCTGCCCGATGTCGGACCGGGCGAACCGGCGGCACCGCGGGATGCGATGGCGGAGCGGGAAACCCAGCTCGCGGTGGGCGAGGCACTGGATGCACTGCCCTTCGAGCAACGTGCCGCGATCGTCCTGGTGGATGTGGAGGGGTACTCGGTCATGGAGACCGCCGCACTGCTCGGAATCGCCGAGGGGACCGTGAAGAGCCGATGCGCTCGTGGCCGGGCCCGGATGGCGGTACTGCTCGGACATCTGCGGAACCCCGATGCGAATGCAAACGTCTCATCGGACGTCGTGACGGTGCGGCCGCGAGGGGAGGAATGATGACCGGAACCGATCGCACACCCCCGGCCGAGCCGGGTGGCCAGACACCCCCGGCCGATGACCCGGCCGGAGCTCCGTTGACGCTGGAGCTTCTCGCCGACCTGCACGCCGGGTTGTTCGACCAGGAGATCAGCGCCGCGTTGCATCGTCGGGTGAGCGCCGATTCGCGGGCCGGCACGATGCTGGCCGCTCTCGACGCCACCGTGGCGGACCTGGGCGCTCTGCCGCATCAGCGCACTCCCCGGATGCCCGAGGACGTGGCGAACCGGCTCGACGCAGCGCTGGACGCCGAAGCGCAGACATCGCTGCCCGTGCCGATGGCCGAACTGGCGGTGCGGAGACGCCGGCGGACCGGATGGGCCAGTTTCGGCATTCTGACGGCCGCGGCCGCCGCGGTGGGGGTCGCGGCCCTGTCCGGGGTGCAGTGGGAGATCACCGGCACTCCACGGGCCAGCGATGCCTTCGGCAGCGCTATCGGGGTCCAGCCGTCGGAACCGCCGGTGCTCACCCGGAACAACCTCGCGGAGGCGCTGGATCGGGCGCTCAAGGCCCCCGACTACGGCCCGCTCTCGCCGCCACAGGTGCTTCGGAATTGCTTGCGGGCCAACGGCGTGCAGTCCGCCGTTGCGCCCCTGGGTGCACTGGAGGTCACCTCGCGGGGCACTCATGGCGTACTGCTGGCACTGCCCGCCGATCGGAACACCCGGATCCGGCTGCTCGTGGTCGGTCATGACTGCGGGCCGGGCAACCCCGCCACCCTGGCCGAGTACGTGGTGCAACGCTGACGTGGGGTGCTCTTGACGAGCACCCGCCAAGCAGGGGAACAGCCGTCCCTAGGATCGTGTTGTGTCGAACGTGAGCGAACAGATCCGGGACGTCATCATCATCGGCTCTGGACCGGCCGGTTACACTGCGGCGGTCTATGCCGCGCGCGCGCAGCTGGAGCCATTGGTTTTCGAGGGCAGCCAGTACGGCGGCGCTCTGATGACCACAACGGACGTGGAGAACTACCCGGGATTCCCCGAGGGCATCATGGGCCCGGAATTGATGGAACACATGCGGGCCCAGGCTGCTCGCTTCGGCGCTGATCTACGGGCGAAGGACGTCACATCGGTCGATCTGACCGGAGAGATCAAGAAGGTGGAGGTCGACGGCACCGCCTACGGTGCCCGGTCGATCATCCTCGCGATGGGCGCGCAGCCCCGCTACCTGGGTGCCCCCGGTGAGCAGGAGTTGCTGGGCCGCGGTGTGAGCTCCTGCGCCACCTGCGACGGCTTCTTCTTCCGTGACCAGGACATCGCGGTCGTCGGCGGCGGCGACTCGGCGATGGAGGAGGCGACCTTCCTGACCCGCTTCGCCAACTCGGTGACAGTAGTGCACCGTCGTAAGGAGTTCCGCGCCTCCAAGATCATGCTGGAGCGGGCGCAGCAGAACGAGAAGATCAATTGGCGGGTCGGCGTGACGGTCGATCAGGTGGCCGGGGAGAACGGCGTCACCGGTCTTGAGCTCTCCGACGGGTCGACACTGGACGTGACCGGGATGTTCGTGGCAGTCGGGCATGATCCGCGCAGCGACCTGGTCCGTGGTCAGGTAGCGACCGATGAGGATGGCTACGTGCTGGTCGAAGCGCCGAGCACAGCGACGAGCGTGGAAGGTGTGTTCGCCGCCGGTGATCTGGTGGACCGCAGCTACCGGCAGGCGGTCACCGCCGCGGGCACCGGCTGCTCGGCCGCCATCGACGCCGAGCGGTGGCTCGCCGAACACACGCTGGACGCCAACGCCGACGTGGCTGCCGAGTTCGTCGGAGGTGGCTATGGTCACGGCCCGAAGTCCTGAGCACCAGATCTCGGAACAGGAGATGATATGGCTGACAAGCCGACGGTGACCGTGACCGACGATTCGTTCGCCGATGAGGTACTGAGTAGCGACAGGCCGGTGCTGGTGGACTTCTGGGCCACCTGGTGCGGCCCGTGCAAGCTGGTGGCTCCGGTGCTGGAAGAGATCGCGGCTGAGTACGCCGGGAAGATCACCATCGCGAAGATGGACGTCGACAAGAACCCCAGCACGTCGCGCGACTATCAGATCATGTCGATCCCGACCTTGATCCTGTTCTTCGAGGGCAAGGTTGTGAAGCAGATCGTCGGCGCCAAGCCCAAGGCCGCACTGCTCGCCGACCTGGAGGACTACCTCTGATCGTCGGTCCCGATACAGGTGAAGGTCGCAGGAGCGGCTCGCCGAACGAGCCGCCCTTTTGCGCGTCCGGGTGATCCCGCCCGGGTGATCCGGCCCGACGAGCAGCCCGGCGACCCGGGATCTCGCTGGGTACGATCCAAGCCAGGCGGCTCGCCACTCATGGCCCGGTGCAGGCAACCGAGGAGCCCGGAACGCCCGTCCTTGACGCAGGGACCGGCCGGTCCGCGCGGTCGGGGGCGCGGACCGGCCAACCCGAGAGGCCGTCTCTGACAGGACGGGGCACAATGGGTGTTACGTCCCGCGCCAAGCGAGCTCAGGAGCCTGGCGCTCGATTTCGAAGTGAGGGGTGCATGCAGCTGCTGCGCCGGGGCGACATCGGACCGGCGGTGGCCGAGGTTCGTGCGATGTTGACCTCGCAAAGACTGCTCCCACCGCAACCAGAATCGAACATTTTCGACATCGTCGTGGAGCACGCGGTTCGGGCCTTCCAGCAGCGCCGCGGACTGATCATCGACGGCATCGTGGGTCGCGCCACCTTCCAGGCGCTGTGCGATGCCCGGCTGCGGCTCGGGGACCGCATGCTCACCCACATCGTGGCTCGCCCGATGCGCGGCGACGACGTCTTCACGTTGCAGGAACGGCTCCTGGAGCTGGGCTACGACGCCGGCCGGGCGGATGGCATCTTCGGGCCGCAGACCGAGCTCGCACTGCGGAGCTTCCAGCGTGACTACGGCCTTTTCGCGGATGGGGTGTACGGGCCTGCCACGCATCTCGGTCTGCGCCAATTGCAGCCCAAGGTGCGTGGTGGCCGGCCGGTGTTCCTCCGCGAGCAGGAGCGGGTCCGCCGGGCGGGTCCCGCCTTACGTGGCAAGCGGATCGTCATCGATCCCTCACACGGCGGCCCGGACCGCGGCGTGGTGCGGGACAACGCCGTCGAGGCGGATCTGATGTGGGACCTGGCGCGCCGGTTGGAAGGGCGCATGGCCGCCACCGGAATGGAGACGCTGCTCTCGCGCAGCGCGGGCAGCAGTCCCTCCGAAGCCGATCGAGCCTCGTTCGCCAACACCGCGGGCGCCGACCTGGTGCTCTCCCTGCACACCGACGGCCACCCGTCACTGCTGGCCCAGGGGGTGGCCAGCTTCCACTTCGGGACCGGCAACGGCACCAGCTCGACGGTGGGGGAGGCGCTGGCCGGATTCATCCAGCGGGAACTCGCCGCCCGTACCGGGATGATCGACTGCGGCAGTCATCCCAAGAGCTGGGAACTGTTGCGAATGACCCGGATGCCGGCAGTACGCATCGAACTGGGATACCTGACCAACCCGGACGACCGCCGCAAGCTGCTCGACCCGGCATTCCGCGATGTGGTCGCCGAGGGCGTGCTGGTGGCCGTCAAACGGCTCTACCTGTTGGGCGAGAACGACCAGCCCACCGGCACCTTCACCTTCGCCGATCTGCTACGCAGGGAGCTGGCCCGCGCCGAGTGATCCGGCTCGGTTTCACAGGGCGGGTTCCACCCGGTGCGTGGCGATGGTGACCGATGTCAGCAGCCGCTCCAGTGCCGCCTCGACGTCTTCCTTCCAGGTCAGAGCGGTCCGCAACTCAAGGCGCAGCCTGGGCCAACGGGGGTGTGCGTGCACGGTCTTGAACCCGACCTGCTGCAGAAACTCAGCGGGGACCACACAGCTGGACTCATCGTTCGGCTGAGCATCACCGAACGCTTCGACGGCCCGCACTCCTCGCCGGGTGAGGTCCTTGGCCACGGCCTGCACCAGCAGGCGCCCCAGCCCGCCGGCCTCGAATTCGGGAAGCACTTTGAGCGCGGTGAGCAGCACGGCGTCCGCACTGACCGGTGAGGTCGGGAAGGCGGCGGCCCGGGGCACCGCGGCGGGTGGGGCGTACAGCACATAGCCGGCCGGAACATCGCCGGCCATCACGATCCGGCCGCAGGAACCCCACTCCAGCAGGACGCTCGATACCCAGGCCTCCTTCTCCAGATCGGTCTGACCGAAGTCCTCGGCTTGGGCCCTGATGTGCGGTGCGAGTTCCCAGAACACGCAACGACGACACTTCTTGGGCAGATGGTCGAGGTTGTCCAGGGTGACGCCGACCACGCGACGCGACAACAGGCCTCCCTGAGCTGACATGCACTGCTCCGGCCACCCCGCGAACGAAGCGCGGTGCACCCTTGGCAGCATATGCCGGGGGCCACCCTGAGTGAAGGCGACGGAGGCCACGCTGCGGGCATTTACACTCCCAGGTGACCCCCGCAGCAAAGGCGCCGCCCGTGATACCGCAACAGCCAGGCCGACAGCTGACCCGTTCCAGCCAGCGCGATCTTGATCCGCACCTGCACCGTTACGCGCAGCGTACAGCGGGAATGACCGCATCCGAGATCCGCGCGCTGTTCGCGGTGGCGAGTCGCCCCGAGGTCGTCTCACTCGCCGGGGGGATGCCGTACCTGCCTGCACTTCCGCTGGACTCGCTGGCCGAGGGGCTCGCCGAGATGGTGGCCACCGACGGTATGACGGCACTGCAGTACAGCTCGGCGCAGGGGCTCCCCGAGCTGCGCGAGCAGATCTGTGAGGTGATGACCCTGGAGGGGATCCGGGCACACGCCGACGACGTCACGGTCACTGTCGGATCGCAGATGGCCCTGGACATGGTCACCCGCATCTTCTGCGACCCGGGGGACGTGGTGCTGGCCGAAGCACCGTCCTACGTCGGTGCCCTCACCACGTTCGCCTCGTACCAGACGCGGGTGGCGCACGTGCCGATGGACGACGACGGCTTGATACCCGCGGAGCTGGACACCGCGCTGCGGAGGTTGCGCGCCGAGGGCCGGACCCCCAAGTTCCTCTACACCATCCCGAACTTTCACAATCCGGCCGGCGTCACCTTGGCGACCGCGCGCCGCGGCGAAGTGCTCGAGCTGTGCGCCGAGGCCGGCTTGCTGATCGTCGAGGACAACCCGTACGGACTGCTGGGTTTCGACGGCCAGCACTACCCCGCGATGCGGGCCTCCGAGCCGGACAATGTGATCTATCTCGGTTCCTTCTCCAAGACGTTCGCCCCTGGTCTGCGGGTGGGCTGGGCGTTGGCGCCGCACGCGGTCCGCGAGAAGCTGGTGCTGGCGATGGAGTCGGCCACGTTGTGTCCGCCCGCGTTCACCCAGACCGTGGTGTCGCGCTATCTGGGCCAGCACGACTGGATGGGCCAGATCAAGAACTACCGGGAGGCCTACCGGGACCGTAGGGACGCCATGCTCGCGGCCCTGCGGCAGTACCTGCCCGCAGGCTGCCGGTGGACGCACCCGGCGGGTGGGTTCTACGTGTGGCTCACGGTGCCGGAAGGGGTGGACACCAAGGCGATGCTGCCCCGAGCGGTGACCCAGCGGGTGGCCTATGTCCCCGGAACCGCCTTCTACGCCGATTCCTTCGGCAGCAGGCAGCTGCGGTTGTCGTTCTGCTACCCGACGCCGGAGCGGATCACCGAGGGGGTGCGCCGGCTGGCCGCCGTGCTGGAAGGCGAACTCGAACTGCTGCGCACCTTCGGTAGCGTGAGTCCCCGCACGGTGTCCGGGGCCCAGTCACCGGCTCCGGACACTGCATGACCGGACACTGCATGACCGGACACCGTCGGAGGGTGCCCGCGAGAGAAGTTCCCCGCGAGAAGTTCACTGAGGAGTTCCGGGGTGACCGATCACACCGTGGCCGTACTGGCCGGCGGGCTGTCACACGAGCGTGATGTGTCGCTGCGCTCCGGACGGAGGTTGTCCACCGCGCTGCGTGAGACCGGCATGTATGTCGAGGAATGGGACATCGACGCCAGGCTGGTGGGCAGGCTCACCGGTAGCAAGCCGGACGCCGTCGTGGTGGCGCTGCACGGTGGGGCAGGGGAGAACGGCGCGGTGCAGTCGGTGCTCGAAATGCTGCAAGTGCCGTATGTGGGCACGGATTCGCATGCCTGTCGCCGAGCCTGGGACAAGCCGACCGCCAAGGCCGAGTTGGCCCGGGCCGGCCTGGCCACTCCGGATTGGATCGCATTGCCGCACACCGCGTTCAGCGATCTCGGGGCGAACGCCATGCTCGACGCGCTCGTCGCGCACCTCGGACTTCCCCTGGTTCTCAAGCCCGACCAAGGTGGCTCCGCGCTGGGCGTGGAGGTGGTGCGCGACGTCGCCGACCTACCCGCGGCCATGGTCGGGTGCCTGGCGTACGGGGACACCGTGCTGGCCGAGAAGTACGTCGAGGGCGTCGAGGTCGCGGTCACCGTGGTGGAGGAGCCGGGCGGACCACGTGCGCTTCCCGCGGTGGAGATCGAGGCGCGGTCCGGGTTCTACGACTACGCGGCTCGCTACACCGCCGGACTGACCACCTTCCACAGCCCGGCCCGCATGGACGCCGAGTCGGCCGCAGCGGTGGCCGACCTGGCGCTGGACGCGCATCGGCTGCTGGGGTTGCGTGACGTGTCCCGGACCGATGCGGTGGTGACCCCGGATGGAGTGGCGCACTTCCTGGAGGTCAATGTGGCACCAGGACTCACCGAGACGTCGTTGCTGCCGATGGCGATCGAGGCTGACGGCACGAACCTGGGCACCGTCTTCGCGAACTTGGTCGAGCGGGCAGTCACCCGGACAGCTCGCGCTCGCTGACGCCGTCACCGTGACGTAACCCGGCCTGGGTGATCCCCTGGGCCGGAGATGGGGGTTCACTCCCTCTCCGACGTCGGTCGTGCGCGTCCGGCGCCATCAGCGCGACGATACGTTCGAGATCCTCAAGCGATCCGAACTCGACGACAATTCGACCTTTCCTACGGCCAAGTTCCACTTTGACCCGGGTTTCGAAGGTGTCGGACAGGTTCTCGGCCAGCTCCTGCAGCCCGGGAGCCTCCATGGGCCGACGTGGTACCGCCTTCGAACTGGGGCGGTGCGGTTCGCTGCGGGAGAGCGTGACCGCTTCCTCGGTGGCCCGGACCGACAGCCCCTCAGCGACAATGCGCGCCGCGAGATCTTCCTGGTTGACCGGCTCATCCAGACCCAACAGGGCACGCGCGTGCCCGGCGGAGAGCACTCCGGCGGCGACCCGGCGCTGTACCGCGACGGGCAACCGAAGCAGCCGGATGGTGTTGGTGATGACCGGCCGGCTCCGGCCGATCCGGGATGCAAGCTGCTCATGTGTCACGCCGAACTCCTGGAGCAACTGCTGATATGCGGCAGCTTCCTCGAGCGGATTGAGCTGGACCCGGTGGATGTTCTCCAGCAACGCATCGCGGAGCATCGCATCATCGGCGGTACTGCGCACGATCGCCGGGATACGGTCCAATCCGGCCTGCTGGGCGGCCCGCCAACGACGCTCGCCCATGACGAGCTCATAAGAGCCGACCTCAAGCGGCCGGACCACGATGGGTTGCATCAGCCCGAACTCGCGAATCGAGTGCTCGAGTTCAGCCAGCGCTTCCTCGTCGAAGACCTGCCGTGGCTGCCGGGGGTTGGGCACGATGGCCTCGGTGGGTACCTCCTGGTACACCGCTCCCGCGACGCTGCCGCCAACCGCTTCCGATCGGTCGCCGTGGTCGTCCCGGTACTCTGACGATGTCGTCTCGCTCCCCACCGAGGTCAGTGGCGGCCCGCTGGGAATCAGGGCAGCCAGGCCGCGACCAAGACCGCCCTTACGCTGCGGTAGACCACCTTCGGAACCCATCAGCGACGCACCTCGCCGACACCGGGATCGGGATTCCGCAGGGCGATTTCCTTCGCGGCATCGAGGTAGCTCATCGCGCCGCGCGAACCCGGGTCGTAGATGAGCACGGTCTGGCCGAAACCCGGCGCCTCGGAAACCTTGACGCTGCGCGGGATGACGGTTCTCAGTACCTGATCACCGAAGTGGTTGCGGACCTCGGCGGTGACCTGGTCGGCCAGCTTCGTGCGCCCGTCGTACATCGTCAGCAGGATGGTGGAGACGGTCAGCGCGGGGTTGAGGTGCGCGCGCACCAGGTCGATGTTGTGCAGTAGTTGCCCGAGCCCCTCCAGTGCGTAGTACTCGCATTGGATCGGAATCAGCACTTCGGGTGCGGCGACGAGGGCGTTCACGGTCAACAGTCCCAACGAGGGGGGACAGTCGATGAAGACGTAGTCGACGTCCAACTCGTCGAGCGCGGAGGACGGCAGGGCATCCTTGAGGCGCGATTCCCGGGCCACCATCGTCACCAGCTCGATCTCGGAACCGGCTAGATCGAGGGTGGCGGGGAGGCACAGCAGGTTGGGCGATTGCGGGCTCACCACGACGGCGTCGTTGAGTGCGATCTCACCGATCAGGAGCTCATACACCGACGGTGTACCGGAGCGGTGCTCGACGCCGAGTGCCGTGGAGGCATTGCCCTGCGGATCCAGGTCAACCACCAGAGTGCGTAGCCCTTGCAGCGCCAGTGCAGCCGCAAGGTTCACCGTGCTGGTGGTCTTGCCGACACCACCCTTCTGGTTCGCCACGGTCAACACCCGACGACGCGATGGCCGGGGCCACCGATCCTTGGGGTGCTTCACCCGAGTGGCGCGTTCCGCCTCATCCGCTATCGGGGTCCACGCGGTGTGCTGAGGCGGTACATCCTGCTGTCGGTGGGAGACGTCCACCCCCGTGCCCGAGACCGACACCGATATCGGTGACAGATCGGACACGGAACGGAGCGGGGCCGGCCCTGAGGTCTCAACGTCGCGCGAACCGGTTTCACGTGAAACCAGGCGGTCCGCGGCGGGCCCGCCCAGCGGTTCGCTGCACCACTCGGGGATCACGCTCACCGATTCTTCCTCCTTTGTGCCCCCGCACGCCGGGTGACACGCTCCATGGGTCGCCGCACCACGACGACAGTTGTCGGTGGTCGAACGACTACTTCACCACACTGCACGATCTCTATCGTCGCCCCGCCCGCGGCTCGCACTGCAACAGCATCTCGTGCCGACTCCTCACGCGCGCGATCACCCTTGACCGCAAGCAGCCGGCCCCCAGATTCGACCAGCGGGAGACACCAATGAGCCAGGCGACCCAATGGTGCGACGGCGCGAGCAGTCACGACATTCCAGGTGCCGAGGTCCTCCCGGACACCCACATCCTCAACCCGGCCACGGTGTACTCGAACCGGTAATTCCAACTCCGCGACGACCTCCTGCAGCCACGTCACCCGCCGAGCCATCGACTCCAGTAGCACCACAGTCGCATCAGGGCGAGCCAGAGCCAGCGGAATTCCCGGCAATCCCGCCCCGGAACCCACGTCCAGCACACGTTCGCCTTGAGCCAGTAATTCCCCGACCACCGCAGAGTTCAGCATATGGCGTTCCCACAAGCGATCCGCTTCACGTGGGCCGACCAACCCACGAGCGACCCCGGGCCCGGCCAGCATGGCCACGTAACGCTCCGCGGCCGCGTACCGATCTCCGAACACGGCACGCGCCGCAGCCGCAACGTCCATCCACGTCTCCGTTTCACGTGGAACATCGCCGGCCGAGCCGGCACATCAGGCATCGCCGGCCGAGCCGGCACATCACACACCGCCGGCCGAGCCGGCGCATCACACACCGCCGGCCGAGCCGGCGCATCAGACACCGCCGTACCCGCACTGTGGACCCCGCGACCAGCCGAGGTCCACAGTGCCCGCACACAAGATCGGGCTACGTCGAGGGGAACACCACGACCCGGCGCCGCGGTTCCTCACCCTCACTCTCGCTGCACACCCCGCTGACCGACGCGACCGCATCGTGCACGATCTTCCGTTCGAACGGTGTCATCGGCTGCAATCGGGCGGGCTCGCCGCCGTCCCGCACTCGCTCAGCGGTCGATCGCCCGAGGTCACTGAGCTCGTCGCGTCGAGCGGATCGCCACTGCGCGATGTCCAGCATCAGCCGGCTGCGCGAGCCGGTCTGCTGCTGGACGGCGAGCCTGGTCAACTCTTGCAACGCCTCGAGTACCACGCCGCGGGGTCCGACGAGCTTCTCCAGGTCCGCGCCACCGTCGATGCTCACCACCGCACGATCGCCCTCGACGTCGAGGTCGATGTCGCCGTCGTAGTCGACGAGATCGAGCAGCCGCTCCAGATAGTCGCCCGCGACATCACCTTCCTGCACCAGCAGGTCCTCACCGACCCGACCGCAGCGCTCGATCTTCTCCGAGCCGTTCACCCGGTCCGGGTCGCCTTCGGTGGCGGCGTCAGCAGTCTGGCCCGTACCTACTGAACTGTCGTCCACCAGACCAGGCGAGGACTCAGGCGTTGAACTCGGCGGATCTCCTTCGGTCACCTGCTCGGTCGCCAGCGTCTCGGCCACAACAGTCTCCTCTCCGAGGGGCCGCGCCCTCAGCGGCGCTTCCGGTTGGTCTTCTTCCGCGGCCGTGGCCGTGGCTGGACTGTGCCCGGAACCGCCGAGTCGTCCGCATGCTCAGGACTTGCTCCGTTGGACGAACCACCTGACACCGAGCGGCTGGAGCCGTTCGATTCCGCCCCCGCGGACGCCGGGGCCGGACCGGACCCCGACTCGCCGGCTGATGCGGAGGTGTCAGTGGCATCCTTCTTCGACCGGACCGGCTTCTGCCCCGGGCGCGGTGCGAGGGACTGACGCTGCGCCACCGCAGCCTCTTTCTTCTCCGCTTCCTCGGCGTCGATCCGGTCGTAGACCAGTCGCTGCTGGCCCAGTGTCCACAGGTTGTTGGACAGCCAGTACAGCAGGATCGCCAACGGGAAGAATGGGCCACCGGCGACCACTCCGAGTGGGAACAGGTACAGCATGACCTTGTTCATCATGGCGGCTTGCGGGTTGGCCGCCTGTGCCTCGGTCTGCCGGGCCACTGAATGCCGGGCGGTGAGATGGGTCAGGATGCCGGCGATGATCGTCAGAGGCACGGCCACCACCGCGATCTCCACCCGCGTGATATCCCCGTACCGGGCCAGTAGCGCCGCGGGTTCGGTGATGTACGACGACAGCGGCACTCCGAAGAGCTTGGCCTGCAGGAACGACTGCACATCAGCCGCGCTGAACACGTAGTTACCGGTCTGCGCGTTCTGCTGAAGCGTCAGGAACGGCCGGTTGAACGAGCGCAGCACGTGGAACAACCCGATGAACACCGGGATCTGCACCACGACCGGCAGGCAACCACCCAGGGGGTTGACCCCGTGCTGCGCCTGTAGCTTCTGGACCTCGGCATTCAGCTTCTGACGATCGTCGCCGTACTTCTTCTTCAGCTTCTGGACCTCGGGTGCGAACTCCTGCATCTTGCGCATGGAGCGCACCTGGCTGATGAACGGCTTGAACAACAGCGCACGCAACGAGAACACCAGGAACACCACAGCCAGCGCCCACGCGATGCCGTTGTCCGGCCCCAGCACGAAACCGAAGGCCTTGTGCCAGAACCACAGGATGGCCGACACCGGGTAGTAGATGAAGTTCAGCAAGGCGACTCACTCTCGGCGGGGGAGCGGGGTGATCTCGGCGGAGGCACTGGGTCCACCCCTCCAGGGTGCCAGGGTGCGCAGCGAAGCAATCGTCGCGTCGTCAACCATGATCCTCGCAACACCCCGTGAACGGTGAGCGCCTCGATTGCGTACGCGCTGCAGGTGGGGGAGAAGCGGCAGGTCGGTGGCAGCGCAGGCGAGATCCACCGACGGTAGAACCGCAGTGGCCGGACGAGAAGGCGAACAACGGGCCCAGGCGGGCGAGTCCCGGGATTCGAGGAGGCCACCGGCGTCACCGTCATCGCCCGCCGCCGTGGCGGGGGGCAGCAAGCGGGTGCGTGGGCAACTCGGCGGACGAGGACACCGCGGAGCCGGGGAGGAAGGCGGAGTGGCAGAGCCGTCGCAACGCCCCGTCGAGATCCTGACCCAACACCGCGCTGCCTGCACCGGCCGCCGGCGGCAGTGCCCGCACCACCAGCAGCGCTCCACCGGGCAATTCGGTCAACCGAGCCCGCATCAGATGGCGAAGCCGACGCTGCACCCGGTGCCGGATCACCGCGCCGCCGACCGTGCGCCCGACGATGAATCCCACCCTCGGCGGTAGCTCAGAGGGACCAGACACGGCCAGGTGCACGACGAGGGTGCGCCGCGCTGCACGCCGCCCCTTCCGGACCGCCGTCGCGAAGTCCTCGCGTCGGGTCAGGCGGGCAGGCGCGGGCAGCACGTACGGATCCGAGCCGACGATTCAGGCCGACAACTGGCTGCGACCCCTGCGACGGCGTGCTGCGATGATCGCCCGCCCCGCGCGGGTACGCATCCGCAGCCGGAACCCGTGGGTCCTGGCGCGACGACGGTTGTTCGGCTGGAACGTGCGCTTGCCCTTGGTCACGGCGGTGGTTCTCCCGGTGAGTTCATCGTCCGCAGCCATCGGGACTGCGAGGAGTCGAGGTATCTCCCCGCCCGCACCGGCGTCAGTACCCTGAGCCGCCCCGCACGACGCGCCGACCCTGTCGGGTCAGTGGGCGAAAGCAAGCAAGAATGCCCGCCGGTGGGCGGGAGACTGAACGAGAGTAGGGCGCAGATACCGGCCTCGTCAAAACCGACCACATGCTGATATCACATCGTGTCCCACGGTCGCGTCGGTTCCGCCACGCCGATGTCCGGCGGTGCTTGCTTTCGACGAGTTCTTGTGGCAGCGGCGAAGGCTTGTTAGCGTGCCCTCTTCACGGTTCCGGAACCCAGGGAGAGGACACCGGCTCCGTCGACCGGCAGGTAGGTGTTCCCCCTGGGGCTCGCTGACCCGGCGTACCGTCATGCACAGCTGTGGATAACCTTGTGGACGCCCAGCGGCTCCATGACAGACCGGGTTTCCACCACCGGCCGGAGGGGAGTCAGTGGGGTGTCGGAGCGGCAGACTGACCTCGGTCAGGTGTGGAGCGAGGTGGTTCGGGAGCTCTCGTCCGGAACATTGTCGCCGCAGCAACGCGCATGGATGCGGGTGACCCGCCCGATCGGGCTACTGGACGGCACCGCGCTGCTGGCCGCCCCGAGCGACTTCGCCAAGGACGCCATCGAGCGCGTGCTGCGCGAGCCGATCAGTGCGGCACTGTCCCGGCATCTGGGCCGGGAGGTCTCGCTCGCGGTGAAGGTGGATCACCCGCTGCCGGTACCGCCCGACCTGCCCCCGCCGGGCGGCGTTTTCACCGCGGCCGCGCCGCCGCATACCGCCATGCACGGGGCAGGTAGGCCCGGCTATCCCGGCCAGGGTGCGCACCCATGGCAAGGAGACTCCCCCGAGGAGGGCGCCGACGACGGCGAGGAGAGCGAGGAGGAGGCCGCACTCGCCACGGTGCACGAGATCTGGCCGACCTTCGGAGGCCCGACCACTGCGGTACCGACCCGCCGCCCGAGCTCCCAGACCAAGCTCAACGAGAAGTACACCTTCGACACCTTCGTCATCGGCGCCTCCAACCGGTTCTCCCATGCCGCCGCGGTGGCCGTGGCCGAGGCGCCGGCACGGGCCTACAACCCGCTGTTCGTCTGGGGTGAATCGGGCCTGGGCAAGACCCATCTGCTGCACGCCGTCGGGCACTACGCACAACGGCTGTTCCCCGGCATGCGGGTGCGCTACATCTCCACCGAGGAGTTCACCAACGACTTCATCAACTCGCTGCGCGACGACCGCAAGGTGGCCTTCCAGCGCCGCTACCGCGACGTCGACGTGCTGCTGGTGGACGACATCCAGTTCCTGGAGGGCAAGGAAGGCACCCAGGAGGAGTTCTTCCACACCTTCAACACACTGCACAACGCGAACAAGCAGATCGTGATCTCCTCCGACCGGCCACCCAAGGGCCTGGGCACGCTGGAGGACCGGCTGCGAACCCGCTTCGAGTGGGGGCTGATCACCGACATCCAGCCGCCCGAACTCGAGACACGGATCGCGATCCTGCGCAAGAAGGCGGCAGGCGACCGGCTGGCTGCACCGGACGAGGTGCTGGAGTTCATCGCCGCCCGCATCGAGCGCAACATCCGCGAGCTGGAGGGCGCGCTGATCCGGGTCACTGCGTTCGCCTCACTGAACCGCCAGCCGGTAGACACCCAGCTCGCCGAGATCGTGCTGCGCGACCTCATCCCGGATGCTCAGTCCCACGAGATCGGCGCACCGACGATCATGGCGGTGACCGCCGAGTTCTTCGGCCTGACCATCGAGGACCTGTGTGGGCCCGGCAAGACCAAGCAGCTCGCCCAAGCGCGGCAGATCTCGATGTATCTGTGCCGGGAGCTCACTGACCTGTCCCTGCCCCGGATCGGTCAGACGTTCGGCGGTCGTGATCACACCACCGTGATGCACGCCGACAAGAAGATCCGCAAAGAGATGGCTGAGCGCCGCCGTACCTACGACCAGGTGCAGGAGCTCACCTCCCGCATCAAGCAGCGCGCTCGCACCTGAACCGCGCACCCGAGCCGTGCATCCGAACAGAGCCTTGACGAGCCCGGTCCCCAACGATCCACCCACAGCTGGGGATAACTCTGTGGACAACTGCTGGTGGATGTGGACCCCGGAGCGTCCGGACAAACGGTCCACCGATGTCCGCCACTGTCCACCGCAGGCACCGGGTGGCTGTCCACAGCACGCCGAACCGTAGGAGCTGGGCCGATGGCAGGAATCCACACCACCCACAGTGCCTACTGCTGTCACTGGGTTTATCTCTCAAGGGGCAACTCTTTTCACCAGGGCGGTGGATAGCTCGACCCCAATGGACCCAGGGCACGCTGTCGCACCGGACAGGACCTACCGTGAGCACACCGGACCACCGAGAGGGACTCGTCGTGAAACTCGGACTCATCGGACTTGGCAAGATGGGCGCCAACATGCGGGAGCGGTTGCGTGCTGCCGGCGTCGAGGTGCTCGGTTTCGCCCGCCGTCCCGACGGCCGCGACGTGTCCTCGCTCTCCGAGCTGGTCGACCGCCTTCCCGTCCCCCGGGCGGTGTGGATCATGGTGCCCGCCGGGGACCCGACCCGGGAGACCGTGCGACAGCTGGCTGAGCTGCTGGACACCGGCGACGTCGTGGTCGACGGGGGCAACTCGCGCTACACCGATGACCTGGTGAACGCCGGGCTGCTCGCCGAGCGCGGCATCGGATACCTGGACTGCGGTGTCTCCGGTGGGGTGTGGGGCCGGGACAACGGCTACGGGCTGATGGTGGGCGGCGCGACCGAGCACGTCGAGCGGCTGATGCCGGTGTTCGACGCGTTGCGCCCGGAAGGACCCCGGGATGAGGGATTCGTCCACGCAGGCAGCGTCGGTGCCGGACATTTCGCGAAAATGGTGCACAACGGCATCGAGTACGGGCTGATGCAGGCCTACGCCGAAGGTTTCGAGCTGCTCGACGCCGCCGAAGTGGTCACCGATGTGCCTGCTGTGATGAAGGCGTGGCGACGCGGCACGGTGGTGCGCTCCTGGCTGCTGGACCTGCTGGTGCTGGCCTTGGACGGTGACCCGAAGCTCACGGAGCTGCGCGGCTGGGTCGAGGACTCCGGCGAAGGACGGTGGACGGTGGAGGAAGCGATCAACCACTCGGTGCCGCTGCCGGTGATCTCCGCGGCGCTGTTCGCCCGGTTCTCCTCCCGGCAGTCCGACTCCCCGGCGATGCGCGCGGTGGCCGCGCTGCGCCAGCAGTTCGGCGGGCACGCCGTGCAGCACGCCACCCCGACCCCCCCGCTTGACGCGCTGGATGACGCGCAGTAGAGGCCCATGCACGTCCGCCAGCTTGCGGTGACCGACTTCCGATCCTGGGAGCACGCCCAACTCGATTTCGAGCCGGGCGTCACTGTGCTGGTCGGCGCCAACGGTCAGGGCAAGACGAACTTGGTCGAGGCGCTGGGTTACCTGTCGACGCAGGGCTCACACCGGGTCGCCACCGATGCGCCACTGGTACGGCGCGGGGCGCAACGGGCCATTGTACGGACCGCGGTGGTCCACGCGGGCCGGGAACTGACCGTGGAGCTGGAGATCTCCCCCGGGCGGACCAACCGGGCGAGGCTCAACCGCTCTCCGGTGCCCAGGCCTCGCGAGGTGCTCGGAGTGCTGCGCACCGTGTTGTTCGCGCCTGAGGATCTGGCGCTGGTTCGGGGTGACCCTGGGGAACGGCGCCGGTTTCTCGACGATCTGCTGGTGCTGCGCGCTCCTCGGCTGGCCGGCGTGCGGGCGGACTACGATCGCGTGCTGCGCCAGCGGGCCGCGTTGCTCAAGTCGGCCGGCGCGGCGCGGCGCTCCAGCGCCGGGGCCGGTGACCTGCGCACCCTGGACGTCTGGGACGGCCATCTCGCCCGGCACGGCGCGGAGCTGCTCGGCGCCCGGCTGGATCTGCTCGTCGCACTGACTCCCCATGTCGCCGCGGCCTACCGCGCGGTGGCGCCAGATGCCGCCGAGGTCCGGCTCGACTACCGCAGCAGTCTGGGTGAGGCTGTACCGGACGGGATTCATGACGGCGGCAGGGCCGATGTGGAACTGCTGGAGGTGGCGATGCTCTCCGAGCTGGCGCGGGTGCGTTCGGCCGAGGTGGAGCGCGGGGTCTGCCTGGTCGGGCCGCACCGTGACGACCTCGAGATCGGCCTGGGCGGGATGCCCGCGAAGGGTTATGCTAGTCACGGCGAGTCGTGGGCGTTGGCACTGTCCCTGCGGCTGGGCAGCTATGAGATGTTGCGGTGTGGCGGGGCCGAGCCGGTGCTGTTGCTCGACGATGTGTTCGCCGAGCTGGACGCCCGCCGCCGAGACCGGCTGGCGGAGGTGGCGCAGGCCGCCGAGCAGGTGCTGGTCACCGCTGCGGTGGCGGCCGACGTGCCCGTGCAGTTCGACAGTGCCTGGTTCGACGTGCACGAAGGGCAGGTGCGCCGTGTCCGATAGCAGATCCGGAACGACCGGCTCGGCTGGGGATAAACCTGTGGATGGTGTGGACAAGTCGTCAACCAGTAAGGCAAAAGGTGCACGTCACACGGGAAAGGCGGAGTCCGGACTCACCCGACCAGCGGACCTGGCGACTGAGTGTTCACCGGGTTCACCGGACCGGCGCAGCCGTACCGGTGACGCCCCTGGTGACGCCGCTTCCAGCCCAGCCGGTGGAATTGGGCAGGCTGGCCCGGACGAGCCGCGGGGCGCCGACATCGCCCGTTCCGCGTTGGAGGCCGCTCGCGCCGCGCAGGCCAACCGGCGGGGCGGGGCGAGGGGACGCGCCGCGGGTAACCGAGGGCGCGCGCCTCGCCGGCGTCGCGGGTGGTCCGGTGCCCGGCCCGACGACCGGGATCCGCAGCCACTCGGCCGGCTGGCCGCCCGGCTGGTCGCCGACCGCGGCTGGGCGGACCGGGTGTCCGGTGGCCTGGTGTTCGGGCGGTGGGCCCAGCTGGTCGGCGAGGACGTCGCCGAGCACGCTCGGCCGGTGTCGCTGCGCGAAGGGGAGCTGACCGTACAGGCCAGTTCCACGGCATGGGCCACCCAGTTGCGGTTGTTGCAGCGGCAGCTGATCGTCCGGATCAAGGTCGGGGTCGGACCGGGCGTGGTGACCCGGTTGCGGGTGCAGGGTCCGGCAACGCCGAGCTGGCACCACGGACCCCGGCATGTCCGCGGCCGCGGCCCCCGGGACACTTACGGCTGACCGGCGTGTCCGTCTCTCCTGCACGGTGTGTCCGTGTCTTGTGCACGCTGTGTCGTGCAACTGTGAACACCGTGTCATGCCGTCGGGTACGACTCGGACCCGGAGTGGCCGCTGAACGCGCGGTAGGCTCCTCAAGGCCGTCTCACGGCGGTCGGGACATATGCCGATCTGAACCAAGGGCTCTGTGAGCGGTTTAGGGGTGTCCTTGACCCTCCTATGTCCGGGGGGACCAGTAGAATGGAAGCAGACCCGGGACCCGGCCGGGCGGGATCCCCAGCGGGATCGCGTCACGGGAGCGGACCGGGGGCGTCGCAGCCGGCCGCATCGACCTTCAGCGGCCGGCCCACCGCATCGCATCCCGAGGAGACACCGAGGACCGTGGCCGCCAAGAAGAACGACTACAGCGCGTCTTCCATCACTGTCCTCGAGGGACTCGAAGCCGTCCGTAAGCGGCCCGGCATGTACATCGGTTCCACCGGGGAGCGGGGTCTGCACCATCTGGTCTGGGAGGTTGTGGACAACGCCGTCGACGAGGCGATGGCGGGCTACGCGAGCACGGTCGAAGTCACCCTGCTGGCCGACGGCGGCGTCCGGGTACGAGACGACGGCCGGGGGATCCCGGTCGACATGCACCCGGTGGAGAAACGGCCGGCCCTGGAGATCGTGCTGACCACGCTGCACGCCGGCGGCAAGTTCGACGGCAAGTCCTATGCGGTCTCCGGTGGCCTGCACGGCGTCGGGGTGAGCGTGGTGAACGCGCTGGCCAGTGCGTTGGAGGTGGAGATCCACCGGGACGGGTCGGTGTGGCGGCAGCGTTACGAGGACTCCAAGCCGGTGCACCCGGTGCGCAAGGGCGAGCCCACCCGCAAGACCGGTACGACGGTGACCTACTGGGCCGATCCGCGGGTTTTCGAGACCACCGTCTACAACGCGGAGACAGTGGCGCGCCGGTTGCAGGAGATGGCCTTCCTCAACAAGGGGCTGACCATCACGCTGCGCGATGAGCGGATCAACGGCAGTCACGAGACCGAGGACGCCGAGGGGCACACCGCCCGGGTCAAGGAGCGCACGTTCCACTATCCCGGCGGTCTCGAGGACTTCGTCAAGCACATCAACAACTCCAAGGACCCCATTCACCGCAAGGTGATCGGGTTCGAGGCGAGCGGTGACGGCCTCGAAGTCGAGGTCGCCATGCAGTGGAACGGCGGGTACACCGAATCGGTCTACACCTTCGCCAACACGATCAACACTCACGAGGGCGGCACCCACGAGGAGGGTTTCCGCTCCGCGCTGACCACCGTGGTGAACCGCTATGCGCGGGAGAAGAAGCTGCTCAAGGAGAAGGACTCCGCGCTCACCGGTGACGATGTGCGGGAAGGCCTGGCCGCGATCGTCTCGGTCAAGCTCAAGGAGCCGCAGTTCGAAGGCCAGACCAAGACCAAACTGGGCAACACCGAGGCCAAGTCGTTCGTGCAGCGCACCTGCAACGAGTGGCTGAACGACTGGCTGGAGCGCAACCCCGCCGAGGCGAAGACGATCATCAACAAGTCGATCTCGTCTTCGCAGGCCCGGCTGGCCGCACGGCGTGCTCGCGAACTGGTGCGTCGTAAGTCGGCGGGCGATCTGGGCGGTCTGCCGGGCAAGTTGTCCGACTGCCGTTCCAGCGATCCGGCCCGTTCCGAACTGTTCATCGTGGAGGGCGACTCCGCGGGGGGGTCGGCCAAGTCCGGCCGGGACTCGCTGTACCAGGCGATTCTGCCGATCCGCGGGAAGATCATCAACGTGGAGAAGGCCCGGCTGGACCGGGTACTGAAGAACACCGAGGTCCAGGCGCTGATCACCGCGCTGGGCACCGGCATCCACGACGAGTTCGACCTGGCCAAACTGCGGTACCACAAGATCGTGCTGATGGCCGACGCCGATGTGGACGGCCAGCACATTCGCACGCTGTTGTTGACGTTGTTGTTCCGATTCATGCGTCCATTGGTCGAACACGGGCACGTGTTTCTCGCGCAACCCCCGCTGTACAAGATCAAGTGGCCGCGGACCGAGCCGCAGTACGCGTACTCGGACCGGGAACGCGACGGGCTCATCGCGGCCGGCACCGCAGAAGGCCGCAGACTCCCCAAGGACGACGCGATCCAGCGTTACAAGGGCCTCGGCGAGATGAGCGCCAAGGAGCTGTGGGAGACCACGATGGATCCGGCGAACCGGGTGCTGCTCCAGGTCACCCTGGACGACGCGGCGACCGCGGACGAGCTGTTCAGCGTGCTGATGGGTGAGGACGTGGAGTCCCGCCGCTCGTTCATTACCCGCAATGCCAAGGACGTCCGCTTCCTTGACGTGTAGCTGCTCAGTAGCTCCTGGCGCGGAGGCAGGACGGCGTGGTGCACAGCGTCATGCTGGCTGCGGCGTTACGATGATTGATGCCTTCGACCGGACTACTCACCACTGACGATCTTGATGAAATCGGTTGCTTCTCGTTCAACGCGGACGAGTCCAGCAGCGTCGTCGGCGAACTGGTGGACGCTGTCGAGCAGGGGCGGGTGGCCGACCAGTCCGACACGGCGTACGCGCTGCTGCTGGCCGCAGAGATCACCGAGCGCGACGGGGACCTGCCGGCCGCTGCGGCGCTGGCCGAGCGGGCCGTCGAGGCGAATCGCACGCAGGGTGATCCGGACTACGGCTACCCGCGAGCCTTCCATGCCGGGCTGTTACTGAAGCTCGGCCGGGACGATGAGGCGATGGCGGAGCTGAAAACCCTGCGCCCGAAGCTGACCGAGGACGTCGGTGCGGTGTCCTACGTCAGCTCGGCGCTGGAGGAGGGCGGGCGCGCCGAGACCGCCGAGCAGTGGCTCACCGGGGCGCTGTTCACCGCGCTGCAGCACCGGGAGGAGTTGGCGGTCCGGCGCTGGGACCCGGATTACACCGAGGCTGCGACGGTGGCGTTCACCTTGGCCCAGCACCGGTACCGGCTGCGTCGAGATCTCGACCTGCCGCGCGACGACTACGATGGCCTGGCCGAAAACCTGCTCGACGCCGTGCGCGATGCCCTGGCTGACGAGGAAGGAGACGACGATGGCGGGATCGCGGCGCTGTACTGGCCGCGACCGGAGTTCGAACGCCTGCTGCAACACTGGCCGGACCTCGGCGAGTCGTACGGCCACACCTGGGACGAACACCGCAGTGACCTGCAGAGCAGCCTGCAACGGTGTGCGGAGTCCGGACATACCCGGTTGATGCTGCTGGCCGGCTCGGTCGACGAGCTGGCGGAACACGCCGAGCGCAGCGGCGGCGACCCTACCGATCCGCAGATTCGTCAGCACTACGCAGAGCAGCTGGCCGAGAATCCCCGGGAGATCGCCTGGCCGCCGGGCCGCAACCAAGCCTGCTGGTGCGGCTCGGGCGCGAAATACAAGAAGTGCTGTCTACCAAGGACCCGTGACTGAACGGATCCCACCCGCGCTGTCGCTCCCGTGATATCGGCGAGCCCGGCGCCGGATCACCGCTGCCGGCTCGACAGCCCGGACGGCACACATCGCGACCCGCTCTGACCAGCTCGCGCGGTGCGTCGGTGCCTGCGCAGCAGAACGCCACGGGTAGTGGCGTGGCCACGGTGTGCCGCATCGGACGGGGCGTCGTACCTCGCGGCTAGACTGTCCGGGTTGACCACGCAGCTCCTGGCGATCGCCGGATCCTGGTTCTGAGCTGCGGGTTACGCCGTAGCCAGTCTGGGAAGGACCCGTAGTGACCGAGACCACCCTGCCGCCGGACGGAGACCGCGTCGAGCCGGTCGACATCCAGCAGGAGATGCAGCGCTCCTACATCGACTACGCGATGAGCGTGATCGTCGGACGTGCGCTGCCGGACGTCCGAGACGGGCTCAAACCGGTGCACCGCCGGGTGCTGTACTCGATGTATGACTCCGGGTTCCGCCCGGACCGGGGTTACGTCAAGTGCGCCCGTGTCGTCGGCGACGTGATGGGCAACGACCACCCGCACGGCGACACCGCGATCTACGACACCCTGGTGCGGCTGGCGCAGCCGTGGTCGATGCGCTATCCGCTGGTCGACGGCCAGGGCAACTTCGGCTCTCCGGGCAACGATCCGGCTGCTGCGATGAGGTACACCGAATGTCGGCTCACCCCGCTGGCGACGGAAATGCTGCGGGACATCGACAAGGACACCGTCGACTTCGAGCCGAACTACGACGGCCGCACGCAGCAGCCCGTCGTACTGCCGTCCCGCATCCCGAATCTGCTGATCAACGGCAGCTCCGGGATCGCGGTGGGGATGGCGACGAACATCCCGCCGCACAACCTGCGCGAGGTCGGCTCCGGCGTTGTCTACCTGCTGGAGAACCCAGAAGTCGATGACGACACGCTGCTCGACGCCCTGGTCGAGCGGATCAAGGGCCCGGACTTCCCGACCCGCGGCCTGATCGTCGGCACCGACGGCATCGCCGACGCTTACCACACCGGCCGCGGCTCGGTCCGGATGCGCGGCGTGGCGCAGGTCGAGGAGGACACCAAGGCCCGCGCCACGCTGGTGATCACCGAGCTGCCCTATCAGGTCAACCCGGACCATCTCATCGAGTCCATCGCCACCCTGGCCCGCGACGGCAAGCTCACCGGCATCGCCGAGATCAACGACGAGTCCAGCGACCGTATCGGCATGCGCATCGTCGTCACGCTCAAACGTGACGCGGTGGCCAAGGTGGTGCTCAACAACCTCTACAAGCACACCCAGCTACAGCACACCTTCGGTGTCAACATGCTGGCCATCGTCGAGGGTGTCCCGCGCACCCTGCGCCTCGACCAGGTGATCCGGCACTACGTGCGCCACCAGCTCGACGTCATCGTCCGGCGCACCCGATACCTGCTGCGCAAGGCCGAGGAACGGGCCCACCTGCTGCGCGGGCTGGTCAAGGCACTGGACATGCTCGACGAGGTGATCGCGCTGATCCGGCGCTCGCCGACGGTCGACGACGCGCGGGTCGGCTTGATCGAGCTGCTGGACGTCGACGAGATCCAGGCGAACTACATCCTCGAGACTCAGCTGCGCCGGCTCGCCGCGATGGAGCGACAGAAGGTCATCGAGGACCTCGCCGAGCTCGAACGCGAGATCGCCGAGTACCTGGACATTCTGGACAAGCCGGAGCGGCAGCGCAACATCGTCCGGGACGAGCTGCAGGAGATCGTCGAGAAGTACGGGGACGAGCGCCGCACCAAGATCATCGGCTACGACGGCGACGTGTCGAACGAGGACCTCATCGCCGTCGAGGACGTGGTGGTCACCATCACGCGGACCGGGTACGCCAAACGTACCCGTACTGATCTCTACCGCGCGCAGAAACGCGGCGGTAAGGGCGTGATGGGCGCGGGCCTGAAGACCGACGACATCGTGGCGCACTTCTTCGTCTGCTCCACGCATGACTGGATCCTCTTCTTCACCAACAAGGGGCGGGTCTATCGCGCCAAGGCCTATGAATTACCCGAGGCCAATCGCAACGCCCGTGGCCAGCATGTGGCGAACCTGCTCGCGTTCCAGCCCGACGAGCACATTGCCCAGGTCATGCAGATCAAGGACTACACCGCGTCACCGTACCTGGTGCTGGCCACGAAGTGTGGTCTGGTCAAGAAGAGCCGGTTGACCGACTTCGACTCCAACCGGGCCGGCGGGCTGATCGGCATCAATCTGCGTGATGAGGATGAGCTGGTCGGTGCGGTGTTGTGCTCGGCCGACGATGACCTGTTGCTGGTGTCGGCGCAGGGCCAGTCCATCCGGTTCGCCGCCACGGACGAGGTGCTGCGCCCGATGGGGCGGGCCACGTCCGGAGTCTTCGGAATGCGGTTCAACGACGGCGACGAGCTGCTGTCCATCGGAGTGGTGCACGCCGGGAAGTTCGTGCTGGTCGCGACCGCAGGCGGGTATGCGAAGCGGACCCCGATCGACGATTATCCACTGCAGGGCCGCGGCGGTAAGGGGGTGCTGACCATTCAGTACGACCCCCGGCGTGGCAAGCTCGTCGGCGCGCTTATCGTCGATATCGACGACGAGTTGTATGCCATCACGTCCACCGGCGGGGTCATCCGGACCACCGCCAAGGAGGTTCGGAAGGCCGGTCGGCAGACCAAGGGCGTCCGCTTGATGAACCTGGGCGAGGGCGCAAGCCTGGTGGCCGTCGCACGTAATGCCGAAGAGGCGGGTGACCCAGACGCCGGGGGCGTAGCCATGAAGGGTGAGTCGTGACGAGGTCTGAGAACCGTGGCCCGGCCGGGGACGACGACCAGTCTGTGGATGCCGGGCTGGAGCGGTCACCAGAAGTCACCGACAGTGCTGAGCCTGCGGCCCCTCCCGCTGAGGAACAGCCTGGCTCGGATGCGGTGACGACCGAGCAGATCAGCGACGAAGCCCTGCCGCAGTCCGGGGACGGGGAGTCCGGGGACCAGGAGTCCGGCGCGGAGCGGGATGAACCTGTGCCGGACGACCTTGGTGCACCGGCACCGCCCGAGAGTCCACCGCAGGAGGCCGCGCCGCAGGATCCGCCGGAGATCGGCTCGTCGAACGGCTCGGGAACCGCAGCGCCGCCCTGGCAGCGGGTCGGGACCTCCCCGGAGGGCGGGATACCCGCACCGGCGAAGCTGACGGTGGCCCAACCGGAACGTGACCGGGATACGGGCGGGAGTAAGGCCGGCCAGCAGCAGCCGGCCACTCAGGCCTACGGTTTCTCGTCTGCTTCGCAGGGAGGTTCCCCGGCTGGCGCGAACCGCTATGGTCATCCTGTGGCGCAGCCGTTGGACAGTCAGCCTAGTTGGGGCGAGAACCAGGACTTCTCCCGGCCCACGGTGCGTTTCGGGGGACGCGTGCAGCCCGAGCCGCCCCCTGCGCAGCCGTCGATTCCGCCCCGGGTACGTCCGACCCGGGTACCTCGGCGGGCGAGTCTGCAGTTGCGCTACCTCGAACCGTGGTCGGTGCTCAAGGTGTCCCTGGTGTTGTCGGTCGCCGGCTTCCTCGCCTGGATGGTCGCCGTCGGGGTGCTCTACAGCATCCTGGCGGGCATGGGCGTGTGGGACCAACTCAACGGCACCTACTCCGACCTCACCTCGGTGAGCAATCCGCAGGCCAGCCAGGATCTGATCAGCGCCGGGGGCGTGTTCGGAGTGGCGGCCCTGATCGGCCTGGTGAACATCGTGCTGATCACCGCGATGTGTACCGTAGGGGCGTTCATCTACAACGCGTCGGCGGACCTCGCGGGTGGCATAGAGGTGACCTTGTCGGAGCGGGACTGACCTGCAAGATCACGCGGTTTGGGCGCCGGTCGGGACGTGAGGTAACGTCCCTCCGGTCGCCAAGAGGGCCTATAGCTCAGTCGGTTAGAGCGCATCCCTGATAAGGATGAGGTCGCTGGTTCAAGTCCAGCTAGGCCCACGCCACAGCACCGTCACGCAGGAGGCGATCCA
>DASXOV010000060.1:0-16952 GCA_036494005.1 Pseudonocardiaceae bacterium | reverse complement strand
GGGTAACAGCAGTGCCCGCCATCACCTGCCTTCCCCCCGATCCGCCCACCCGCACCGGACCCGCCCATGATCCGCGCCGACCGGGAACTACTCACCGACCTCGCCCGGATGAACACCGACGTGGTCGACCTGGCCATGCGGATCATGGACAGCACCGCCACCACCGAAGAACAGCAGACCTTCGCCGACCGGCTCATCGACCTCGGCACCCGGCTGGGTCACCGCGCCCGCACCGCGGTCCTCATCGACCCCACCCCGGAGCCGTGAGCACTGTGCACGACATCCGCACCCGGGTCCTGCGCGAACGACTCGAACAACTCCGCGACCGAGCCCACAACATCTACGCCGACGACGACTTCATCCGCCTCGCCACCCTGGGCCTGGCGTTGCTCGACCGCCACCACCTCGACCACCGCGGCCGATGCCCCCACTGCCGCGCCTACCGCGGACGATGGCGCCGACGATCACGCACCTGCACCGTGCTGCACCTGATCACCTGGCACCTCCAACGCCCGCCACGCTGAGCGTCCTAGCGGGGTCAGGCCCAAAGGTATCAATAGTGATACGTTTGAGCCATATCAAGAGGTGGCGCCCTGGCCACACTGAGTCCGCTTGCCGCGGAGCAGTGGGGCATGTTCACCGCCGTCCAGGCTCGTGAGCTGCAGGTTTCCCGGGTTGATCTCAGTCGTCTGATCCAGGACGGCACGCTGGAGCGGGTCGAGACCGCCGCTCGGGTGTACCGGCTGACCGGCAGCCCACCCGATCCGGATCTGGACGATCTTCGTGCTGCCTGGCTGCAACTCGGCGAAGGCTTGGCAAGCGCAGGTCGGCTGCGGGAGCCGGACGCGGTGGTCAGTCACCGCTCAGCCGCGGCCGCGCTGGACCTCGGAGATCTGCTGGCGGATATGCATGAGTTCTACTCGCCGACGCGGCGGCGGCTGCGTCGGACCGATGTGCGTATCCGAGTCCGGGCCGACCTGCCGGCCGGGACTTGGCGGGTAGTGCGGGGTCTGCCGGTAACCACCGCCGCTCGCGTGGTCTCGGACCTGCTCGCCGACCGCGAGGACGAGTCGGCGGTCGCTCGTATCGTCCAGGATGCGCTGCGCGCGGATCTGCTCAACCGCGCCGAGCTGGACGAGATCGTGCCCGATCACCTCGCCGCCTACGGTGCCCCGACGGCAGCCGCGCTGTCGGAGACCCTCGCCGGATCGCGGAGGTGAGGATGGGCGTCGATGGTGAGCTGCCGTACACCAGTGCGGCGGCGTTCCGGGCTGTTCTTAAGGCTCGCTTCACCGCGATCGCGAAAGGATCCGGCCGCCACCCGCTCGGCGTCACCTCTCACAGCGGCACTGCTTCCGCTAGGATTCGCGCCCGCATCCGCTTCTTGAGCCCATTCGGAGTGGCCACCTGGGTGAACACGCCCATCAACTGCTCGACGTCCAAGGCGAAACCTGCCATGTCGAAGTAGCCGTGCCCAGGCGCGACATCGACCAGGAGATCAAGGTCGCTGAGCTGGTCGGCCTCGCCGCGAGTAACCGAACCGAAAACGCGCACATTGGACACGCCATGGCGCCGGCCGATCGCGGTGATCTCGTCGTGATGAGCGCGGAGATCTTCGACGGTAACCCGTCGCCGGGGCGCGTGCTTCGCATCCGGCGGCAGAGCTCCCACCAGATGACTGCGGTCGACCGTCACAATTCCATGTTTCCACTGCAACGTGCCGTGGCTGGTCTGCGCACTGCGAGACCGCGCTGGCACGCTGAGCTGATGCACGCCGAGCAGATGGCCGAGCCGCTTGCCGGAGCGATCACCCTGCCCGACGGCACGCCGATCCGCGGCCGAGGCCGCCGCCAGGCCCTGCCCGCCGGGCCGCTGCCCGACTTCGGGCTCTACCTCGGCCGGCCACCCGACCAGCCGCAGCGGGCCCTGTTGCGGCGAAGTCCCGGATGGCAGCCCGACTGGCCCGCGGACTGGATCGACTGGCCCGACTTCCGCACCCCCCGCCACGACCGGCTCGCCGCAGCCGCCATCGAACACGCCTACCAGCTGGCCCGAGCCGGCCGGCGGGTCGAGGTCGCCTGCGGCGGCGGCACCGGCCGCACCGGCACCGTCATCGCCTGCATGACCATCCTCGCCGGGCACCCGGCCGTCGGCGCCCTCGCCTGGACCCGGCGGCACTACCGGCCCCGAGCCGTCGAAACCCCCGGCCAACGCCGCTGGATCCGCTGGTTCGCCACCCAGACGGGTACCCACTGAACGCGGCCGGTTACTACTGGCACAATGTGCCCATCAAATTGCTCGGGCCGTCGAGGCAGGGGGTGTATCCGTCACGGCGCAGAATGTTCTTCGTGGTAGCGCTGTTCATGTAGTCCAGAAAAGCAGACAGCAGAGTGTCGCTCTGGGGCTCGCCGTATGTGTAGAAGTATTCGACCGCGAAGAAAGGGTACGCTCGCTGCTTGACGGTCTCGATGTCGGCTTCCCTGCCGTTCAGCCGTAGCTGCTGTACCTCGGAGTACTTCGCCACGGCGGACTTGTCAGCGTAACCTATGGCTCCCGGGATGCGGTTGACCTCCTGGAGTAGTGCCTCGGTGTTCTCGCGCTCGCAGCGCACGACCGCACTGCCCGGCGCCGAAAGCGAGGCTGCGACGGCTCGGCCCGACCCGATTGGACTCGGAAGTAATCTTCCCGCCATCAATGAGACACTCACCGACGACGGGATCGTTGCCCTTACCCTCCAGCAGAACGAGCAGTTTGAACCGATCCTTCCGATTGAGCGTGAAGCTCGGAAGAATAATCTCGTCCGCCCTTATCTGATAACCCTTGCGAATCACCGTCTGCAGCGTTCCTGGATTAGCCTCGGGCACGTCGACACCGATGACCGCGCGGCCGGGGAACTTGAGTCTCAGCGTAGAGGTTATGTCTTGCTTGCGAATGTCGAGGCTTCCAGCGTTTCGGATCCGCACCAACGTCATGCTGGCGTGTTTAACCACGTTGCCACCGCGGAGGAGTTTCAAATCGGCATCGTCCGGGCCATGTGTCAGATCGATATGCCGATCGAGATGAACGCGATAGGCGATGAGCTTACGGCGAAGCCAGTAGCGATCGATCAGCCAGGCAGCCACGGAGGCGGCCAGGCCCAGGGCGGTGAGGACGGTGTCCGGGCGGCTGACCACCAGGTTTGCCAGCGAATCGAGTGGACCGGATTGCGCCAGCCCTGCCACCGCCATCCCCTCCTGTCAACTCCCGCAGCCCGGCGCGGGGATATTACCGACAATACCTGTCAGGCACCTCGACTTTACTAATACAAGAGACAACAAGAATTCGATGGGTGGCGTTCATGGTTGATTCACCTCCACGTCAGCTCTGAGCTGCCTTCATTGAGTACTCCATTCAGGGGTCATCAATAAGGGTGATCCGCACCCCTGGCCGGTGACTCAGCGGAGGACTCTCATGCCCGTCTCGATCCGCTCCTCGTACCGCTCGGCGGTGCTCGCCACAGCCGTGGTGCTCGGGGGTGCCGGAGTGGCACCCGCCCTCGCCGTGGCAGCCGAGGATTCCCCCGACCGGGGCGGCGACCGCCACGTGCTGTTGTTGTCGGTGGATGGCCTGCACCAGGCGGACCTGACCTGGTACGTCGGCACCCATCCGCATTCGGCACTGGCCGCGTTGGTGCACGGCGGGGTCGACTTCACCCGGGCGAGCACCCCGGTGCCGTCGGACTCCTTTCCCGGGATGGTCGGCCAGGCCACCGGGGGCAACCCGGCGACCACCGGGATCTACTACGACTCCAGCTTCAACCACGCGCTGCTGCCCGCCGGGACCACGTCCTGCCCCCAGGGCGCGCCCACCGGTGCTGATGTGGAGTACGCCGAGAACCTGGACCGCAACCAGAACTCGATCGACGCCGGCCAGGGCCTGCCCGGGCTACCCGCCGGCATCCTGCAGCTGACCGGCCAGCCCCAGACGCTGATCAACCCGAAAGCACTGCCGGTCGACCCCCAGACCTGCCAGCCGGTCTACCCGCACCAGTACCTGCAGGTGAACACGATCTTCGAGGTGGCCCGCGCGCACGGCCTGCGCACCGCCTGGTCGGACAAGCACCCCGCCTACGAGATCCTCGACGGGCCGTCGGGCTCCGGGGTGCAGGACCTGTTCACCCCGGAGATCAACAGCCAGGCCGACGGGCTGCCCGCCGGGAAGGACTGGACCACAGACAACGCCAAGACCCAGCAGTACGACGGCTACAAGGCACAGGCGATCCGCAACGAGATCGACGGCTACGACCACAGCCGCGCCACCGAGGTCGGCACCCCGGCGCTGTTCGGGATGAACTTCCAGGCCGTCTCCACCGCCCAGAAACTGCCTGCCTCGAACGGAGCGACCGGCGGTTACCTGGCCGACGGTGTCACGCCGGGGCCGGTGCTGTCCCGGGCGCTGGACTTCGTGGACGACCAGGTCGGCAGCTTCATCCACGAGATCGCGAACCGGCACCTGGAGAAGAACACCACGATCATCCTGTCCGCCAAGCACGGCCAGTCCCCGACCGAGCCCTCCGCGCTCACCCGGATCGATGACGGACCCATCCTCGACGGGCTCGACGCGGCCTGGAAGACGGCTCACCCCGGCGCCGGGAACCTGGTGGTCCACTCCAGCGACGACGACGCCATGCTGCTGTGGCTGAGTGACCGCTCGCAGGCCGCCACCGACTTCACGAAGAAGTACCTGCTCGCCCAGTCCGGCCAGGGCACCGACATCACCGGAAAACCCAAGGCCTACACCGCTTCCGGACTCACCACCGTCTACCCGGGCCGGGCCGCGGGCGACTTCTTCCACGCCCGCCCCGGCGACCCCCGGGTACCCGACGTCGCGGGGATCGTCCAGCACGGCGTGGTCTACACCGGCGGCACGAGCAAGATCGCCGAACACGGTGGCGCCGACCCCCAGGACCGCAACGTCCCCGTCGTCGTGTTCGGTCCGGGTACCCCGCGGGACACCGCGGTCAGCGCACCGGTGGAGACCACCCAGATCGCCCCCACCATCCTGCGCCTGCTGAACCTGGATCCCGGCCAGCTGCAGGCCGTGCAACGCGAACACACCCGTACCCTCCCCAGCGCCATCGGGTGATCGCCACCGTCCGTGCCCGATCGTGGCGGCGGCGGTAGTCTCCCTGCGTCATGGCGGTGACCGGGGAGCATCGGCCGGGAGGTCCCCGGCTGATCGTGTGCGGGGACAACCCGCTGACCTACCGGCTGGCCGAGGAGCTGACCACCCGGGTCGGCGCGGACGTGACGGTGGTGCTGCCGTCCGCGCAGCGCAACCAGGGCCCGCGCATCGCGGCATTGCCGGGGGTCCGGGTGGTCGAGGCGCCCGAGGTGAACGAGCAGGCCCTGCGGGCCGCGCAGGTTGCCCAGGCCAGCGCGATCGCCCTGGTCAGCCAGGACGACGTCGGCAACATCCACGCCGCGCTCCGGGCGCAGGAGCTGAACCCGGACCTGCAGGTGGTGATCCGCTCCTTCAACCACAACCTCGGGCATCGGATCCGGACCCTGTTCCCGCGCTGCGAGGTGCTCTCCGACGTGGACACCGCAGTGCCGTCCTTTGTGGCCGGGGCGCTGGGTGAGCTGGCGCCCAGTCACGTACCGCTGCCGGGCCGCACCCTGTTCGTCACACGGCAGGGCGCGGTCGCCGCGGACCGGGTGGTCTGCGCGCTCGCCGACACCAGCGGGCCAGGGCCGCCCGAACTGCTGCCGACCGACCCGGACGACGCCGATCTGGTGCTCGCCGTGACCGACAGCCAGGCCGGCCTCGGGGAGGTGGCCGTTCGCCGGCGACGGCGGGATCGGCTGCGGACCCTGTGGTGGCGGATCACCGCCTCGTTCAACCGCAAGCTCGGCTGGGCGGCCGTCACCCTGCTCGGGCTGCCGCTGCTCGGCATGATCCTGTTCGCCGCGCTGGCCGGCTACTCCGTCCCCACCGCGCTGTACAACGCCCTGCTCGACGTCGCCGGAGCGGCCCAGCCCGACTCCGCGCCGGGCGTCGCCAAGAAGGTCATCCAGACGCTGATCACGTTCCTCGGGGTGATGCTCATCCCGGTGCTGACCGCGACCATCGTCGACGCGGTGGTCAATGCCCGGCTGGCCATCGCGCTGGGCAGACCCCGCCCGATCGCCGGGCATGTGGTCGTTGTGGGGCTGGGCACCGTCGGCAGCCGGGTGCTGGGTCAGCTGCACGATCTGGGCGTGCCGGTGGTGGGCGTCGAGCGCGACGAGGATGCCCGGGGAGTGGCGCAGGCCGGGCGGCTCGGCGTGCCGGTCGTGCTCGGTGACGCCAGCCAGGAGGACGTCCTGCGCAAGGCCTACCTCGGCACCAGCCGGGCGCTGATCGCCGTCACCAACAACGACGTCACCAACCTCGAAGCGGGCCTGCACGGCATCGCGATGCGGGCGGACCTTCAGGTGGTGCTGCGCCTGTTCGACAGTGACCTGGCGCAGCGGGTCGAGCGCAACTTCGGCATCACGATCTCCCGCAGCGTCTCCTACCTCGCGGCGCCCGCGTTCGCCGCCGCGATGCTGGGCCGCCAGGTACTCGGCACCATCCCGATCGGCCGCCGGGTGCTGCTGATCGCCGAGGTGACGGTCCAGGCGGGCTCCGCGCTCGACGCGGCGGCCACCGGCACCGTCGACGCCGCCCGCCAGGCACGGCTGATCGCGATCCGCCGCCACCCGACCGACACCGTTGACCTGCCACCGCCCCCCGGCCACGTGCTGACCCCCGGTGACCGGCTGATCGTGCTGGCCACCCGCGCGGGCCTCGCGCGCATCGTGACCCGCAGCACCACCAGCACCCCGGCGGCGTGACCGGCACCGGTACGTCTCAGCCGGGCCGCGGTGGCCGGAGCAGCGCGCGGTCCTCCTGGCGCAGGAGTCCCCAGGCGAGCAGCTGACGACCCAGCTGGTTGATGTTGTCCCGCCCACCGATCCCGGTGACGCCGAGCTCCTGCAGCTTGCGGCACCACCGCAGCACGACGTTGTCGACGGCGCGTTCGGTGATCGGCGGGTCATCCGGCCGCGCGACGTTCGCGTGCTCGGCGGCCTCCCGATTGCCGACCGCGTCACCAGGGTCGGGCAACGCCAGGAACTTGGCCGTCAGCAGCAACCGTTCGTGGTCATTCGGCTCGCGCAGTGGCACGGTGCACGGGTCATCCCGCCCCGGGGCATCCGCCGCCAGCGGCCGGGGCGCATCGACGCCGACCGAGAGCAGGTATCGCCCGGACGGTGCTCCGACCCTGATCTCCAGGCCGGGTGGGCTGACAGCCCACCGCGAGTGGGAGTCCGACGCGGTCCGCGGCGGCAGCGGGTTGCACACTCCCCGCACGATCACGTCGAACGGGCGGCGCTCGCTGTCGTTGCAGACCACCCACAGCCCGCCGCTGTAGTGAATTGAGCCCACGTGGCGGGAAATGTGCAGGTCGGGTCCGCCGTGCGCGCTGTCGTGGCCGAACCGTAACGTACGATCGCGCCCTCTTCCGAACGTAAAAGGCGGATCGTCGCGGCGCAGCACAGCAACCTGGCGGCCCTGGAAATGAACCGCCATTGCGCTCGGCGGCTTTATGGGCCCCGCCATCGGTCCACCGTAACGCCGTATTCCCGAACTGACCACCCGCGGTGAGGGCTGCCCTCTAGCCTGGGATGGCGGGTGGGCGTTGTACTGATCCCAGGTTGTACTGATCCCAGAAAGTCGGGAGAAACCGGAGTTTCACTGTGCAGTCAGGCGTGCAGTCAGGCGTGCGGACCGTCGAGGCCGGCCCGGTACCGCCGAGCCAGGCACCGGGGTGGGCAGGCCGCTACACCTGGGGCGGCCGCTACGAATGGGCCGGCACACCCAGCACGCTGCGGGTGGCCCAGCTCATCCTGGTACTCGGGGTACTGCTGGCCGGCAGCGTCGGGCTCTATGCCGCGCATTCCCTGCAGGTGAACACCAAGGACATCAAAGATCGCCTTGAACCACTCAATACCAACGTGTCCACGGTGTACCAGTCGTTGGCCGACGCGGACGCCAGAGCCACTGCCGGGTTCCCGTCCAGCACCGATGCCGCGGCACAGCGCGGCGCCGATGACGGCTATGACCAGGACATCGCGAATGCCACAGAAAACCTGACCCATGCCACTACCCAGACCAACAACGATGCGGTGACCGAGGCCTCGATCACCGACATCACAACCCAGCTCACGGCCTACACGGGGTTGATCGGGCAAGCACGGGCGAACAACCAGCAGAATCCGGCCGCCGCGGTGAACGACCTCAAGCGCGCGTCGGACCTGATGCGGTACACGATCCTGTCCCAGGTGGTGGAGCTGCAGCAGCAGCAGGCACAGCGGCTGGACGCCGCCTACCAGCAGGCCAAGCTGGTGAAGGTGGTGGCGCTCGGCGCCGGCGGGGTGAGTCTGGCCGGACTGATCTGGGCGCAGGTCTTCCTGTTCCGGCGCACCCATCGGATCTGCAACGTCGGCCTGGCGATGGCGAGCGCGGCGGTGATCGCCGGTCTGGTCTGGTGGACGGTCGCCGGGGTCACCTCGTCCCATGCACTGACCAGCTCGCAGCGGCACAGCCGGGCGCTGTCCGACGCCCTGGTACCGGCACAGATCGCGGCACTGCGCTCCCGCGCCGTCGAGAACCTCGGACTGGTGGCGACCCGCACCGGTGGTGGCCAAACCGGTGGTGCCCAACCGGCATCCACGGGCAGTGCCACCGACGACGACTTCAATGCCCAGATGCTGCTGCTCGCCCAGGGCGACGGCGCGGGTGGCGCACTGGGCGCGGCCCGGCAGTTCGCCACCGACCAGGCAGGCAAAGCACGGGTGCAGGCTGCGGTCGACGCCGTGCACGCATACCGAACCAGGCACAGCGACGCGGCGTTCAACACCCTCGTCGCGAAACTGCAGGACGCCGTCGATCACGAGACCGGCGCTTTCAACGACGACATCCACCGGGCCCGGCTGTGGATCACCGACCTGGATGTGGGTACCGGCGCCTTACTCGTGGCCGCCGAGGCAGGCGTCATCGTGGGCATCCAGCGAAGGCTCAAGGATTACCGATGACGTTAGGACCACCGATGACGTTAGGACCACCGATGACGTTCACCGTGGCGCAGGGCAGGGCCGCCGCCGAGCGGGTCGCGGCCGAACAACAGGCGATTGCCGTGGATCTGATCAACCTGGAGGATCACTTCGGGCGCGGGTTGCTGGACAGCATTGCGCTGGAGGGCCGGACCCGGCAGCGCAGAGCCGAGCTACTCGACGATGTCGCGCTGCTCTGGACGTTGTACGAGAGTTATCGTCGCGTGTCCGGACGAGTTCAGACGATCATGGCGAGGTCCCGGCCCACGTCTGCGGAGCTGGGCGAGGTCGAGGCGCTGGTGAATGCCGCCACCGTGGCGCTGCCCGGCATCGACGGGGCGGTGGCCGGCCGTCAGGTCACCCTGGACGAGCTGGCGGCCGAGTTACACGCGCGCTATGAGCGCAACCTTCAGACGGTGACCGCGGTCGAGCGGGTGTGGACCGAGCTGACGCCGCGCATCGACTGCTGCGACGAGTTGTCGCGGCGGGCCGAGGCCCTCGTCACCGACCTCGGCCTGACGGCCGACCAGGACCCGGCCGTGCGGCAGCTGCCCGAGCTGACCGGAAAGCTGAGCGAACTGCGCCGGACCGCCCGCACCGACCCGCTGACGCTGTGCGCCGGTGGTGCCCTCGCCGGTAGCGCGGCCGACGAGTTGAGCGCCCGGTTCGAGCAGATCCTGGCTGACCTGCACGCCTTGACAGAACTGCGCGAAGACGCCACGCAGCGTCTCGACCGGGTCGCGACCGCACTCGGCGACGTGCGCGCCCTGCACCGGGGGATCGCCGAAGAACACCGGCTGGTCCGCCTCAAGATCCAAGCCGCGACAGGGCAGGCGACCCTGTCTCCGGCACCGTCGGCCGACCCCCTGGGCGCCCGGCTGACCGCCGCCATGACACTGCGTGGCCGCGGCGAGTGGCGAGCACTCGCCACCGAGCTGGCTGCGCTGGAACAGGACAGCAGCGCGGCACTGCAGCACGCCAAAGCCGAGTTGCTCGACGCCGGCCAGCCCCTGCGGGAGCGCGACGAGCTGCGCGGACGCCTCGTCTCCTACCGCGCGAAGGCGGCTGCGCTGGGGCGCATCGAGGACCTCGCGCTCGAGCAGCTGTACCAGCGGGCGCGCACCCTGCTCTGGCAGGCACCCTGTGACCTGGCCGTCGCCGCGGCCGCCGTGACGACGTATCAGGACGCGGTCAACGAGCCGCCGGATCACGAGAGTCCGGGATGACCCGCTGCCCGAAAGCCGGCTGCGGCGCGGAGATCGGCGCGGACGGTTACTGCACCCGGTGCGGGACCAGACCGCCGACGATCCCCGCCCGGCCGGACCCGCCCGGGCCAGCCCCACAAGACCCGCAGGACCCGCAAGACCCGCCGCAGCCGGATCCGGCCCAGCAGCACGCGCTGCCCGAACCGCCGGTAGGTGATCAGCTGGCCCCGGTGCTCGACGACCCCCGGGTGCCCGAGCACAAACGGTTCTGCCCCAACCCTGGCTGCCGCCGTCCGGTGGGCCGGGCCCGCCCCGACCGCGCCGGTCTGGCCGACGGCTTCTGCCCGCAGTGCGGAACCAGGTTCTCCTTCCGGCCGCTGCTGCGGCCCGGCATGGTGGTGGGCGACGACCAGTTCAGGGTGGAGGGCGCGATCGCCCACGGTGGGCTCGGCTGGATCTACCGGGCATGGGACTGCCGGGTGCCGCGCTGGGTGGTACTCAAGGGCCTGATCGACCCCGACGATCCGGACTCCCGCCAGGCGGCGGTCGCCGAACTCGCCGCGCTCGCCGACGCCAGCCACCCGAACATCGTCACCGTGTTCACCGTGGTGACGCATTCGCATCCGCTCACCGGGCGCGATGTCGACTACATCGTGATGGAGTGCCTGAGCGGCAAGTCGCTCAAACAGTTGCGCCAGGAGCGCCCGGACACCGACCCCTACCTGCCCCTCGATCGGGTCTGCGGGACTGCCTTGGAGGTGCTCGCCGCGCTGGATCACCTGCATGTGCGGCGCGGTCTGTTGTATTGCGACGTGTCCGCGGACAACGTCATCGACTCCACGAGCGGCGTCAAGCTGATCGACCTGGGCGCGGTGCGCCTGATCGACGATCAGGAGACCCCGGTCTGGGGCAAGCCTGGCTATCAGGACCCCGGGATCACCCGGTATGGCCCGTCGGTGGCGACGGATCTGTACCCCGTGGCGCGGATGATGGCGCTGCTCAGCTTCCCGTTCCCGGGCTTCTCCGACGACGCGCCGATCCCCGGCCCCGACCAGGTGGGTCTGCTGGCCGAGCACCCCTCCTTCGCCGGCCTGTTGCGCCGGGCCACCAATCCCGACCCGCGGCTGCGCTTCGCGTCCGCGGCCCAGATGGCCGAGCAGTTGGAAGGCGTGCGACGGGAGATCCGCGCGGCGCAGGAGGGCAAGCCGTACCCCGCCGCCTCGGCCCGATTCGGACCGGAGCTACGGGTGGTGGGAGCCGACCCGGACACCTTTCCCACCGCGGACCCGGACCGGCTGGCGGCGGCGCTGGCCCTGCCCGACCCACAGGTCGATCGCAACGACCCGCACGCCGGCCTGCTGGCGGCGATCGGCACCGACCCTGAGGAGACCGAGCGGGTGCTCGCCGCACTGGCCGACCCGTCGCTGGAGACCCGGCTGCGGGTGGTGCGCGCCCGGATCGAGCGGCGCAGCTCCGGCACCGCCGAGCTGATCGACGCGCTGGGCCGCGAGCTGCCGGGTGACTGGCGGATCGACTGGTACCGCGGCCTGCGGGCACTGGTCGACGGTGCGGTGGAACCCGCCACGCACAGCTTCACCGCCGTGCTGGACGCGTTGCCCGGCGAGGCCGCGCCCAAGCTCGCCCTGGCGCAGTGCGCGGCACATGCCGGGCACACCGGCACCGCCGCGCGGCACTACGCCACGGTGTGGCGGACCGACCGCAGCTACGTCAGCGCCGCCTTCGGGCTGGCCCGCGCCCGCTTCGCCTGCGGTGAGCACGCCGCGGCGGCCACCGCGCTGCAGGAGGTCCCGGAGGGATCGCGTTACGCCGTCCCGGCGCGGTTGTGCGCCATCCTGATCCGGGCGCGTTGCGGCGCGAACGGGCAGGCACCCCTGGCCGACTTCTTCGCCGCCGCTGAGCAACTGGCCCGCCTGGAGCTCGACGACCGGCGCCGCGAGCGGGCCGTCGCCGAGGTGCTCGAAACCGTGTTGCGGTGGGAACGCGCCGGCCGGCCGTGGCCGCACGGGCCGGCGACGCCGATCCCGGCGACGCTGCTCGGGAACCGGCTCGACGAGCACGGCGTGCGGGACCGCCTGGAAGCCGCCTACCGCGAGCTCGCCCGGCTGGCCGCCACCCCGGCCGAACGCATCGCCCTGGTGGACAGGGCCAACCACCGCCGCAACCGGAGCTGGACATGAGCCTGGACATCAGCACCGTGCTGAGCCGGCGGGCGGTGCTGTCCGCAGCCGCCCTGGCCGCCGCGGGTTACGCCGCCACCGCGGGCTGTGCCCGCAGCACGCCCTCGGGCTCGCGCCCTGAGCTGGTGTGGGCCAGCGGTGGGCTCTCCGCAGCGGACCTGCGTCCGGCCCAGGACATCACGGATCTGTGGCACGCGCTGCACCCCCGCGGGCCGGGCGTGCGGCTGGTGCCCACTCCGGCAAGTCCTGACGACGCTCATGAGCTGCTCTGGCTTGAGCTCAACGCCCATCTCAGCAACTTCGACATCGTCGCGCTCGACGTGGTCTGGACCGCGGAGTTCGCCAAGCGCGGCTGGCTGGTGGACCTGACCGAGCTGCGCCCGGACATCGAGCCGGTCACGCTGCGCAGGCCACTGCAGACCGCGATCTGGGACGGGAAACTGTGGGCGGCGCCCGACACCACCGACGCGGGGATTCTCTACTACCGCAAGGACCTGCTGCGGCCGGACCAGGTGCCGCAAACCTGGCGGCAGCTGATCGACACCGGCCGCGAGATCGGCCGGCCGCGCAATATGGCGCCGTTCGTCGCCGACGGTATCCAGAATGAGGGCCTGGTGGTGCAGTACCTGGAGTACTTCTGGGGGCTGGGCGGCGAGGTGCTCAGCGCGGACGGGCATTCGGTGCTGTTCGATCCCGGCACGGCCACCCAAGCCATCGAGATCATGAAGGACGCCTACGACAAGGGTGACTACCTGACGGGCTTCGACACGATGAACCTGGAGGATTCCCGCGCGGCCTTCCAGACCGGCAAAGCCGTCTTCATGCGCTCGTGGCCGTATGGCTACCAGCAGATGAACGAGACGGATCCGAACAGCAAGATCATCGGGAAAGTCGGTATCGCGCCGTTGCCCGCGATCGCCGAATTCGGGTCGATAACCGCCCTGGGCGGTCACAACCTCGCGGTGAGCGCGTTCTCCCGCAACATCCCCGCGGCGATCGAGTTCGTCAGGTTCGTCTCGACCGCCAGGCAGGTGCAGCAGACGCTGGGCCAGTCCTACTCCCTGGCTCCGACGATGCGGGCGGTCTATGAGAACCCGGACGGTGACCCGATGCTCGCGCTGCTGGATCAGGTACTGGGAACCGCCAAGCCGCGACCGGCCACCCCGCAGTGGTCCGTGATCAGCGCGCAGATGCAACAGCTGATCTTCTCCGCCTACACCGGAACGCGCGACCCGGGGAACGCGGCCCGCGCGATGCGCCGGTTCCTCGACGCGACCACCCAAGGGAGCTGATCGGACATGACCGGGCAATTCTGTCGCCAGTGCGCCGAGCCGGTGGGTCCTCGGGACCGGTTCTGTGAGCACTGCGGTAGCTGGGTAGCGGCGTCACGCCGGGACCACGTCGAGATCGACGTCGGAAGCGCGGCCGGGGTCAGCGATCGCGGCCTGCGACACCACCGCAACGAGGACGCGCTGGCGTTGCGTGACATCAGCGTCGCCCCAGCCCTGGGCCCAGCGCTGGGCGGGGCCGCCGGGCGGCGCGAGATGACGGTCGCCGTCGTGTGTGACGGGGTGTCCTCCTCCGCCCGGCCTGACGAGGCGTCCGAGGTCGCCGCCGAGGTCGCCGCCGAGGCATTGGTGGCCGCGCTGCATGCGGCGGACAACCCGGCTGCCGCGACCCACCAGGCCATCCGGGCGGCGGACAAGGCGGTCGCCGAAATGGCCGACCACGCCAGGGCAGACGGGGCCGTTCGCAGCGCCCCGGCCTGCACGTTCGTCTCCGCTGTGGTCACCGGCAACGCGGTCACGGTCGGCTGGGTGGGTGACAGCCGGGCGTACTGGGTGCCCGAGGCCCACCCCGACGCGGCGCCCGCTCAGCTCACCCGGGACGACTCCTGGCTGGCCGAGGTGCTGGCGGCCGGCACGCTGAGCCCGGCGCAGGCAGCCGCCGACCGGCGCGCGCACGCCGTCACGGCGTGGCTGGGCGAGGCGACCGAGCCGGTCGACCCGCATGTGATCACCCTCGAACCCGAGGGTCCGGGCGTCGTCGTGGTGTGCACTGACGGGTTGTGGAACTACCTCGACACCGCCGACCAGCTCCCGGCGCAGGCGCTGGACCGTCCACTGGACACGGCCCGCCGTCTCGTCGACCTCGCCCTGCACCGCGGTGGCCACGACAACATCACGGTCGCCGTGCTCCCTTTTCCTCCGGCAGCCGGACAACGTTCACCTGGAGGACTGTCGTGTCCAGCAGCATGACCGAGTTCCCGGCGCGCCCCGAGGCCCGGGGTGCGGTGCATCAGAACCTGTTCCTCGCTCGGGGTGCCCGGGAGGTGCACGCCGTCATCACCGTGGACACCGAGGCCGGTCCGGTCGGTTCAGCATCTGCCCCAGAGGCAGCCGAGGTCCTGATCCTGGACTGTTCGGGCTCGATGAACCACCCACCGGAGAAGATCACTCGGGCGAAGCAGGCGGCAGCCGTGGCGATCGACGAACTGCGCGACGGGGTGTGGTTCGCCGTGGTCGCCGGATCGGTCGGGGCGCGGATGGTCTGGCCGCCCGAGCCGGCGCTGGTGGCCGCCGACCCGCACACCCGCGAGGCCGCGAAGGACGCGCTGCGCAGGCTCGATGCCGCGGGTGGCACCACGGTCGGGGCCTGGCTGCGGCAGGCGGGCGAGCTGCTCCGAGCCCGGCCGGAGGCGATCCGGCACGCGATCCTGCTGACCGATGGCCGCAATCAGCACGAGACGCCCGAGGAGCTGGCGGCGGCGTTGCGGGACTGCGAGGGGCTGTTCGGTTGTGACTGCCGGGGGGTGGGCACCGACTGGTCGGTGGCCGAGCTGCGGATGATCTCCTCCGCACTGGGCGGCACGGTGGAGCTGGTGGTCGAGCCGGCCGAGCTGGCCGATGATTTCCGCGCCATGACGGCCACCTCCATGAGCAAGGCGGTCGCCGAGGTCAGCCTGCGGCTGTGGACGCCGGCGGGGGCGACCGTCCGGTTCATCAAGCAGACGGCGCCGACGCTGGTGGACCTCACCGCCCGTCGCCGGGCCGCCGCCGGTCTCCCGCAGACCAGCGACTACCCGACGGGGTCGTGGGGCACCGAGAGCCGCGACTACCACGTGTGCATCGAACTGGAGCCCGGTGAGGTCGGTGAGGAGAAGCTTGCGTGCCGGGTGAGCTTCGTGCACGCCGGAGCGGACGGTGCCGCCCAGCCGCTGACGCAGTCGTTCCGCCACACCGAGCCGGACGGCCGCACCAACCAGTTCCCCAGCGCGCTGGTCCGGGCGATGTGGACCGATGACCTCGCGCAATCCACGGTGATCAACGAGAAGGTCGCTGTCGTCACCGGCCGGGCCGAGCTGGCCAAGGCGGTCCAGGACGGGCTGGCCGCGCATCACGGCGGTGACCCCGACCTGGCCGTCGACTGCTTGACCCGGGCGCGCAAGCTCGCCGAGCAGGTTCACGACACGAACCTGCTGGCCCGGCTCGACCAGATCTACGACCCGGACACCGGCACCTTCCAGCTGAACAGGATGAGCGCCCAGCAGGAGATGAGCCTGGACATCGAGTCGACGAAGACGACGCTGCTGGGCCGCGGCTAGCGGACGGTGTCACGATGGTCAGCGGTGTCGCCGAGTCCTGCCCGCGCTGCGGCGAGCGCAGGATCGGGCCGTTCTGCGAGCAGTGCGGCCCCTCCCACGCGACCTCACCCACCTCAGCCGATGCCGAGCCGGTCGCGCCATCCCTGTGGTGCGCGGTCATCGCCCCGGACCGGGACTACTTCGATGCCGGAGGGGCGGACGCGCAGCGGTTCACCTTCCCGGCCGGGAGCCCGGCCCGCCAGGTCACCCTGACCGGTACGTCGGTTCGGATCGGCCGGCGCAGCGACTCGCGAAAGACCACACCGGAGATCGACCTCACCGACCCGCCGTCCGATCCGGGGGTCTCCCGCGAGCACGCCCGCCTGCTCGCCCAACCCGACGGCGGCTGGGCACTGGTCGACGACGGCTCCACCAACGGGACCTACCTCAACGGCTCCGCCCAGCGGATACGCCGCCACCAGCAGATCACGCTGACCGACGGCGACCGGGTGCAGCTGGGTGTCTGGACCACCATCACCCTGCGCCGAGGTCCGTAACCCGCGACGCCCACGGGCACCCCCGTGCGCCGCACGCTGTCTCAAGCTCAGAGCGCCCGGTAGACCTCGCGTCGGTGTGCCACAGCGACGGGGGCGCGGGTTGTCGGCGAGCTTGGTGACCGCGAGCACGATCTTCTTCTGGGCGGTGCGGTCGAGTTTGCCCAGTTGCTTAACGGTCCTGCGCGCCCATTGGACGGTGTAGGTCACGCCAGGCCGAGCTCTTTGATGAGTTCGGCGGTGGACAGCGGAGCGTCCTCCTCGACAACCTCAGGACCGTTGACCGGAGGCAGCCC
>DASXOV010000059.1:0-1975 GCA_036494005.1 Pseudonocardiaceae bacterium | reverse complement strand
CAGGTACTCGGTGCTGCCGTCCGGGTTCATCCGGAACGGCAGGTCGTGGCCGGGGTAGATGATGTCGCCGATGGCCACCAGCTTGGCCACGCTCTCGTTGGCCTGCCGCTCGTTCCAGAACACCAGCGAGTTGCGCCGCTGCTCGGCCACGGTGGTGTTCTGGATCGAGTCGCCGGCGATGACCGCGATCCCGTCGCTGGTCGCCACGGCCAGCGCGATCGTGCCCGCACTGTGCCCCGGCGCGGCCACCACCTCCACCCCGGGCAGCAGCCTGGTGCCCTCCTCGGCGGTGCGGATCCGGTCCTCGTAGCGGCTGACCACGGCGTCGATCCACTCTGGGCAGCCGGAGTCGTTGCGGTGCGGTTGCCGCACGTAGCGCCGCTCGTCCGGGTGCAGGATCACCTCGGCGCCGGGGAACATGTCCAGGTTCTCGATGTGGTCCCAGTGCGCGTGGGTGCAGACCAGCACGTCAATGCTGTCCCGGGTCAGGCCGCGCTGCCGGAGCGCCGCGTCCAGCACGGGCCGCCGGCCGGTGTGCCCGGTGTCGACCAGGATCCGCTTCAGTGATCCCTGGTCGTCGATGCCCTGCACCAGGGTCACCGCGCAGAACGCGACCGAGCCCTGGTCGCTGCCCAGCCGGTAACCGTCCAGAATCGTTTCCACGCTGGGGCTGGTCAGCCTCACGATCGTGCCGCCTTCCGGGGTACGGGTGCTGAAGATCACCGTAGACGCCCGTCCGGGCAGTGTTACAACTTTCCAGCAGCCCCCAGCCGGCCCGGCTACCGTAGACGGGCGTGCGGCCGCCAGCCGGCCGGCGTAGCGTGCCTGGCCCACTCCGAGGCGCATCAAATGAGTATTTCCGGAGTGAAACTGGGTATTTAACAACAGTGAATTCACTATGAGATCCTCAGGAAATTCTGAGCGATTTCGCCTGGTAAGGCCACTGGTGTGCTGCATGCTACAGTCACCGTGTTACAAGTGATCTGAGGGAGTTGAAGTGCGCGTTCTGGTCCTGGGTGGCGACGGATTCTGCGGGTGGCCAACATCGCTGTACCTTTCAGAACGTGGTCACGATGTCACCATCGTCGACAATCTGAGCCGCCGCAAGATCGACATTGACCTGGAAGTCCAGTCGCTGACCCCGATCCGGCCGATCGGCGAGCGGATCCGGGTCTGGGGCGAGGTCTCCGGGCGTGAGATCGGCTTTGTGCAGCTGGACCTGGCCGAGGAGTACGACCGGCTGGCGGCCCTGCTGGCCGACCTGCGGCCGGACGCGATCGTGCACTTCGCCGAGCAGCGGGCCGCGCCGTACTCCATGCGGAGCGCGGCCACCAAGCGCTACACCGTGGACAACAACGTCCGGGCCACCCACAACCTGCTGACCGCGCTGGTCGACACCGGCGTGGACGCCGCCCTGGCCCACCTCGGCACCATGGGCGTCTACGGCTACGGCTGGTCGGGCAGCGCCCCGATCCCCGAGGGCTACCTCACGGTCAAGGTGCCGACGCCCGACGGCGAGCTGGAGCGGGAGATCCTGCACCCGGCCAACCCGGGGTCGGTGTACCACATGACCAAGACCCTGGACCAGCTGCTGTTCGCGTTCTACGCCAAGAACGACGGGCTGCGCATCACCGACCTGCACCAGGGCATCGTCTGGGGCACCCAGACCGACCAGACCAGCAAGGACGAGCGGCTGATCAACCGGTTCGACTACGACGGCGACTACGGGACCGTGCTCAACCGGTTCCTCATGCAGGCCGCGATCGGGCACCCGCTGACCGTGCACGGCACCGGCGGTCAGACCCGCGCCTTCATCCACATCCGGGACACCGTCCGCTGTATCGAATTGGCGATTACCAATCCGCCGGAAAGCGGCGACCGGGTACGGGTGCTGAACCAGATCACGGAAACGCACCAGGTGCTCGAATTGGCCAAACTGGTGGCCGACGCAATGGGCGTCGACATCGCTTATCTG
>DASXOV010000058.1:0-6107 GCA_036494005.1 Pseudonocardiaceae bacterium | reverse complement strand
CAGGACGGCCGGGTGATTACCGGGCTATTCCAGCACGGGCCCGGGCCACGCGCACCGCCGCGGACAGGGCGTCGATGTCGTAGGCGCCGTGGTGCCGCTTGCCGTTGATGAAGAAGGTCGGCGTACCGGACACTCCGCTCAGATCAGCCGAATCGACGTCTTCGGCGATCCGGTCGGTACCTTCCTCATTGGCCAGGTCCTCGTGGAAACGGTCGACATCGAGGCCGAGATCCTCGGCATAGCGGATCAGGTCGGTCACCCGCAGCGCGCCCTGGTGGTCGAGCAGCGTGTCGTGCATGTCCCAGAACGCACCCTGCCGGGCGGCGGCCTCGGTCGCTTCCGCGGCCAGTTGCGCGTGCGGGTGCACGTCGCCCAGCGGCAGGTGCCGCCACACGTAGCGGAGATCGTCTCCGAAGTCGCTGAGCAACTCGCGGACGGCCGACTCGGCCTGGCCGCAGAAGGGGCACTCGAGGTCGCCGTACTCGACCACGGTGACCGGCGCGTCGTGCGGGCCGCGAACGTGATCGCGGTCCGGGTCGACCGGTGCGGCGAGGTCGACGATGACCTCGGCGCGGCCCAGCATGGCGCGGGCCTTCAGCGCGGGCGGAAGCAGCGCGGTCACCCGGAACACGAGCCAGCTCAGCACGGATGCAGCCGCCGCGGCGCTGAGCACACCGAGTTTCGCCTCGGCCAGCTGCACGCCGTCGAACGCGAGGGTGGCGATCAACAGGGACAGGGTGAAGCCGATACCCGCGATCGCCCCGCCCGCCGCGACGGCCGCCCAGCCCACCGGCGGGCGCAGCCTGCCCCGGCTCAGCAGTGTGACCAGCCCCGAGGCCCCGACGATCCCGATCGGCTTGCCCACGACGTAACCGAGCAGAATTCCCAGCGTGATCGGCGAGGTGAAGGCGCGGGACAGGAAGTCCCAGCTCAGCTCGATCCCCGCATTGCCGAGCGCGAACAGTGGCACGATCACATAGCTCGTCCACGGGTGGTAGAGCTGCTGGAGCCGGTCGTTCGGGGAGATCGCGGAGCCCAGCCCGGCCTGCGCCGAACGCGCCAGTTCGGGAGTGGGTTGCTCGCGGAAGAGCCGGAACAGGTCCGTCGCGCGTTCGAGATCCCTGCGCACCGCCGGGTACGCGTAGGTCAGCAACCCCAGCACCAGCCCCGCGACGACCGGGTCGACGCCGGATTCGAACAGCGCGACCCACATGGCGATCCCGAGCACCGCGTAGACCAGCCCGTAACGAACCCGCAGCGCACGGGCCAGGAGGATCACAACGAGGATCCCCACCACGGCCACCAGCGCCGGGGCCGCGATCTGCTCGCTGTAGCCGACGGCGATCACCCCGAGCGCGACGAAGTCGTCGACCACCAGGACCGTGAGCAGGTAGGTGCGCAGCCGCCCCAGGAAGCGGGGCCCCACCAGCGCGAGCATGCCCAGCGCGAACGCCGTGTCCGTCGACATCGACGCACCCCAGCCGTGCACGGAGGGCAGGCCAGCGTTCGCGGCCAGATAGATCGCGACGGGCACCAGCATCCCACCCAGACCGGCCACCACCGGGAGCACGAGTCGGCGCCGGTCGCGCAGCTCCCCCATGTCGTACTCGCGGCGGGCCTCGAGGCCGACGACGAAGAAGAAGAACGCCATCAAGCCGCTGTTCACCCAGCCGCGCAGATCCAGCGTCAGCTCCGCGTGGCCGACCCGGATCGACAGCGGGGTCCCCCACACCGTCTGGTAGGAGGCCGGGTCGATGTTCACCCAGGCCAGTGCAGCCATCGTCGCGGCGAGCAGGACGACGGCGCTGCCGGTCTCGGTGCGCAGGAAGGCCCGCAGCGGAGTATGCAGATGACGCGCCCACGCGGTCGTCCCAGACCACACCCCCCCGGATGATGACCTCGCAACCGACGACCGCTCGGATGACGGCACTGCAGGTTCTGGGACTTCTGTCATTCGGTGATTGTCGGGTGCGACCGTGAGTGGGTAACAGGGTCCTGGCGCGCTCCGGTCGCCGACGTGCCGTGAGGCGGTCACGCCGGAGTACGGTGTCGCGACATGGCGTGGACCTCGCCTGGACCACCGCGGTGACCGGCCTCCTCGCCGACCCGGCCGCCTCGGATCTGTATCACGCCCGGATGCAGATGGCGTTGTCGCTGGGCTGGCACATCGTGGTGGCCTGTTTCGGGGTGGGATTCCCCGCGATGGTGCTGTTCGCCGAATGGCGCGGGAGCCGCCGTGGTGACCCGGACATGGACGCGCTGGCCCACACCTGGGCGAAGGCCATGGGCGTGTTGTTCGCGATCGGTGCCGTGTCGGGGACCATCCTGTCCTTCGAGATGGGGATGCTCTGGCCGGGGCTGATGGAGCGATTCGGTGCGATCTACGGATTCCCCTTCACCCTGGAGGGTTTCGCGTTCTTCATCGAGGCGATCTTCGTCGGGGTCTACCTGTACGGATGGAGCCGCCTGCCGACGCGGATCCATCTGCTCTCCGGGCTGCCGATGATCGCGGCCGGTGTGGCCGGGGCGTTCTTCGTGGTGTCGGCGAACGCCTGGATGAACACCCCGACGGGGTTCCAGATCCGCAACGGGCAGGTCGTGGACATCGACCCGTGGGCTGGGATGGCCAACCCCTCCACCGCGTCACAGTCCGCGCACATGATCCTCGGTGCCGTCATGGTCACCGGATTCGGCGTGGCCTCGGTCTATGCGGTCGGGATGCTGCGCGGCCGCCACCGCCGCTACCACCGCCTCGGCCTGCTGGTACCGCTGTCCGTGGCCGCGGTCACCGCACCGATCCAGATCGTGGTCGGTGACTGGATCGCCAACGTGGTGGCCGAACACCAGCCGGCCAAGCTGGCCGCGCTGGAAGCGCTGTACCACTCGGGCGGCGCAGCGCCACTGTCGCTGGGCGGGATCTACGTCGACGATCACCTGGTCGGCGCGATCGAGATCCCGTACGGGCTGTCGCTGCTCATCCACCATGACCCGCACGGTTTCGTCGCGGGTCTGGACCGGGTGCCGCCGCCGCTGCGACCGCCGGTCAACGTCACACACCTGTCCTATGACCTGATGGTCGGCATCGGATTCGCGCTGCTGGGACTGGCGGCCTGGCTGGGCTGGGCGTGGTGGCGGCGCCGCGACTTCCCCCGCAGCGCGTGGTTCCTGCGCGCGGTGGCGCTGTCGGGGGCGGCGGCGGTGGTCGCGCTGGAAGCCGGGTGGGTGGCCACCGAGGTGGGCCGTCAGCCCTGGATCGTCTACCAGATCCAGTTGACCCGCGATGCGGTGAGCACCGCGCCCGGGCTGCGCTACGGCTTCTACCTCGTACTGGCCGTCTACCTTGTGTTGACCGTCATGGCGGTGTACGTGCTGCGCCGTCTCGCCGGGGCGCACATGGCACCGATCGCCCCGCAGGAACCGGAGCCGCAGCACCAGCCGACGGGAGGCAGCTCGCTATGAACGGCACGTTCCCATGAGCGGCACGTCCCTATGAACGGCACGTTCACCGCCGCGAACGCGGTGCTGGCCATCATGTGGACCGGCCTGACGGCATACGCCCTGTTCGGTGGCGCCGACTTCGGGGGCGGGTTCTGGGATCTGCTGGCCGGGAACACCGAGCGCGGCCGGGCACCGCGGCGGCTGATCGAGCACTCCATCGGCCCGGTGTGGGAGGCCAACCACGTCTGGCTGATCTTCGTGCTCGTGGTGCTCTGGACCAGTTTCCCCATCGGGTTCGCGTCAATCGCCTCCACCCTGTACATCCCGCTCACCCTGGCCGCGCTGGGCATGATCGCCCGGGGAGCGGCGTTCGCGTTCCGCCACTCGGTCGACCAGCCGCTGCTGCAGCAGTTGTTCGGCGCCTCGTTCGCCTTCTCGTCGATGGTCACCCCGTTCTTCCTCGGTACCATCGCCGGGGCCGTCGCCTCCGGCCGGGTTCCCCCTGGCATCGCGGCGGGCGATGTGATCACCAGCTGGCTCAACCCCACCTCGATCCTCGGGGGCGTGCTCGCGGTCGGAATCTGCGCCTACCTGGCCGGCGTCTATCTGTGCGCAGACGCCGCCGGGCACCCCGGTCAACCGCTGCTGGAGTACTTCCTGACCCGCGCCGTCCGCACCGCGGTGCTCATCGGTCTCGTCGCGCTGGCCGGCATCGTGGTGCTGCATGCCGACGCGCCTGCGCTGTTCGACGGACTCACCTCACGTGGGCTGCCGCTCATCGCGATCTCCGCCGCAGCCGGGCTCAGCTCGATCGTGCTGCTGGTGCGCAGGCGACTCGCACCGGCCCGGGTGGCGGCCGCTCTCGCGGTCACCGCGGTCATCTGGGGCTGGGCCGCCGCGCAGTACCCGTACCTGCTGCAGCCCGGGCTGACCGTGCAGGCCGCCGCTGCACCCGCGGCCACCCTGCACGCGATGCTGCTCAGCCTGGTCGTCGGCGCTGCGCTGCTGGTGCCCTCGCTGGCCTACCTCTTCACGCTCTTCCACCGGCCCGACCCGGCACCCGAACAGTGACGTTCTCTCGGCGAACCTGCGCAGGCGCAGGCTGTTCGACACGACGAACACCGAGGACAGCGTCATGGCTCCCCCGGCGATCAACGGGTTGAGCAGGCCGAGCGCGGCCAGCGGCAACGCGGCGATGTTGTAGCCGAACGCCCAGGCGAGATTGCCCCGGATGGTGCGCAGGGTGCTGCGGGCGAGGGTGATCGCGCCGGCCACGACGTGCAGGTCGTCCCGGATCAGGATCAGGTCGGCGGCGCCGAGCGCGACGTCGGTGCCGGAGCAGCGCCAGGCCGAGGTCGGCGCGGGCCAGCGCGGGCGCGTCGGTTTCTTCGCCAGAGGACGGCCGCGGCTGCCGCTCGACGTCGGCGATGCCCACTTCCGCAGCCTCCGGTCGGCGCGAGTCGGGGAGCGGTGGCGAGCGCTGGCCACCGTCGAGTTGGTCTGGGAACTGACCGAACAGCTCGCCCAGCACGTCCGGCTACCCACGCTGGACCTACCCGATCTCGGCGGGAAGGTGACGGACCCTCGCGCGGCCGCCCTGGCGGTCCGGGACGCGTGGAACCTGGCGCCCGGACCGCTGCCGCACCTGGTCCGGCTCCTCGAGTCCAAGGGCATCGTGGTGGCGGTGCTGAGCTTCTCCGACGCAGGCCGGGTGGATGCCTTCTCCACCGCGGCCGGGGACCGGCCCACCGTGGTACTCACCGCCGACAAGAGCAGTGCCCTGCGGACCCGGTTCACCACCGCGCACGAACTGGCACACCTGCTGTTGCACGCCGACGTGATCCCCGGCGACATCCGCCACGAACGCGAAGCCGACGCGTTCGCCGCCGAGTTCCTCATGCCCGCCGCCGTGATCACCGCCGAACTGCCGACCCGGGTCGATCTGCCTGCGTTGCTCGGCCTGCAGCAGCGCTGGGGGGTATCCGTGCCCGCCCTGCTCCACCGCTGCCGGGAACTCGGCACGTTGTCCGAGGCATCCTGCAAACGGGCCATGATGCGGGTATCCCGGCTCGGCTGGCGCACTCGCGAGCCCGGCGGAAACCCGCCGATCGAACGCCCGGCCCTGCTGCCCCGGGCCTTCGACCTCGCCACCAGCCGGGGCGTGACCATCGACACCCTGGCTGAGGCACTCCAACTTCCGGCCGGCACCGTGCGGACCTTGCTCGGGCTGACCGACGATCGGCCCGTCCTGCGGCTGGTGCCCCCGCCATGACGAGCTGCGCGACGCACATCGCTACCGCAATTGGATCGTTCTCAAATAGGGAACGGGACTGCGGAAAGGCTGGGCGTGGCGGACGTGATCGGATCCGGTGGGCGGCGGCGGAGTTCGGCGAAGCGGGCCCTGGGATGGGGGTTGGCAGTGGTCGCGGTGCTTGCTCCGTGCGTCACGATCGCGCTCTCCCCCACGGCTCATGGCGAGGTCCGGTCGGCCGCGGCGGCACCGCCCTCGGGGTCACTGCTACCGGTGTTGCCGGTGGTGTCGGCGCAGGTGGTGACGGAGCCGGGTGATGGTGCGGGGGAGGTGAGTCCGACGGCTCCGGTGGGGGTGTCGGTGAGTCATGGTCAGTTGGATGCGGTGGTGTTGACCAGTTCGGCGGGCCGGGTGGTGG
>DASXOV010000057.1:0-2943 GCA_036494005.1 Pseudonocardiaceae bacterium | reverse complement strand
GACAGCATCGAGGAGTTGTTCCACGAGGTCGGGCAGAAGGAGTTCCTGGTCTCCTTCGCGGCGTCGCCGCAGCTCACGGAGACGCTGGACGCGGCACGCCTGGAGCGGGCGATCGGGGTCATCTACCGGCCGGACACCGAGCGGCAGAGCCACTACTTCCGCGCCCGGGTGGCCGAACAGTTCGACGCCGTGATCCACGTCGATGACACCAGGGCGGTCGAGCCGCTGGAGCGCACCGCGCGGTGGGAGCAGGGCGAGTTCCCCGAGACCTACCCCTTCGCGGTCTGAGGCAGGTGCGCGCGCCATGAACACCCTCAGCACGATCCATCGCAGCGTGCGGGTTCCGGTCGCCGACGCGGTACTGGAGGCGGATCTGGCGGTGCCGCTGGAGTCGCCGCGCGGCGCCGTGCTGTTCGCCCACGGCAGCGGCAGCGACAGGCACAGCCCGCGCAACCGCTACGTCGCGGACGCGCTCAGCCGGGCCGGCCTGGTGACCGTGCTGGCCGATCTGCTCACCCTCGACGAAGAGCAGACCGACCAGCGTGACGCCGCACTGCGGTTCGACATCGAGTTTCTCGCCGTGCGGGTCACGGCCCTGAGCAAGTGGATTACCCACACCGAGCCCACTGCCGGCCTCGGTATCGGCCTCTTCGGCGCGAGCACCGGAGCCGCAGCCGCCCTGATCACCGCCGCCCGCAGACCCGCCGAGATACAGGCCGTCGTCTCCCGAGGCGGGCGCCCCGACCTCGCCGACCCGTACCTGGACGACGTGCACCAGCCCACACTGCTCATCGTCGGCGGACGCGACACGCTCGTGATCGAACTCAACCAGCGGGCCGCGGAGAAACTGGCGGGCGAGACCCGTCTCGCGATCGTCCCACACGCGACACACCTGTTCGAAGAACCCGGCACCCTGGAACAGGTCGCCTACCTGGCAAGGGACTGGTTCCTTCGCCATCTACAGCCGGTTCCGCACCATTGACGCGGATCACCGCGCCGTCGACATCAGCACAACGGACGGAAACACCATGACGATCGTATTGAACCAGCGTGGTTTCGATCACGCGCGGAACCTGATCGCGACAGGCAGATACGTTATCGACGACCGCGACGCCTGGAGCGAGCATCAGCCCTCCACCCAGCAGGAGAACGAGTTCATCCAGGAGCACGGCATCGATGAGTACGCGAGATGGCATCTCGGCATCGACAACGAAGCGGCTAAGGACAACAAGACCAGCTACCGGTTCCCGTACGGCGACTTCGACAAGCTGCACCGGTGCGGGCTGCTCGCCGCCGAGTCGCGTGCCGGACAGCGCAGGTACTTCGCTGTCGAGCTCGCGGTCGCCCACCTGCACGGCATGCTCGAAGCGCTCCGCCTCACCGCATAGCCTGACGTGCCGGACCAGGATCCGTCAGGCAGGCCTGGCCGCCCGGGCAGGCTGGTCATGTGGCTCGCCCGGGCCATCACGGTCACCGAGGACGGCATCCACCTGGTCGTCGCGGTGCTGCTCGCCGCGCTGGCGCTGGCTCTGATCGCCGACACGGTCCGTCAGATCGTGGTGATCCTGTCCGGCCCCTACCATGTGATCGGCCTGATTCCCGCGATACTCGACGAGACGCTGCTGCTGTTCATTGTGGCCGAACTGCTGCACACCGTCGCCGTCGCGATACGCCACAGCAGTGCCCTCGACCCCGAGCCCTTCATCGTCGTCGGCATGGTCGCAGGAATCCGCAGGCTGCTGATCCTCACTGCGGCCGCCGAACAAGCGTTTCACTGGAACCCACAAGGAATCGAGATGGTCATCCTGATCGCGCTCATCCTGGTGATGGCCGTCACCGTACTGGTGTGGCGGCGCGCGATGCCGCCCCACGATCCGATGGCTTAGTCTCCGATCTCCTCTGTCGATGAGGCCCGTTCCGGGCTGAAAATTGTGCTCCGGTCGCCCGCCGACGCCGTCGCTCTATGGTCGGTTGAGGCCGTGGCTTAGTCGGGCGCTGGGAGCTGCGCTGTGGGCCCTTCAGTGTTGCCGTCGAGCACGAGGACTAGATTCAAGGCCGTGTAGTTAAGGGTGGGGGTGCGGCTGTCAACCCGTTGAAACAGGCAACGGAGTTCCTGCTAGAACGGTATCGACCAAGATCACCAAACAGCAAGAACTCCGTTGGATATCGAGTCTGTCATCACCCGCACGGTCACGGTGGCTGGGGGCCGTTACGCCCGGCCACCTTGGTGAACTCACCCAACTCGTGCCCTTCGAGATGGTTGATCAGGCCCTGGCCGCGACCAATTCCACCCAGAGCCGCCTGCGCGGCCTGCCTTCCCGGGTTGTGGTCTATCTCCTGCTGGCTGGCTGCCTGTTCCCCGAGGTCGGCTACCTCGGGGTCTGGCGAAAGCTCACCGCCGCCCTGCTGAGCATTGTCCCCACCGCGGCTCCGACTCCCAGCGCGTTGGCTCAGGCCCGCCGCCGAATCGGGGTCGCACCGCTGCGGTGGTTGTTTGACCTGCTGCGCGGCCCGGCAGCCGCACCTGGACAACGCGGAACCTGGTGGCAGGGCCTGTTGATCTGCGCGATCGACGGCACCACCCTGACCGTGTCCGACACCCCCGCAGTGCTGACCCGGTTGCGCAAACAGCGGGGCAATCACGGCGGCACCGGCTATCCGCAGATCCGGCTGGTCGCCCTGCTCGCCTGCGGCAGCGGCACCATCCTCGACACAGTGTTCGGCCCCACCACCACCGGTGAAACCACCTCCACCGCCCGGCTGGGGCTTGTCAACTTTTTTGTGTAAGGCGAGGTAGAGCGTTACCTGGTTGTTAGTTTAGGGGTAGTCGTCCTTCGAATTTGCGGACGAGGTAGTTGAGGCATTGTTTCCAGCCCCACGTTCCTGTTCCGGATTCCCCTCCTCTCTTGGTGCTGATGTTGCGGATTCCGAGGTAGAGAAGTT
>DASXOV010000056.1:0-6090 GCA_036494005.1 Pseudonocardiaceae bacterium | reverse complement strand
CACGTCACCGATCTCGATGTCGGTGTTGGCGTAGCGGGGCGTCCCGCCGGCTCGCCACCCGGCGTTGTTCAGGTCCGGGAGCGGCGCACGGAGGATCTCCTCGACCGCCCTCGACACCAGTGAAGGATCGCGCCAGAGCGCTTCGCGCTGGTCGGGATTGGTGTGCAGCAACACGATGCCCTTGTCGATCGCCATGGCCGTGGTCACGTGACCGGCGAAGCACGTCCTCGCCGGGACGGCGTCGCCGCTGCACCGACGGGCGTAGAAGCTCTCCACCCGCAGGTGAAGCTGTGCGGGGAGAAGGTCAACCCCGAGACCGGGTACCGGCCGGGCATCCGGCACTACCGTTGTGGTCCGTGCCCGCTCAGTCACCGCCGGTTCTTGCGCTCGCCCCCCTCCAACGGATCAGGGCGCGCGAGCCGGGAATGCCACGTCGGCGGCGTCGGATCGGGCTCGCCGGTTTCCTGATCGTGTTGACCGCCGGGCTGCGGACCGATCCCGCTCCGGCGCTGCACGGTGCCGGACTCGTGGTCCTGCTCGCGCTGCTCAGCGTGGTGGGCGGTGGTGCCGGTCTGGGGCTTGACCGCACGGGGGCGCCGGCTCACACGCTGCTGGCGCAGGGGTTGCTGTTCGCACTGCTGATCGCCGGTTCGGCGACACTGGTCTGGATCGAGCCCAACGAGGTCGGATTCATCGGCGGCTTCGCCTCGGCCAGCGTGGCCGCCTCCCGGGTCTCCCGGCCGGTCGGCATGATCGTCGTCGGTTTCACCATGGTCGCCCTGGCTGTCGCCGGCATCGCCGGTGCACCACGCCCGGTGACCTCGATCCTCGTGAGTGAACTCGGCGTGGTCGCCTTCTACCAGGTCGGCCACTACGCGCGCCGACTCCGGGAACGCACCGAGCAAGCCGAAGGCCTGCTGATCGAGTTGGAGCAGACCCGAGCCGCGCAGGTGCGGGCAGCGACCCTGGCCGAACGGCAGCGACTCGCCCGTGAGATGCACGACGTGCTGGCCCATTCGCTGTCCGGGTTGGTGGTCCATCTGGAAGGTGCCCGGCTGCTGGCTCTGCACGAGGCGGTGAACCCCGAGCTGACCGACACCATCGAACGGGCGCATCACCTGGCCCAAACCGGGCTGGGTGAGGCCCGGCAGGCCATCGGCATGCTCCGCGACGAGGACCTGCCGGGACCGGAACGCCTGCCCGCACTGGCAGATGAGTTCGAACGTGACAGCGGCATTCGCTGCCATGTCGTGGTGTCCGGCGACCCTGCCGAACTCGACTCCCAGACCCGGCTCACGCTCTACCGCGTCACCCAGGAGGCACTGACCAACATCCGTAAACACGCCCACCCGAACCGGGTCGAACTGCGGCTGGGTTACGAGCCGGGCGGGACGCGCTTGACGGTGGAGGACTTCGGGACGGTCGCGGGACGGCCGGTACGCGACAGCGGCCGGGACCATGACGATCGGGACGATGACGGCTGGGACCATGACGATCGGGACGATGACGGCTGGGACGATCGCGGCTGGGATGATCACGGCTACGGGGTGAGCGGAATGCGCGAACGCGCCGAGCTGCTCGGCGGCACCCTGGTCGCGGGCCCGACCGACACCGGCTTCCAAGTGGCACTCTGGGTGCCGGCATGAGTGACCCGATTCGCGTGCTGCTCGCCGACGACCAGCGCGTGGTCCGTGACGGGCTGGCCATGTTGCTCGGTTTCCTACCCGGCGTCGAGGTCGTCGGCGCGGCAGCGGACGGCGAGCAGGCGCTCGACCTCGCCCTGCAGTTGCGTCCGGACGTCATCCTGATGGACCTGCGGATGCCCCGGTGCGACGGTATCGAGGCCATCCGCCGCCTGCGGGACCGCGCAGCCGACATCCAGATCATCGCGCTGACGACCTACGCCGACGACCGCACAGTCCTCGACGCGCTCCGCGCCGGCGCCCGCGGCTACCTCACCAAGGACTCCGGTGCGGCAGAAATCCACTCGGCGCTCCAACAGGTGACCAGCGGCCAGGCGGTGATCGACCCTTCTGTTCAGCACCATGTGGTGAATGCCATCGCCACCACCCCGGCGGCCGACAGTCCGCCGCAGGCGCCTCGGCTACCGGACGGGCTGACACCCCGCGAGGCCGAGGTACTCACCCTGATCGCCGAGGGTCTGTCGAACAGCGAGATCGCGCAGCATCTGGTGGTCAGTGAGACGACCGTGAAGAGTCATATCAACCATCTGCTGAGCAAGATCGGCGCCCGGGACCGCGCCCAGGCGGTCAGCTACGCATATCGAAGGGGACTCGCCTCGCCACCCGTGGACGGCTGATCGGGCATCGCCCACACCTGATCTAGACGTGGAAGAGGATTTCAGACGTGACAGCGGATTTCGCCGTGCGGCGCCATGAACCAGCCGTCGAGGTGCGCCGCCCACTGTCGCCACGCCGCGGAGATGCCCTCGAGCTCGGCGCGGGTCGAGTGCCCGCCCTCGACGGCCTGGTCGGCGATGGCGGACTCGACGATGCGGTCGGCCCACAGCCCACCCCACCATGCCCGGTCAGCGGCGGTGGCGTGGCACCACACCGACGCCCCCGGCGTGACGTGGGTGGCGCCGGCCGCGTGTGCCCAGGCGAGCAGGCGCCGGCCCGCGTCGGGTTCGGCACCGTTGCCGTGGGCGACCGCCCGGTAGATCTCGAGCCACCGGTCCAGCCGAGGGTCCGCGGGCCACCACGTCATCGCGGCGTAGTCGCCGTCGCGGGCGGCGACCACTCCGCCGGGACGGGTGACGCGCAGCATCTCCCGTAGTGCGGCAACCGGGTCACCCAGGTGCTGGAGGACCTGGTGGGCGTGCACCACGTCGAATGTGGCGTCGCCGGCCTCCAGTGCGTAGACGTCGCCCAGGACGAACGCCACGTTGCCGACACCGGCCTGCCGCGCCGTGGCGCGGGCGCGGGCGAGTGGTTCGGGCACCGGTTCGATGCCGAGCACCCGGCCCGGCGCCACCCGCTGCGCCAGATCGGTGGTGATCGTGCCGGGACCGCAGCCCACATCCAGGACGCTGATGCCGGGCCGGAGGTGCCCGGCGAGATAGGCGGCGGAGTTGTCCACCGTGCGCCAGACGTGTGAGCGCAGCACGCTCTCGGCGTGGCCGTGGGTGTAGGTCTCGTGCGAAGCACGCATGCTCCGATGGTCGGCCGACCTGTCCACAAAGTGCAACGCTCCTCCCGCATCATGAGACAACGAGCGCTGTCGAAAACGGTGCGGAGCGGGCCGGCCAGGGTCGCTACCTCACTGCTGCGCCTGGGCGGATCCGGGGGTGCCGAGCGCCAGTTGGGTGAGTTCCCACAGGGTGTTGTACGTCGTGGTCTGGGCTTCCTGGATGCGGTGCACCGAGGACGACGGCATGACGAACAGGTGGTCGATGGTGTCCGCCTCGGCCATCTTGCCGCCGTCGTAGCCGGCCAGGCCGATGGTCAGCATGCCGCGGCGGGTGGCCTCCTCGAATGCTCGCAACACGTTCGCCGATCCACCACTGGTGGACAGGCCCACCGCGATGTCCCCGGCGCGGCCGCTGGCCGCCAGTGGCCGCGCGAATACCACGTCGAAGGACACATCGTTGGCCAGCGCGCTGAGTACCGCGATGTCGGTGGCCAGCGCCTCCGCGGGCAGGGGACGGGCGGGCGCACCGGGATTCTGGAACAGCTCGACGACGGCCTGTGCGTCGGTACTGCTCCCACCGTTGCCGAACGCGAACAGCCGCCCACCGGCAGCGAAAGACCGGGCCATCGCCCGGGCGCACTCGATCAACCGGCCGCGATAGAGCTCCAGCACATCGGCACGCAGCCGGGTGATCTCTTCGGATTTCTCGAGGGTCGACCGGGTCACGTCCGCGAGCACCGCCTCCACGTCCGACACGCCGGAGTAGAGGAACGGGTACAGCGACTCAACGCCGCTCATGGCGCCACCTCCGGGCAGGTAATGCGGACCTGTGCGTTCACCGCACGACTTTCGGATCGAGCACGCCGGGCTGTTCGAAGAAGACGTGCACCAGTTCCCAGAGCACGTGATAGGTGGTGACGTGGACTTCCTTGACCACTCGGGGGTCCTCGGAGTGCGCGACGAGCACATGGTCCAGCCCGGTGATCCGGGAGATCTGGCCGCCGTCGCCGCCGACCAGCGCCACGGTCAGCAGGCCCGCGTCACGAGCAGCGATGAGTGCGCGAGCCACGTTGGGACAGTCACCGTCTGTCGAGATGCCCAGCGCGATGTCCTCCGGTGCCGCCTGCAGCCGAAGCTGCGCGGCGAAGCTGTCCTCGAATCCGCCCCGTCGGGTGATCCCACTCATCGTCGCGGCATCATTGGCCAGCGACACCGCAGGCAGCGCCCGCTTGCCCACGATGACCGGATGCACGAACTCCACCACGATGTGCGCGGCATCGGCGGCCGCGGAACCGTTGCCGAAACACACCAGCCGTCCACCGCGGTGGAACCGCAACGCCATGTCGTAGCAGGCCCGGCCCACCTCCTCCGCGTCCTGGCCCAGCGCCGTGGTCGGGTCCGTGCGACGCGCGAAAAGCTGATCCACCTGCTGGCCGGTCAACTCGGCAATCATCACCCTCCACCTCCGGTGTCGAGTCTGCTCTCTCATCGGGTAGGTCCCTGTCATCGGGTAGGTCCCTGTCATCGGGTAGGTCCTTCTCACCGGGTAGGTCCCTGTCACCGGCCGGGCGAGGCATCCGCGCGGTGATCGTGCCACCTGCACCCGCTGCAGGTTTATACGATAACCCTAGTTCTTACTACGGGCGTAGTATTCTTGGGCGTGCCCAACGCCGACCGTGCCGGTGAGCGCACCAAGGCCCACGGCGCGCTGGCGGCGGCGAGCCGGGTCCACATCCTGGAGTTGCTGCGCGACGGCGGCACTCCGCTGGACGTACGGCAGATAGCCGCGCAGACCGGCCTGCATCCCAACACCGTGCGCTTCCACCTCAGGATCCTCGTCGACGCCGGACTCACCCGTTGCCGCTCCGATCCCCGCGGTGGGTCCGGACGGCCCCGGCTCGTCTACACCGCGACCGCGCATGGCGCGGGCGGTGGGCGCCCGCATGGATTCGAGTTGCTCGCCGACATCCTCGCCGGCTACCTCACGACGAGCAGCCCGATCGCGGCGAAGCTGGCCGAGGAAGCCGGCCGCGCGTTCGTCCGTCGCTACCGGACGCCCGCCCGGCCGTTCGCCGAGATGTCCGCACCCGACGCCGTGCGCCTCGTGGTCGCCACGTTCGCCGAGTTGGGTTTTGAACCAGAACTGGTCACCGACGGATCACGTCAGCGGATCCTGCTGCACGCCTGTCCGTTCCACGCCGTCGCCAGCAAGCACCCTGACGTGGTCTGTTCGATACATTTCGGCCTGCTCAAACAGACCCTCGCCAACCTCGACGCCCCGATCGAGGCCACTGGGCTCGAACCATTCGTCACCCCACACCTGTGCATCGCACACCTTGCCCCGTCCGGCGGGTCACCTGGTGAACCGACATCACCCGCACCGTGAATGCTCCCGCTCTGGTTTTCCGGGAGCTATTTCAAGATTCGAGCTCCCCCTATTACTGACAGCCACGATCACTTACACTCGGTTCTGAGGTACCTGATGCTGCCTGTCGATGCCGGCGTCGGCGGTAACACGTGTTCGTCGTCGCACGATGACTGGACGCGGCGTCGGGATTGTTGGGTCGTTCTTGGGTCGAGACGGGACGGCAGGAGGTTGGGGCGTGGCAGGCGCAGGCGGGTCCGGGAGACAGCAACGGCGTTCGCGGAAGCGGCTGATGGGGTGGGTGCTGGCGGTGGTTGTGGTGCTCGCCCCGATCGCCACGATCACGTTCACGTCAGTGGCACAAGGCCAGGAGCCGGTGCAGCTACCCAGGTCGGCGCAATCTCCCGGGCCGGCGTCGCCGGCGTTGCCCGTTCTGCCGGTGGTGTCGGCGCAGGTGGTGACGGAGCCGGGTGATGGTGCGGGGGAGGTGAGTCCGACGGCTCCGGTGGGGGTGTCGGTGAGTCATGGTCAGTTGGATGCGGTGGTGTTGACCAGTTCGGCGGGCCGGGTGGTGG
>DASXOV010000055.1:0-3863 GCA_036494005.1 Pseudonocardiaceae bacterium | reverse complement strand
GACCGCAGGCTGGTCGACCATCTGGCCGACGAGTTCCAGAAGGAGAACGGCATCGACCTGCGGGCCGATCCGCAGGCGCTGCAGCGGCTGTTCGAGGCCGGCGAGAAGGCCAAGGTCGAGCTGAGCTCGGTCACCCAGACGCAGGTGAGCCTGCCGTTCATCACCGCCGACGCGTCCGGCCCGAAACACCTGCAGGCCACCATCACCCGCTCCACCTTCGAGCAGGTCACCGCCGACCTGGTCGAGCGGACCCTGGACCCGGTCAAGCAGGCGATGAGCGACGGGAAGGTCAGCGCCGACGACATCGACGAGGTGATCCTGGTCGGCGGGTCGACCCGGATCCCCACGGTGCAGAACCTGGTCCGCAGGCTGACCGGCGGGAAGGACCCCAACATGACCGTCAACCCCGACGAGGTCGTCGCCGTCGGCGCCGCGATCCAGGCCGGGGTGCTCAAGGGCGAGGTGTCCGACGTGCTGTTGCTCGACGTCACCCCGCTCTCGCTGGGCGTGGAGACCCGGGGCGGCGTGATGACGCGGATCATCGACCGCAACACCACCATCCCGGCCCGGCGTTCCGAGGTGTTCTCCACCGCGGAGGACAACCAGTCCGCTGTGGACGTGGTGGTCCTGCAGGGCGAGCGCGAGTCCGCCGCGGACAACCGGGTGCTCGGCAGGTTCCGGCTGGAGAACATCCGGCCCGCTCCCCGGGGCGAACCGCAGGTCGAGGTCACCTACGACATCGACGCGAACGGCATCCTCAACGTCACCGCCAGGGACCGCGACACCGGCGCTGAACAGCGCATCACCATCAGCGAGAGCTCCAACCTGGACATCGGTGAGGTCGAGCGGATGGTGGCCGACGCGGACCGCAACAGGGCCGAGGACCAGCGGCTGCGCGAAGGCGTCGACGCCCGCAACGAGCTGGACACGGCTGCCGCGGACACCACCTCCATCCTGCGGGGACTGCGGGAGCGGCTGGAGATCTTCCACGGGGTGCGGATCCAGGACGCCGCGCTGGTCGCCGCGGCGACCCTCTCGCAGCGTTACCTCACCGACCGGTTCCTGCCGGACAAGGCGATCGACCTGGTCGACGAGGCATGTGCCCGGTTGCGCACCGAGATCGACTCGATGCCCGCCGAGCTCGACGAGATCACCAGGCGGGTGATGCGCCTGGGGATCGAGGACGCCGCGCTGGCGCAGGAGACGGACGCCGCCAGCCAGACCCGGCTGGACCAGCTCCGTAAGGAACTGGCCGACCTGCGCGCCCAGGCCGACGCGATGCGCGCCCGGTGGGAGGCCGAACGCCAGGCCATCCGCCGCGTCCAGGAACTGCGTTCCGAGCTGGAACAGGTCCGCCGCGACGTCGAGGAAGCCGAACGGAACTACGACCTCAACCGTGCCGCGGAGCTGCGCTACGGGCGCCTGACCGAACTGGAGCGCCGTCTCACGGCGGAGGAGGAGAAGCTGATCGTCAAGCAGGGCGAGCACCGCCTGCTTCGCGAAGCGGTCACCGAGGACGAGATCGCCGAGATCGTCTCCGCGTGGACCGGCATCCCCATCACCCGGCTCAAGGAAGGCGAACGCGACAAGCTGTTGCGCCTCGACGAGGTGCTCCATGAGCGGGTCATCGGTCAGGACGAGGCGGTCAGCGCCGTCACCGACGCCATCATCAGGGCCCGCTCGGGAATCAAAGACCCAAGCAGGCCGATCGGCTCCTTCCTCGAGAAAGCCCACACCGACGTCTTCAACACCCTGTTGCAGGTCCTCGACGACGGCAGGCTCACCGACGCCCAAGGCCGCACCGTCGACTTCCGCAACACCGTGCTGATCATGACGTCGAACATCGGCTCGCACTACCTACTGGACGCCATCACGCCGGAGGGCGAGATCCCCGGCGAGGCCCGCGAGCTCGTGCTCGCCGAGCTGCGCAGCCACTTCCGTCCCGAGTTCCTCAACCGCATCGACGACATCGTGCTGTTCACCCCGCTCACCCTGGAACAGATCGAGAGCATCGTCGAGCTCATGCTCGGTGAGCTCAGGGAACGGCTCGAGGACCGGCGGATCACGCTGGAGGTCTCCGAAGAGGCCCGCAGGCATATCGCCGTGCACGGTTACGACCCGGTCTACGGGGCCCGCCCGCTGCGCCGCTTCATCGCCCGCGAGGTCGAGACGCGCATCGCGCGTGCGCTGCTTACCGACGACATCGCGAACGGCGCCACGATCCGCATCGACCTGAAGGGCGACGAGCTCGTGATCGCCACCGAACAACCCGCCCCGACGAGCCAGGTGACGTGAACCCATGCCCACCACGCCGGTTCTCCGTCCAGGCCGTGCCCACCCTGCTCGTCCTGCACCACAGCCGAGTCCTCGCCCGCCAACCCGGGGCCGCGCCGGTCGACGCCCTCCGCCGATGGGTCGACGAAGCCATCGCGCGCACCTCACCCACTCCGGAACCGCCCCGGGAGGCGAGCCATGACACTGCGGACCAAGCCGCCGGGTGAGAGCCGATGAGCCGTGTGGACCTGAACACAGCCGTCGAGCTGCCGGAGACCCCCGATCGGGAGGGCGCCTTTCCGCGGCTGGCGGACGCGCAACTGGCGACACTGCAGGCGCGGGGCGAGGAGAGACCGGTTCGGCCGGGCGAGGTGTTGTTCGTCGAGGGCGAACCGGTGGCCTTCTTCTACGTCGTGCTGGACAGCAAGGTCGCGCTCGTCGAGGGCTACGGCACTCCGGAGGAGCGGATCGTGCGGGTGAACGGCAGACAGCGGTTCCTCGGCGAGCTGAGCACCCTCACCGGCGGGCCGCAGCCCTTCACCGCCGTCGTGGTGCAGGCCGGTGAGGTGCTTGCGGTGCCTGTGGAGGTGCTGCGCGAGTTGGTGCTGCAGGATCCGGTTCTCGGTGATGAGATCCTGCGGGCCTGCCTGATCCGGCGCTCGCTGGCACTCGGGCTGGGCGCGGGGTTCCGCATCATCGGCTCGCGCTACTCGTCCGACACTCGCAGGTTGCGAGATTTCGCGATGCGCAACCGGCTGCCGCACCGGTTCGTCGACATCGAGAGCGACCCCTCGGTGGAGGATCTCCTGCTCCGGCTGGGCGTTCGAACCGAGGACACCCCCGTGGTGGTGTGGCGCGATCGGGTGCTGCGCAACCCGAGCAACGCCGAGGTCGCCGGGTTCGCGGGGCTCTCGCCGTCGCCGGGGGTCCGGTCGACCTGCGAACTGCTCGTCATCGGTGCGGGCCCGGCCGGGCTCGCCGCCTCGGTGTACGGGGCTTCGGAGGGGTTGTCGACCGTCGCGCTGGAGTCGGTCGCCGTCGGCGGGCAGGCCGCGATGTCCTCGCGGATCGAGAACTACCTCGGCTTCCCCGCGGGGATTTCCGGAGGCGAACTCGCCGAGCGGGCGGCGATCCAGGTCGCCAAGTTCGGCGCCCGCACCACGGTGCCCGCCACCGCGGAACGCCTCGTCGCGGACGGGAGCAACTACCGGGTCAGGCTGTCGGACGGGTACACGATCTCGGCGGAGACGGTGGTGCTCGCCACCGGCGCGCGATACCGCAAGCTGCCGGTGCCCCGCGTGGAGGAGTTCGAGAAGACCAGCATCTTCTACGCGGCCACGCTGATGGAGGCGATGGTGTGCGCCGCCGACCCGGTGGTCGTGGTGGGCGGAGGCAACTCGGCGGGACAGGCCACGGTGTTCCTCGCCGATCATGTGAGCAGTCTCCGGCTGGTGATCCGCGAGCAGAGACTGGACGAGAACATGTCCCGCTACCTGGCGGATCGGATCGAGCGCGACGACCGGGTCGAGGTGCTCCCGCACACCGAGGTGCGTGAGCTGCTGGGTGACTCGTCGCTCGAAGCGGTGGTC
>DASXOV010000054.1:0-2895 GCA_036494005.1 Pseudonocardiaceae bacterium | reverse complement strand
GCGAACGATCTCGGCACGTTACTGAGGATCGGCGGGGCGTCAGGAATTCGACTCCCAGCGAGCTCCGTCAGGCATGCGCCGTCACTCTTTCACCGTGCGACGTGGCTGTGCTGATGCCGCGGTTCGCAGTGCGCTGGACGCGTCGCCCACGATCGGGTCGCCGTGACCGAAGCACGCTGTGTCCACGTCGAGTTCGGCCAGCATGTGGAGCGACGTGATCGCGCCGGCCCGGTCGAGGTTGAACGGCCCGAGAATGACTCGTCCTTCGACGTGAGCCATCGTGTCCCCGGTGAACAGCACCCGCGGCCCCGGCAGAGAGAGCGCGATGCTGCCGTCCGTGTGACCGGGCGTGGCGACAACCCTCGCCCCGCCGCCGAAGTCGAGCACGTCACCGTCTGTCAGCTCCCGGTCGACCCCGCGCGGGTGGAGCAGGCGGCAGCCCGCTCGCGACCCGCTGGTGCAGCACCAGCTCGTCGTCGGTGAAATTCGGCGGAGGTCCTGGCTGGTCACCGCGGATGATCGATGCGTCCAGCGTGTGAGCCAGCACGCTGACCTGGCCCCACTCCCCCACCTCCGCGGCTGAGCCGGCGTGGTCATCATGGAAATGAGTCAGCACAACGCGGGGTGAGGGCGCCGAGCAGGTACAACTCGCCCGGTCGTAGCTCGACCACGCGCATACCGAAGACAGTAGGCATGGGGCAGCGTGCGCCAGGGCCGGTTTCGCCGAGAGCGCAGCGGTACGGGTTTTGTCGGTGCAGCCAGCCATCATGGTGGTGTGCACGGGCTCGACCTGTTCTCCCCCGCCACCCGGGACTGGTTCGCGGGTGCCTTCGCCGCGCCCACCGCCGCGCAGGACGGTGCCTGGCGAGCGGCGGCTGCGGGCGAGCACTCGCTGGTGGTCGCCCCGACCGGGTCGGGCAAGACCCTGGCCGCGTTCCTCTGGGCGCTGGACCGGCTGGCCGTCTCCGGGCCACCCGACGACGCGGTCAGGCGCTGCCGGGTGCTCTACGTCTCCCCGCTCAAGGCCCTGGCGGTCGACGTGGAGCGCAACCTGCGCTCCCCGCTGGCGGGTATCCGGCAGGCCGCGCACCGGCTGGGCCTGCCCCGGCCCGATATCCAGGTGGGGATGCGCACCGGCGACACCCCGGCCGAGCAACGCCGCGCCTTCGCCCGCACCCCGCCCGATGTCCTGGTCACCACGCCGGAGTCGCTGTTCCTGCTGCTCACCTCGGCGGCCAGGGAGTCGCTGCGCGGAATCGAGACGGTGATCATCGACGAGGTGCACGCGGTGGCGGCCACCAAACGCGGGGCGCATCTGGCGCTGTCCCTGGAACGGCTCGACGCTCTGCTGGCGAAACCCGCCCAGCGGATCGGGCTGTCGGCCACCGTCCGCCCGGTCGACGAGGTCACCGCGTTCCTGGCGGGGGGCCGTCCGGTGACCGTGGTGCAGCCGGCCACGCACAAGACCATCGAGGTGTCCGTCCAGGTCCCCATCGAGGACATGAGCGCGCTGGGCGAGCTGACCGGCGAGGTCGACGGATCGGCGGCGGGCGCACCGCAGCGGGCCTCGATCTGGCCCGCGGTCGAGCAGCGGGTGCTGGACCTGGTGCGTGCCCATCGCTCGACGATCGTGTTCGCCAACTCGCGACGGCTGGCCGAGCGGCTCACCGCCCGGCTCAATGAACTGGCCGCAGAGGAACCGGCGGCACCACGAGGCCGCATGCCCGCCGAGCTGATGGGCCAGGCCGGGCTGGCGGGTGGCGCGCCACAGGTGATCGCCAAGGCGCATCACGGCTCGATGTCCCGCGAGCAGCGGACCCTGGTCGAGGAGGAACTCAAGACCGGCCGGCTGCCCTGCGTGGTGGCCACCTCGTCGCTGGAGCTGGGCATCGACATGGGTGCGGTGGATCTGGTGGTGCAGGTCGAGGCACCGCCCACGGTGGCGTCCGGGCTGCAGCGAGTCGGCCGGGCCGGGCACCAGGTGGGGGCGGTGTCGCGGGGTGTGGTCTTCCCGAAGTACCGCGGCGACCTGGTCTCCTGCGCGGTGGTCGCCGAGCGGATGGCCACCGGGGCGATCGAGGCGCTGCGCTACCCCCGAAACCCCCTGGATGTGCTGGCTCAGCAGGTGGTGGCGATGGTTGCGATGGAGTCGTGGACGGTGGGTGAGCTCGCCGGGCTGGTGCGCCGTGCCGCGCCGTACACGGCGCTGCCCGACTCGGCGCTGCACGCCGTGCTGGACATGCTCGCCGGGCGCTACCCGTCGGAGGAGTTCGGCGAGCTGCGCCCCCGGATCGTCTGGGACCGGGTGTCCGACGAGCTGCGCGGCCGGCCGGGGGCGCAGCGGCTCGCGGTCACCTCCGGCGGGACCATCCCCGACCGGGGGCTGTTCACCGTGATGACCCCGGGTGGCGCCGACGGGGCGGGCTCGCGGGTCGGCGAACTCGACGAGGAGATGGTCTACGAGTCCCGGGTGGGCGACACCTTCCTGCTCGGCTCCAGCGCCTGGCGGATCGAGGACATCACCCGGGACCGGGTCATCGCCGTGCCCGCACCGGGCGAACCCGCCCGGATGCCGTTCTGGAAAGGTGACGCCCCCGGCAGACCACTCGAGCTCGGCAGAGCGCTGGGCGCCTTCGTCCGGGAGCTGTCCTCCGCGCCGGTGGCGGCGGCCGTCGAACGGGCCCGCGGCGCCGGGCTCGACGAGTGGGCGACCGCGAACCTGCTGACCTACCTGCGGGAGCAGCGCGAGGCCGCGGGACACGTCCCCGACGACCGGACCGTGCTGGTGGAGCGGTTCCGCGACGAGCTGGGCGATTGGCGGATGGTGGTGCACTCCCCGTTCGGCGCCCAGGTCAACGGGCCGTGGGCGCTGGCCGTCGGCGCCCGGCTGCGGGA
>DASXOV010000053.1:0-16417 GCA_036494005.1 Pseudonocardiaceae bacterium | reverse complement strand
GATTCCCTACGGGTATCGGCGGATCTTCGACCCACACACTCGCCAGTTGATCGCCCAAGAGCCGGAACCGGCGGAGGCCGAGGTGGTCGCGGAGTTGTTCGCGCGGCTGATCCAGGGACACAGCTTGCGCGCGATCGCGCGAGATTTCGACGCGCGCACCGCCCGGGTAGAGCGGGTGGGCGCCATGCACCGGTTCCGGTCAGCGAGATGTATGAGGGTCAGTGGCCCGCCCTGGTGGCCCGGGCCGACTGGCTGGCAGTGCAGCGGCTACTGCGTTCCCCGGACCGCAAGACCTGCCGCCCGGGCCGGGCTAAGCACCTGTTGTCACTGATCGCCCGGTGCGGGAAATGCGGCGGCACGGTGGCGGTGGCCTACCGGGACGGGCGGGCGGATTACTACTGCCGCACCATCGGATGCGTCCGCATCACGCAGCGCGACGTGGACGACATCGCCGAAGGTGTGATGCTGGACTACCTCGCCCGCCCCCAAGTGATCGACACCCTCCGCGCCGCTGAACAGCACGGCGACCACGAGCTGAGCGCCATCCGAGACCAACTCGCGACCGTACGGACCCGCCATGAGACTTGGCCGATGCGGTGGACGCCGGAACTCTCAGCGTCGTGTTGGCCGCCCGGTCCGAACCCGCGATGCCGGCCGAGATCACACGCCTGGAACAACGCGAGAAAGAACTCGCCACACCCAACGCACTGCGGGGCCTGATCGAACCCGGCGCCGACGTCGCCCGACGCTGGAAAGCCGCCCCCATGAGCACCCGCCGCGAAATCGCCCGCCTCCTATTCACCCCTACACTCCTCGGCGAACTACGCATCACCCCCTCCGGACCAGGAAAACGACTCCCCGCCGAAGACCGCATCCAATGTTCCGTGAATAAGGTAAAATTGCCGAGGGGTTAGGCCGCCGCCGTCTCTATCTAACGGCATTCCACGGCGCCTCTTCTTCACCAGTCTTGAGTGTGCGGAGTCTTAAGGCGAGTTGCTCGCTGGCGTATTTGTCGCCCTCGTCGGCGAGCCTGATGTAGGAGGCCAGGGTGTGCAGGTCACGCATCTCCCGTAAGACGGGAAATCCCGGTCGTGCCGTGACGTCGTATCCGTTTGACAGTCAGTCCACTCAGGAGGTACGCAGGACTGCTGCCGCGCCCGAGGGGTGGATCCGGCGCAGCACCGCACCCACGGTGCGACCTCGGTGCTGCTCATCGGGGGCAGGAGCCGGCCTGGTATGTCGTCGCGAGTAGAGACCTTCGTAGGTCATTTCGAGCCGATGTGCGCATCCTTTAGAACTGGCTGTCAAGGACATTTCTAAGGAGAGGCAGCAATTCGACCACCAAGGATGGCGTAAGCGCGATAGTAGCGGTTGATTCCAACCTGTGCGACAGGCCAGGTGGGCTTGTACGCTGGATCGCATGACGCAGCAGGTGTGGCAGGTCCAGGTAGCAGCGCCGACCAAGGAAGCCGCACTCACGTTGGCGCGGGGAGCTGTTGAAGCTCGTCTCGCTGCCGGTGGCCAGGTTGTAGGCCCTGTGACGAGCGTCTTTTGGCACCAGGGCGAGTTCGGCACGGGCAACGAGTGGCAGGTCATCCTCAAGACAACCGAGGGCCGGTACAAAGAACTCGAACAGCACCTCGTGGAGCGTCATGAGTGGACCAACCCGGAGATTACTGCGGTCCCGTTGGCGGCAGGTCTGAAAGCGTACCTGGACTGGATTGATCGGACAACGAGTTAAGCTGGCTGGTGGGGGCTTCCAGACGCTTCAACACAGCGGTAATCCGTCCTCTCGGCCGCGCAGACGCTACGTTCGCCGCGAGGGTCACCGCCCGGTTGATGGTCGCTGTCGCCTGCTCAATCTCGCCAGCGTCGATGTACGCATCGGCCAACCAAGAGAGATACAACGCCTTATCCCGTGCGTGGCTGTCGCCGTACTCGGACATCGCCGTTTCGAGCACTGGTACGGCGCGAAGCGGTCTCCGCAACTCAGTCCAGCAGCGACCTGTCATGATTCGGAACTCGGTTGCGCTGTGCGCCCACGTTGCCCAATCTGGGCCCGGCTCATCGCCTCCGGTGGTGGTTAGCGCTTCTTCCGCGCGACCCAGTGCTTGTACAGCTCGTTCCGCGTCGCTGGCAACCGCATATGTCCACGCTGCACGTTGGTAAAGAAGTGATTGCACCGCCGGATGAACATTCCGCGCGGCAATCGAGCACGACTTCTCGGTGAGTTCAGTTGCAACCGTCCCGGTCGACAGCAGTTGATATGATTGGAGTGCAAGCGCGTTGCCCGCTAAAGAAGGGTCGTTTGCTTCCTTCGCGACCGTGTAACTACGTTGGAACAGGCTCTGAGCTTCTCGCTGCCATCCGGCGTCGAATGCCGCCCAACCTGCTTGCTGAGTTTGCTCAGCAAGCAGCGTCAGCAACTCGCGCTGAGTGGCGGCCGATAAGCTTGCATTTTTTAAAAGACCAACAGTCTTCTCAACTTCGGCCGAATAGAGGCTGTACGTGTCGGCGCCACCAAGATGATCGTCGAGGCGCCGAAGGCGCGCGAAGTTGCCCCTTAGCTCCACCGTCGTGGTTCGCCCGACACTATTACCGCTCGTGCGGGACGGTATCCCTGGTAGAGCTAATAAGCCCCCCGCCGCAATTCCTGGGCTCAATTTTATCAAGTCGCGCCGCAACACCGATGAGTCCCCATTCACTGATGATTGGTTCATGTTCGTGGCGTTGGCATGTGACCCAGTCTCTACGCGACCCTTCTCCCACGGGCGTGGTGCTAGGTCGAACATTCGTCCAGGGATATGCAGCCCATCTGCAACCCGCTCAAATATCTCGACTCGCTGCGCCTGAATACTTCTGTTTATGTAGTCCGAAACCCGTGAGACCGTAAGTTCGCACTGCCTTGCCAAGTGGGATGCCGAAAAGCCGATTCCACCCCACTTTTTGGCCAGTCGGAGAACCTCGCCGAGGTCACGCTGAGCGCAAGCTCTCACGAACTCCGGACGCACGAGTAGCTCGGGAGGTAGGTGGTCTGCCGGGCGTTCGCTTGCCACTTGGATCCTCCCTCACCGCCACTCTCGTGGCCATACGTTACCGAACAGTTTACCCACCGTGGGTACTCGTCATGTCCTTATTCCGACCCCGTGGCCAGCGGTTTCCTAGCTTCATGAGCAACGTGAGCGAAGCCGGTCACCTCGCGGGGAGCTCCCTCGTGACTATCGGCATGGTGCCACGCGGGCGCAACTTCGCACCTGGGAGGTGTGCCAGTGAACGGGACCATGCCTGCGCATGTCACCGGATGGGAGTGGCCTCATGACCTTGACCAGGTATTGAGCCTGATTCTGGTGCTGGCTGGGGCCTATGGGGTTGTGATGGGCGGGGTGGCGCTGGTGGCGGGGTGGCGGTTGTTCAGTGACAGCAAGCCGCTCCGGTATCGGCGTGGTGTGGTGGTCCCTCCGGTGGGCGTCACCGGGCGGGACGGCGGCGTCCGGTGAGTGGGGTGGCCGCTGTTGTTGCGGTGACGCCGATGGCCGATGGGCGTACCCGCATGGTTCATCTGATCAGCGATGCCGACGTTGCTGCTGGTCGTGCCCGTGGGCGCTACGTCGCGCGATGCGGCGCTGTGGTCGTGGCTGGGGCTTTGACGACGCCGGATGGCGAGTCCTGCCGCTTCTGTACGTACTGGGCGCGGCAATGGGGTGTGTAGTGCACCTGTCCGAAATGGCACCTGTGGAGTGGAGGCGAAATGCCGGCTAAGCCGGGGGCCTTGCGTGCAAGCGTCTCAGGAGATCTGCTCGATTTGTGATTGTGGCTGGGTCGCTTTCATATGAGGTTCCCATTTTAGGGGAACGCGATGAACATGTCGCCCTGTGCAACATCGAACAATGATTCTAATAACGAGAGAGGGAAGGGGTATGAGGGGGTGATGCCCGGCGGACCCAGTCGGTAACCCCGTTGCGAGGGCCGGGCCACCCATGACCTTGGGACAGGGACGGGTGGCCCGGCTGGGGAACCCCGAGGAGTTCCCGATATCGGATGGTATCGGGGCTTGCGTACTGCGTTGCGGGCGCGGGGCGGCTTCGGTCTGAGTGACGGGAGTCTCGTGGTGAGTGATGGCGTGATCGTTCGGGTGGTGGTTGGTGAGGCGGCCGGGGTGGTTGCGGCCTATGTGCGGGCTGTGTCCGATGCGGAGCGGGTGTGTGTGCTGCTGGTGGCGGCGGAGGTGGATCTGCATGCGGTGCTGGTGGTGCCGGGCTTGACCGAGGCGGGTGAGCCGGTGGTGTACCTGACCGCGCTCACCGACTCGGCGCGGCAGCGGCTGGCGCGCATTTTGCGTAGCGGGGCGGGACCGCCACCGCCAGAGGGCCCCCGAGGGCGTGGGTGATGTTCCCGGTCCAGGACAGGCGGAAGGGCGGGCATCGTGACGTGGCAGGCGTGGCTGGTGATCACCGCGCTCGTGCTGGTGGCGTTGTGGCGCTACCAGCGACACCTGCGCCGCTATCCGGATAAGGGGTGTCCCCGGTGTGGGGGTGCGGGCCGGCTGAGATCCAGACGCCCTTTGGTCGGGGGTCTGGTCTCGGGAGTGTGTCCCCGTTGCGAGGGGTCCTCCTGGTCCCCACGCCGTATCTAACGAGGGCGGCCTGCCTCGGCTCGGGTTGCCGGAATTGCGTCACGGCCTGGGCTCGGTGAACGGGAAGGTAAATGCACACTGATGACCGTATCTGTGGAGTGGGTGCGATGAGCCGTTTTGTGTGCCCGGTGCGCCGGGTGTGGCGTGCACTGGCTATGCGCCGGGCCGTATCGGCCCCGGTTGTATCGGCCCCGGTCGTTGTGTCGGAGACATGGCGTGCGCGTGAGTTGTTGACCGGTGCTGATCTGTCCGATTTCATCGCGTTGCGGCGGGTGTGTGGGCGCATCGATTCCCACGTCACCCAGGTCGGTGACGATTTTTACGACGCGGAGCGTCGGTTGCTACCGCATGTCGAGGATGGTGTCCGGATGTTGATCGAGGTGGGGTTCGCCACTCTCGGAGAGGCCGACTCCGAGTACGGCAGACGGCCCGTGTCGGCCACGCCGGACGGCCGGGCACGTTATGAGCAATTGTGCGAGCGGCAGGGATACCAACCGTATCCCGACCCCAGATCAACGGCTGAGGGGTGGCAATTCTAAATGAACGCCCAGGACGGTGTTCGGTGGGTGTTTGACCCGGCCGATTCCCGCGCGCACGCCCTCGCCGACCCGACCGCCGCGCTACCCGAGGTGTTGGTCACGATGTGCGGGCGCGAGTTCCCCGCCGATCGCACACCGACGTATGGGGTCGCGCCGAGCGTCAGGGTGTGCCCGACGTGCAAACCGTCCGAGGATTTCCAGCCGCCGCCTGCCGTGTTTCCGACGCCGCACTACTATTAGGAGCCGGCGATGACCAGGAACCGCAGGAGCGCTGCGCAACACCGGCTGGTGGAACGGCGCATCCAGTTCAAGGTCCACCAGCGCCCGCACCACGACCGGTGGATCATTGTGGCCCTGCCCCGAACAGAACTCCTCGACACACGACGAGCGGCCGGAATCGTGGCGCTCCGTACAGGCATCCCGCTAGAGGACGTGCGGATTGTCTCGATCGGTAACCCATAGATCCCGGTCGGGTCGGCGCGATGCCCCCCGTCCGACCCGACTGGGCACCACAATCCACAAGGCCCCAAGCGGACCGCCCGCCGTGGCGTTCTCATTCGCTGCACCTTTTATCTGCGACCAGAGCTAACTCGCGCACCGCTGACACATTGATGCGATCCTCGGCGGCACCGTCTGCCGCGCTCACGGCGGCAGCGCCCGGCAGGTTCGACGGGCCGCGGAACTTCGGATCCTCCAAGTGCAGCTCACGGCGGGACTGCTCGCCGGGCAGGGGAAGACCGCCCGACGCGGTAATCCCCTCTTCGACTTCCGGTACGGACCACGGTCCTGATCGCATGACCCTGGCCTCGCCCCGATCGATCACGCGGAGCTGGAACGTTTCCGCCATCAGGTCTTGGACAATGCCGAGGCGATTTGGCCGACGAGCACCGCGAACGGCATGTCGAGCGCGGTGTAGACGTCAGAGGCCAGCGGGTCGGCGTTGTCAGCGAGGATTTCGACGATGGCAGTCGAGTAGTCAATCGGGATCACCCCAGCCTGTTGCATGCGTAGCAGGCCCGCTTCGCGCTTGGTCTGCCAGAAGGTGCCGGAGACGTCGATCGCGGCGTAGGCGTCGAACCCCTCCGCCGTGGCACTGATGGCCGGGAGGGCGAGGCACACCTCGGTGGAGATACCCGTGATGATCAGCTTGTTCCGGCCGGTCGCCCGGATCGCCTGGACCACCCGTGGGTCGTCCCACGCGTTGACGGTCGAGCGGTCGATGACCTGCAAGCCGTCGGGAAGCACTTCGGCGAGCTCGGGAATGACCGGGCCCCACATGCTGTCCGCCGCGGTGGTGGTCACCACCAACGGGAGCCCCAGCACCTGGGCCGCGGTGGCCAGGGCCACCACGTTGTGCTTGAGCTCGCCGACCGGGATGTCCCGCACACCGCTGTAGAGACCGACCTGGTGGTCCACCAGCACCACGGCGGCGTTATCGCGGGTTAGCCGCTCAGTGAACTTGTTCGCAGACACCGCATCCTCCTGAGATAGTCCGGGGCGCCCGGCTCTCTCGGCCTGCATGGGAGGGCCGTGCGACCCTGAGCTTCCCCCGTGCCGGAGACTTCCAAACCAGGTTTGACCTCGCGGACCGGAGGAAGGACGTCGTCGTGGGGCTGCTCGGTACGACGTGCGGCGCGATCCGGGCCAGCCGACACCGACAATTTCGGGACTGTCCGGATCTTCGTGTGTGAGGCGGTGATCGCTGTTCACTTGAGGGTGATGTGTGTGGCCGCTGAGGTTGATCAGGCCAGTGGTGAGTCGCTGGAAGAGGCTGGGGCCGGGTAGAGCTGGGGGCCGGTCACGCCGCAATGGGTGAACCGTTCCAGCGGGATCTGCTCGGGCACCCGCGGGCGCCGGGGCTTGCGCAGCAGCACCGCCGAGAGCAGGCCGCCCCCCGCGAGCAGGCCGGCGCTGATCAGCATGGCGTGGTGGAAGCCGGTGTTGAAGATCACCGGATTGGTGTAGCTGGTCCCGCTCAGGCCGGCCGCGGCCGGGACGACGGCGACGGCCAGCAGCCCTCCGGTGCGGGCGATCGCGTTGTTCACCCCGGAGGCCGTTCCGGCGTACCGCTGGTCCACTGACCCGAGCACGGTCGCGGTGAGCGGCGCCACCGTGAGCGAGAGCCCCAGCCCCAGCACCAGCACCGCGGGGAGCACGTCGGCCAGGTAGGAGGCCCCGGGCCCGATCCGCAGGGTGAGCAGGAACCCGGTCGCGGCCACCAGCGGCCCCGCGGTCATCGGCAGCCGGGGCCCGATCCGTTCGGCGAGTGCGCCTGTCCGCGCGGAGAGCAGCAGCATCAGCCCGGTGACCGGCAGCAGCGCGGTGCCCGCGATCAGCGGGGAGAACCCGCCGACGATCTGCAGCTGCAGCACCAGCAGGAAGAAGAACACCCCGAGCCCGGCGTACACCAGCAGGGTGACCGCGTTGGTCACGGTGAACCGGCGATCGGCGAACAGGTTCAGCGGGACGAGCGGGTGCGGCGAGCGGCGCTCGATGACCACGAACGCCAGCAAGGCGAGCACTCCGACGGTGCCGGTGACCAGCACGGAGACGTCACCGCCGCGTTCGCCGAGCCGGGTGAGGGCGTAGGTCAGCCCGGCCAGCCCGGTCGCGGCGAGCGCCGCACCCGGCACGTCCAGCCCGGGCGGGCTCTCGGTGTCCCGGCTCTCCGGCACATGCCGCAGCGTGACCGTGACGACGAAAGCGGCCACCGGCAGGTTGATCAGGAACACGGTCCGCCAGTCGATCGCGACCAGCCAGCCGCCCACGAACGGCCCGATGGCACCGGCTACCCCGCCGAGCCCGGACCAGGCGCCGACCGCCTTGGCCCGGTCCGACGCGGCGAACGACGAGGAGATGATCGCCAGGCTGCCGGGGGTCAGCAGCGCACCTCCGATGCCCTGCAGGGCCCGCGCCGCGACCAGCACCGGCGCGTTCGGCGCCAGCCCGCACAGCAGCGACGCGAGCGCGAACCAGGTCGCGCCGATCACGAACACCCGGCGACGGCCGAACCGGTCGCCGAGCGCGCCGGCCAGCAGGATCAGGGAGGCCAGGGTCAGGGTGTAGGCGTTGACGACCCACTGCAGCGACTCGAAGTCGGTGCCGAGATCCCGCCCGATCGTGGGCAGTGCGATGTTCACCACTGTCGCGTCCAGCATCGCCATGCCGGACCCGCCGATCGTGGCCAGCAACACCCATCGTCCGGCGGGTGTGCTCATGCGCACCTCCGCAGTCGGAGGACTCGTCACCATCGCGCTCCCTGGTTCGGTGTTCGGGCCGCACCGGCACCAGCCCGAGTCTGCCCGCACCCGGCCGTCTCGGGCACTCCTGCCCGGTCGCCCCGGCGGTGGCAGGCTGGGGCAGTGAGAAGCCAGGAGGATCCTCCACGATGAAGGTGTTCACCGGACCGGACGAGTTGCGCTCCGCCACCGGCGACGAACTGGGCGTCAGTGCCTGGCTGACCGTCGAACAGCAGCTCATCGACGCCTTCGCCGATGTCACCGACGACCGTCAGTGGATTCACGTCGATCCGCAACGCGCGGCAGCGGGCCCGTTCGGCGCCACCATCGCGCACGGCTTCCTCACCCTGTCGTTGTTGCCCCGCCTGGTCCGTCAGGTCTACCGGATCGAGGGCACCACCCTGGCCGTCAACTACGGGATGAACAAGGTGCGCTTCCCCGCCCCGGTGCCGGTCCAGTCGAAGGTGCGGGTGCACGTCGCGCTGACCGAGGTGACTGACGTGCCGGGTGGGCTGCAACTCGTCGCGCGCGCCACGTTGCAGATCGAGGGCAGCGCGAAGCCCGGTTGTGTGGCCGATTGGGTCACCCGGGTCTATTTCTGAGCAAGCCACCCTCGGGAAAAGCCCAGGGCCAGCCCAGGGGGCCAGCCTAGGGGGACAACTGCAGGGCCTCGCCCGCGGCGACGAGGTCGTCCGGGCGCAGCCGGTACACCTCCAGGAGCACTCCGTGGTACTTGTCGCTCTCGCCGACCCACTCCATCCCGATCCGCTGCGCGGTGGCTGCCGCCCGCGCATTGTCCGGAACGACCAGAGCGAACAACTCGACCAGCGAATGCTGGAATGCCCACCGCGCCAATGCCCGGGCGGCCTCGGTGGCGTAGCCGTGACCCCAGTACTCCGGCGCCAGCCGGTAGCCGATCTCGACATCCGCCTCCGGCACCGGCATCGGCAGTAGCGTGATCCCGCCGATCAGGGCGCCGCTGTCGAGCCGCGCCATCGCCCACCGCCCCGTTCCGGGCACCATGTCAGCCTGTTCGGCCAGCCAGTCCCGCAACACGCCGCGCATGACGGTCAGGTCGGTGATCCGGCGCAGTTGATGGGCCACCCACCGGGCTGCTTCCTCGTTGCCGTATACCCTCAGCGCGTCCTCCGCGTCGCTCACCGACCAGTCTCGCAACAGGAGGCGATCGGTACGCAGCAGTTCCGCCATGGAATGAACTTACTCCGCGCTCCTCATCCGCTGGCCAGTCCGTTGCGCAGTCCGGCCAACGTCTGGGAGAGCAGCCGGGAGACGTGCATCTGGGAGATGCCCACCCGCTCAGCGATCTGGGTCTGGGTCATGTTGCCGAAGAATCGCAGCATCAGGATGGTGCGCTCCCGTTCGGGCAACTCGGCCAGCAGCGGCTTCAGCGCCTCGCGATACTCCACCCGTTCCAACTCACTGTCCGCGGTGCCGATCGCGTCGGCGAGGGTTCCGCTGGTGCCGTCGCCGTCGCCCAGCATGCTGTCCAGTGATTTGCCCCGGTAGGCGTTGGCCGCCTCCAGGCCCTCGACGACCTGTTCGCGGGGCATGTTCAGGTGTACGGAGAGTTCGGTCGCGGTGGGTGCCCTGCCCAGCTGCTGGGACAGCTCCGACATAGCGGTGCCGATGGTGACGTGCAGATCCTTGAGACTGCGCGGCACCCGCATCGCCCAGCCCTGGTCCCGGAAATGCCTGCGCACCTCACCGGTGATGGTGGGCACCGCATAGGAGAGGAAGTCCACTCCGCGGTCCGGCTCGAACCGGTCCACCGCGTTGATCAGGCCGAGGGTCGCGACCTGCTCCAGGTCGTCCAGTGGTTCGCCCCGATGCGCGAACCGCCGCGCGATGTGCTGCGCGACCGGAAGGTGACCTTCCACCAGCCGGTCCCGTAGCTGGGACCTGCGCCGATGGTGCGGTGGCAGTGCGGCGAACTCGGCGAACAACGGTGTGAGGTGGTGGTAACCGGAGTCACCGGGTGGCCTGGAGGACGGTGTCGCCACCGACGTCACGCCGCGCCGGTCCGGCGCTCCTTGATCAGCCGGATGCCTAACGACGAGGTCTCGGTCTCATCCCTGGCGAGCACCTCGACCTTGTCGGTCAGGGTATGCAGCACCCGCCATCCGAAGGTGTTCCGGGAGATCACCGCCGACCCCGGTCCGGTGATCCGCGCGGTGACGGTGATCCGGTCCAGATCCACCTCGATCCTGCATCGCAGCCGGGCGCCCGGCGGGGCGAGGGTGGCCAACGTCGAGCACGCCTCATCCACCGCCATTCTCAGATCGGACACCGCATCGAGGTCGAAGTCGGCCCGCGCGGCGAGATCCGCCGCCACGACCCGAACCGGAGCCACCTGCGCAGGCCGGGCACCGACCTCGATGTACACTTCGGCGCCTCGGGCGGGGGTCCGCGCCTCGTCCAACGCATGGAGAAAATCGAAGCCCGTCATATCGTAGGGTTACCCCGTGCACTTCTCGGCCCAAACACGTGGCCCCTGTTCGGGTGAAGCCAACAGTGTGAGTGACCGGTGGTGAATAATTCAGGTGCTCGCGGTGCGACGACGGCCAGCTCGTCACGAGGCGGCGAGTGCGGCGTCGGGGTCGGGGTAGATCTCGAACAGCTCGGTCAGTCCGGTGGCCTCCAGCGGCCGGACCACCTCACGGGAGTTGCACACCAGCCGCAGCGCGAGGTCGCGCTCGCGGGTCAGATCTAGGATCTCGACCAGGACCGCCAGGCCGCTGGACCCGAGGAACGCGACCCGCCGCAGGTCGAGGACCAGCGTCGCGTCGGCCTGCTCCACCTGTCGCAGCAGATAACCTCGCAGATGGGGGGTGGTCACCATGTCGACTTCCCCCCCAACGGTGACCAGGTGGCTGCTCCCGACCCGCTGTGTGTCGAGTGAGATCAACTGGTCGATACCGGCCGACGGTTCGGCGTGCTGGGACATCGCTCCTCCTCGAACGTGACAGGCCAGCGGTGCACCCGGCCCGACGCGGGGGGCACCTCTGCCCCAGGGGTGGTGGATGCCCAGGCATTAGGCTTCCATCAAAGCGGGGCAGGTCACAACTGCGGCGCCGAGCGGTGCAGGATCTGGTGGTACGTGAATCGGGCCGGCGGGGTAGGGCTGGCGGGGGTGGGGATGGTGGTGATGGGCGACCCCTGTGAGAAGGGTGACCCGCGCGAGGCGGCCGCGTCGTTCGACGCGCTGCCCGCCATCGTGTGGGCGTTCGACGGGCCCGAGCACCGGGTGGTAGCGGCCAACCGGGCGGCCCGCGCCAGCATCGGTGGTCGCCGCGTTCTGGGTCTGCCTGCACGGCAGGTCATCTCTGATCCGGCCGGTCAGCACCTGTTCGAGCAACGCCTGTTCGAGCAACTGGACCAGGTGTACGCCACCGGAGAGCCCAGTCACGGACGGGAATGGCGGGCCCTGGCCGGCTCCGGCGACGGTGCCATGGAGGAGGCGCCCTTCGATATCACCCTGGTCCCACGGTTCGACAAGGAAGGCGTGGTGTGCGGTGTGCTGGCGCACGGTGCCAGTGTCAAGGCCAGTGCCGGCGTCAACGTCGGCATCAACGTCGGGGAGTCGGAGCAGCAGTCGTACGACGTCGCGGTGAGCTTGCAGCGGGCTGCGCTGTCAGCGGGCCTGCCAGTGCTGCCGCAGGTGTGGCTGGCCGCGCGGTATCTGGTCGCACGGGACGAACTGAATGCCGGAGGCGACTGGGTCGACGCCGTGGCACTGGGTCGCGGGCGGGTCGCGCTGAGCGTCGGGGATGTCGTCGGGCACGGGGTGGCCGCGGTGGCGGTCATGACCCAGCTGCGCACGGTGCTCACCGAAGCCCTGCTGGACGGCGAGCCTGCCGTCGAGGCCCTCGCCCGTCTCAACCGCTACGCCACCCGGGTGCCGGCAGCCAGAGCCGCGACGGCCTGCCTCGCGGTGATCGATCCCACGGCGGGCGAGGTCGAGTACGGTGGATTCGGCCACCCGGCGCCGCTGGTCGTCGGAGATGCGGGCCGGACCCGGTTCCTCCCGATCTCGCCGAGCCGGCCGCTCGGGATGGGCCAGGAGCCATCCGCGCTGCGGTCGGCCCGGCTCACCCCGGGTGAGGTGCTGCTGCTCTACTCCGACGGCCTGGTGCAGCGGCCCGGCCGGTCGCTGCAGGACGGGATGGAGCAATTGGCCGCAGTGGCGTCCACCGCGATGTGGGCGGCCCCGGCGCAGCAGGATGCCGATTCCCTGGCCGACCGGGTGTGCGGGCGCACGGTGGAGCGGCTCACCCGTTCCGGGTACGCCGACGACATCACGCTGCTCGGCGCCGAGCTGCGAGTCGAGCCACATCGCCGGTTGGCGCTGGAACTGCCCGCCGACGGAGTGTGGCTGCGGGGTATCCGCAGGGCATTGGACGAGTGGCTGCATGCGGTGGGTGCGCGGGGCGAGGATGTGCCCGCGGTCCACCTCGCGGTGGTCGAGGCGGCCACCAACTGCGTCGAACACGCTTACCGGGAGGCCGGTGGCTGGATGTGGCTGGACGTGATGCTCGACAGCGACGGGCGGCTGCGGGCGACGGTCACCGACCGCGGCGGATGGCGGTCCCCGCCCGAGGACACCGACTATCGCGGCCGCGGCATGCGACTGATCAACAGCCTGATGGAGTCGGTCGAGGTGCACAGCTCCGACCAGGGCACCATCGTGACCATGGCCAGGACCCTGCGTCATCCCACGGTGTTCCTGCCCGCGCGGCGGGCGCCGCCTGCCACCTCGTCCGGGGTGGATTTCGGCACCGAGATGCGCCAGGGACCGCCGCCCTGTCTCATAGTGTCCGGCCCGGTCGACATGGCCACGGCGGGCGCTCTGCGCAACCGCATCTCCGAGCTCAGCCGGGGCGGCCTGCGGCCGATCGACGTCGACCTCACCGCAGTGACCCAGCTGGCCAGCGCTGGGGTGCAGGTGCTCTACGACTGCGCCCGTACGGCCGAAGGGGCCGCGCTGGTTCGTCTGCTGGCCCCCGTGCACTGCCCGGCCCGGTTCGTCCTGGAACTCACCGGGCTGGACGAGGTACTCGAACTGCTTCCGGAGTGGCGGTCGCGCTGAGCGGGCCCGGTGTCAGGCCAGTCGCGCGCGTAGTTCCGGCAGCAGCAGGGGATCAGCCCGGAACGGCGCGGTCAGCTGAAGCACCTCGGGCAACCGGGCCCCTCGGCGAGTGCGAAGCAGGAAAGCCAATGCCTCATGCACCACGACCTCCTCATCCGCGGCGGCCAGACCGGCCTGATCAAGGAAGTCCGGTGCCAGCACCACCCGCTGGTAACTCGTGACGGGGCCACGATCGATGAATGCGGCGAAGGAGTGCGGGCCCAACGGGAGGATGGCGATACGAGGGGTCATCATGCTCACCTACTGTGTTCGATGCGCGGCTCTGCGCGGCGCTGACCAGCAGATACCCACTTATGGCTGACGTCACACCTGGAGTAAGCGCGGGCTCACCGACGCGGCTCCTGCTCCGCTTCCAGGTCGCGGAGGGCGGGCGATCGTGGGCGGTGCGGTGCCGCGGCGGGACCGGTACCGGACACTGGGCGCCGGAGGTGGCCGAGCACGATGGCAGATCACGGTGTCGATGAGCTGGCCGCGGAGCTCTATGTGGTGGAGCCCGCACGCTTCGTGGCGCTGCGCACCGCCGCCGTCGCGCAGGCTCGCGCGGCCGGTCGTCGCGATCTTGCCACTGCGATCGGTCGGTTGCGGCGCCCGACCATGTCGGCCTGGGCGGTGAACCTGCTGGTGCGTGCGGCACCTGGCCAGATGAGCGAGTTGCTGTTGCTGGGTGAGCAGTTGCGCGCCGCCCAGCAACAGCTGCGGGGCGATGAGCTGCGTCGCCTGACCCAGCGGCGGCGGGAGCTGGTGGGCAGCCTGACCGGCCAGGCCCGGCGCCTGGCCGCGGATGCCGGGCACCGCTTGGGTGGTGCTGCGCTGGTCGAGGTGGAGCAGACACTCGGCGCGGCACTGGCGGATGCTGGCTCGGCTGAGGCGGTGGGCTCGGGAAGACTCGCCCGGCCGCTGCAGCACGTCGGCCTCGGCCCGGAACCGTTGGTCGCTGGGGTGCTCCGCCCAGCGGCCCCGCCCGGCCCGGTGTCCGGCCCGGTGTCCGGCCTGGAACAACCACCCTCGCCGCCGCAGGACGAGATCGCCCGCCATCGCCGTCGTCGGGCGGAGCGGATGGCGCGCGATCTCGCCCGCGCCGACCAGGAGCTCAACGAGGCCACAACCCGGGCCGAGCACGCCGAGCAGCAGGTGCGACAGGCCGAGCAGCGATCCGCCGACCTCCAGCGCAGGCTCGCCGAGCTGAAGCGGGACTGCGACCGGGCGGAGCGGGACCTCGAACAGGCGCAGCGTCGTGCCCGCTCGGCGGCGCGGGTGCGTGCCGACGCCGAGCGCCGGGTGCAGCGGCTGGCCGAACAGCAGCACGAGGCCCAGTGACGCGGTGCGTCGCCCAGCCGTCCGGTCAGGCCAGCCGTCCGGTCAGGCCGGCCGTCCGGGAATGAAGACCCAACGGTAGGGGACGGAAGACCTACACAGAACCGGGCGCGGGTGAGTAGAGCTTGATGTGCTGCCCACTGACCAGGCTTCGAACACCGTGGGTCGGCGGATCGCGACCGCTTCCGAGGAGAACACATGACCGAGTCGAATCACCAGATCGCGAACAGTTCGGCCGATGCGCTCGTGACGTCGTCGCGTCGAAGACCAATCGCGGTGTTCGACAACTACGCCGATGCCGAGCGTGCCGTGGACCGGCTCTCTGATCTGGGCTTCCCGGTGCAGCGGGTGGCGATCATCGGGCACGACCTCACGCTCGTCGAGCAGGTCACCGGTCGGGCGACCTACGGTACCGCCGCGTTGAAGGGCGCTGCCTCCGGCGCAGTGCCCGGCGCGTTGATCGGCTGGATCTTCGGTTTGTTCTCCCTGATCAATCCATTGGTCGCCAGTCTGTTGCTCGCGGTGTACGGTTTGATCATCGGCGCCGTGATCGGTGCCGTGCTGGGACTGATCATGCACGCGGCCCAGCGGGGTCGCCGCGACTTCGACGCGGTGACGCTGACGGTCCCCAGCCGCTACGAGGTGGTGGCCGACGTCGAGGTGGCCGACGAAGCGGCGCACCTGGTCGCCCAAACTCCAGTGCCGCCCGCCTCCGGCCCGGCGGGCCGTACGGGCGGTACCGGAGCGGAATGACATTCCTGCGACTTGTGACAGGAGCAGGTGTTGAGTTGACAGGAGCAGGGCCATGGCGAAGGCAGTCGGTATCGACCTCGGCACGACGAACTCGGTGATCTCCGCCTGGGAAGGCGGCCAGGCGGACGTGATCCCCAACGCCGAGGGTCAGCGCACCACTCCCTCGGTGGTGGCGTTCACGGAGAGCGGTGAGCGTCTCGTCGGTCTGCTGGGGAAGCGCCAGGCGATCATGAACCCGAAGGGGACGATCTACTCGGCGAAGCGGTTCATCGGGCGGCACTACGACGAGGTGTCCGAGGAAGCCAAGGCGGTCACCTTCGACGTGGTGCCAGGACCGAACGGCGAGGTGCGCTTCACTATCCGCGGCAAGCTGTACGCGCCGGAGGAGATCAGCGCGATGGTCTTGCGCAAGCTTGCCGACGACGCGGGCAAGTTCCTGGGCGAGCGGGTCACCGAGGCGGTGATCACCGTACCGGCCTACTTCAACGACGCTCAGCGGCAGGCGACCAAGGATGCCGGGAAGATCGCCGGGCTGGACGTGCTCCGGATCATCAACGAGCCGACCGCGGCCGCGCTGGCTTACGGGTTGGACAAGCGCGAGCACGAGACTGTGATGGTGTACGACTTCGGCGGCGGCACGTTCGACGTCAGCATCCTCGACGTCGGCGACGGCGTGGTGGAGGTGCGTTCCACCGCAGGCGACAGCCACCTCGGCGGGGACGACTTCGACCGCAGGCTGGTCGACCATCTGGCCGACGAGTTCCAGAAGGAG
>DASXOV010000052.1:0-44592 GCA_036494005.1 Pseudonocardiaceae bacterium | reverse complement strand
GGCGTGTTCGGCCCCGGTCGGTGCCACTGTGATGAGCGTCCCCCCTGGCATGGCCCGATCGTCTCGCATTCAGCTGGGCTGATCGGGTCGGCGCGCCGACCCGATCAGCGGACCTTCCTGCGGCAGCCGGCGTTCGAGCATGGTGCGCACGCCGCTGATCAGCGAGTCCTCGGCGAGGAGCCACCCGAGCCGGTCCGGATCGGCCGGGTCACCGCGCAGCACGCCGAACACCTCCCGCACCGTGACCCCGTGCCGGGGCATGGAGAGCCGGCGTACCTCGTCCCCCGCGGTGATCGCGCCGGGCACCACGACCCGCAGGTAGGCGCCCACGTCACCGCGCTCGGTGAAGCGCCGCACCCAGTGCGGCTGGTCGACGTGCCTGCCGAAGGTGGCGCAGGGCAGCCGAGGGGCGGTGACGTCGAGGAGCACCTGGGAACCCACCTGCCAGCGTTCGCCGACGACCGCGTCGGTCACCGCCAGCCCGCGCAGCCTGAGGTTCTCGCCGAACCATCCCGGCGGTACCGGACGGCCGAGCTCGGCGGCCCACCGCTGCGCCTCGGCCTCGGCGTAGGCGTAGAGCGCCTGACCGGGCCCGCCGTGATGGTCGGTGTCGCACTGGGTGTCGCCGGCCAGCCCGAGCGGCCCGACCTGCACCGGCCCGTTCACCGGGCGCTTGTCGATCGCGGTGCGGCCCACCCTGCCCGGGTCCGGCTTGATGGCGTGTACCACGCAGACCGCGACGACTGAAGGGTTCACCGGTCCAGTGTGCCCGCGCCGGGCCGCGCACCGGAGAGCCATTCCGGAGCCGCGGTTATCCGGGACCGACGAGGCCGCTCGCGGAGGTCACGCTCGCCGACGCCGCCGCGGAGGTCACGCTCGCAGACGTCGCAGCGCCGCTCGTCCGGGCGGTTCCCCGGTGTCGGGGGGCACCGAGTCCGGGTCCACCGATGCCGTCGAGGCACCGGCGAGCAGCGGGGTGTCCGGCTCCACCGAGCGCTTCAGCAGGGCCAACGCGATCGGGCCGAGTTCGTGGTGTGTCACGACGGTGCCGACCCGGCCCACCACCCGTTCGCCCGCCCGCACCGGATCCCCGGTGCTGGGCAGCGTCTCGGGGGACTCCAGGTGCAGCAGCACCATCCGGCGCGGCGGACGGCCCAGGTTCGACACCCGGGCCACGGTCTCCTGCCCTCGATAGCAGCCCTTGTCCAGGTGCACCGCGGGACCCACCCAGCCGACCTCATGGGGGATGGTGCGCTCGTCGGTGTCCATCCCCAGCCGGGGGCGCAGCCCGGCCACCCGCAGCGCCTCGTAGGCCCAGGTCCCCGCCGGGGTGGCACCGGCATCGATCAGCCGCTGCCAGACGGTGACCAGCTCGTCGCGCGGCACCAGCAGCTCCGCCTGGTCCGCACCGGCCCGCACGAACCCGCCCAGCTCCCCGGCCCGCCCGAGCAGCTGCTGGGTGGACGGGCCCAGCAGCGCCAGCACGGCGAGCTCGGCGCCGGCGTCCCGAGGCGCCACCTTCGACCAGAACACCATCTGCCGCAGGTAGGCCAGCAGCCCGGCGCCCCGGCCGGGCTCGGTGTCCAGCCACACCGTCGGGCCGACGTGCGAGAGCACGACATGGTGCTCGACGCGGCCCTGGCCGTCGAGCACCAGTGCCTCGGTGTGCTCGCCGTCGTCCAGGGCGAGCAGGTGCTGGGAGGTGATGGTGTGCAGCCAGCTCAGCCGGTCCTCGCCCGGTACGGCGAGTACCTCGCGGTGCGAACGGTCCACCACCACGACGTCGCGCTGCGCGGCGCGCTGCTCGCGCAGCGGGTCGCCGTGGTGCCAGGCCACCCCGGGGTCGGCGGATCCTTCCGGAGGTGGCACCGCACCGGGCAGCTCCAGCAGCGGAGAGGTCACGAGCCGGTCTTCTGTTGCTGTGCGGCGAGTTCTTCGGCCGCTATGCAGTTCGCGCATCGCCCGGACAGTGCCAGATGGCTGGGGTCCAGCACGAACCCGAAGTGACTGCGCAACCGTCCCGCGAGTTCGGTGAGCTCATCGGTGGGCACTTCGGACACCTCACCGCACCGGTGGCACACCAGGTGCACGTGCTCGTGCGGCTCGGTGGAGTAACTCGGTGCACCGTGCCCGAGATGGGTGTGCCGGACCAGGCCCAGCCCCTCGAGCAGGTCGAGAGTCCGATAGATCGTGGTGATGTTGACGGCCGGGGCGTTGCGCTGAACGTGGTCGCAAATCCGTTCCGGGGTGGCATGCTGAAGCTCGCGCACGGCGTCGAGCACCAGTTGCCGTTGGGGCGTCATCCGCATCCCACGGTCGTGCAGAGTTCTGCGCAGCGTGGCATCCACCTCGTCATGATATGCCTGCGCGTAGGGTCGGTGCCGTGACGGACCGAGTGGTAGCCCTGCTGGGTGACGGTCTCGTCGGTCCGGACGCTCCGTTACTACGGATCGACGATCTGGGTGTGCTGCGCGGCGACGGGGTGTTCGAGACCGTTCTGGTGGTCGACGGCGTCGCGGTGGAGTTCGAAGCGCACCTGGCGCGGCTGGCCCGCTCGGCCGCGATGCTGGAGCTACCCGCACCCGATCCGGCGAGCTGGCGGGTGTGCGCACAGACCGTCGTCGACGCCTGGGACGGCGGGCGCGAGATGACGTTGCGGCTGGTCCTCACGCGTGGCCCCGAGAGCGGCGGCCCGCCCACCGGGTACGCCATGGGCGCGCCGCTGAGCCCCACCCTGCTGGCGCAGCGCAGGCAGGGGGTCGCCGTGGTCACCCTGACCCGGGGAACCGTGCCCGACCTCGCCGCGCAGGCCCCGTGGCTGCTGCTGGGAGCGAAGACGCTGTCCTACGCGACGAACATGGCCGCGCTGCGGCACGCCGAGCGGCTCGGCGCCCAGGACGTCGTGTTCACCGCATCGGACGGAACGGTGCTGGAGGGGCCGACGTCCACGGTTGTCGTCGCCAGGGGCGGCACGCTGTGCACGCCACCGGAGGAGCTGGGCATCCTGCCCGGCACCACCCAGGCCGCGCTGTTCCGGGGCGCCGAGGCGGCCGGGTGGCCCACCCGGGTGCAGCGGCTGACGGTGCCGGACCTGCTCGCCGCCGACGGGGTGTGGCTGTGCTCGAGCGTTCGGCTGGTCACCCCGGTGCACACCCTGGACGGTCGTTCGCTGCCTGACACCGGTCTGACTCCCCGGTTGCTGGACCTGCTCCCGCTGCCCGCCGTCATCGGCCGATGAGCCGTCGGCGCCCACGCTAATTTGGCGTTGCCGGGCCGGTGGCGGGGCGGTTAGCGTGCAGGTACACGAGGAAGGAGGTGGTCCGACGTTGAACGGTTATCGGACTCGTGAGGTGGCTGCCAGCTAGAGCCGCCGACGGCCGTGGAAGGGTCACCTCCGGCAGCGTGGTGTTCTCCCAGAATGGTGGTCTGGTGAGAGCACGGACTGCGAGAGGCGGCCGGCGAATCCAGGGCAGTCACCCAGCCCCCGGGTTTCCCCGAGCACTCGTCCGGCTCGGGCCGTCGCATTCTGCGGCGGGCACCCGGGGGCTGACTGCTGTCCGGGGCCGGGTTGGTACGGGTGGGGTATGCGGGTCAGCCGACCACTCGGGTCAGCCGGGCGGAGACGTGTGGTTGCATCGGCTGGCCGACCATGGCGCGCTCCTCGACGTACGCGAGGTCACCGCCGTCGACGATGCCGTAGAGGCGATGCGCCCCGGTGACCTCCTTGGCCGAGGCGGTGCGCACCACCGCGTCGGTGGCCAGTTCCCAGGAGGTCTGGTTGCGCGGGCGGCCGTAGTAGATCTCCACGATGCCGGTGGCGTGGGTGGCGAGCAGTTCGATGGTGTCGTCGGCCTGGGGCCGCCAGAAGCCGGTTTCCCGTGCGGCGGGGCGAATCACCTCGCCGTCCGCGTCCAGCAGCCAGGCCCGCGACTCGTAGCGCAGGAACGGCCGTCCGTCATGGCTGAACACCAGTTGCTGACCGAAGCGGTACGGGCCTTCGATGGTCGGGTAGACGACCTCGCCGCCGCCCCGCCACACCCCCACCAGCGGCAGCAACGCCAGGCACTCCGGGTGCAGTTCGGGGCCTTCCCGCAGGTTGGCGGTGTCGGGCGGGATCGGTAGATCGGTGAAGTCGGGGACATTGCGACTCCGGGTGCTCTGCGCGCGCTCAGCAGCGGCCCGCACCGCCTCGTCACCGCTGGACTCGGTGCTCACGACTCGATCAGCGCTCGTTCCACGCCCCGGATCATAGGCGGGTGGTCAGCTGGCGAAGACCAGGCCGACGGCGCCCATGGTGAGCGCGACCATCGCCGCGAGCAGCGGGTACTGGGTGCGCACCGCAGACGCGGAGGGCAACAGCCGGACCGCGCGGTCGTGCGCCCCGACCGCCGCCACCAGGTGCCCGAAGACGATCGCGGTGATCTGTACCGTGGCGATCGTGGATGTGCTGAGCACCGTGTAGTCGATGGTGTGCCCGGCGAGACCGAGCAGATCAGCGCCGCTGCCGAACGGGTCGCTGGCCAGGATCAGCGTCTGCTGGCCGTCGAAGACCAGCAGTGAGAAGTAGTGCGCGATGGCATACCCGGCGGCGATCGGCACCAGAGTGTGCGCGAAGGCGCCCGGTCCCGGCGCACCGGGCCCCGCCCCCGTCAGGCTCCAGGTGCCGAGCAGGAACACCAGCCCGATCAGCAGGATCGAGCAGACCAGCCCGAGGGTGGCGTCGAGCACCCCGGGCGGGAAGTTCAGCTGCCACCACGACGTGCGGGACACGCCGTCGTAGGCGGTGGTACCCACCAGCGCCACCACCACGCCGGCCAGCCCCGGCCCGGCAGGCACCGTTTCGATCCCGTGCAGGGGGTTGCGCAGTACGAGGGCACCGTCGGTACGCCGCCGCCCCAGCGGCGACAGTGACCCGAGCAGCGTGGAGTAGACCTCGAAGCCGTCCCCGCGGGTGAACCAGCGCCGTCCGAACAGCAGGGCGGCCCCGGTGTGCACCACCGCGTAGCCGGTGATGACAGTGGCGACCGCGGCCGGATCGGCCCGGTTCGGGTACACCAGTTCGAACCAGCCGAACGCGGCCAGCGAGACCGCCGCCGGCCAGTACCCGACCCATTCCGGCAGCGGCCGCAGCCCGCGGTCCGGGTCGATGCGCAGCAGGTGGGCGAGCCCGGCATGCACCAGTCGCAGCGGGTTGAGCACCCGCCAGACCGGCCCGAACAGCAGCGACGCCGGCACCAGCCCCACCCAGAAGGTGACGAAGAACGCCCACGGTGCGAGGTTGTGCGTGGTGTCCGGCGGCCCGGCGAACCCCACCACGCAGACCAGCACCACGGCGGCCAGCGTGAGCGCCTGCAGCACGGTCCGGGTGGCTGTGGCGTCGACGGTTCGGGTGACCGCGCGGGGCAGCGGGCGGCCCGCATCGCGCCGCAGGCGGGGCCCGCGCCACATCATGGCGAGCGCCATGAAGGAGATCATCAACGCCGTCCCGGCGCCGAGTGCGGCCAGCCAGATCGGCAGCGGCAGGTCGCTGCGGGTGCCGACCCCGTGCGCGAGGAGCATCAGCTCACTTGCAGCTGGAGCAACTGCCGGTCGGACTTGTGCAGTTCCACCTCGAAGACGCCGGGGATGTCTGCGGTGAAGCCGATCGAGGCGGACCCGCCCGCCGGGATCTCCGCCTCCTTGTCGTAGCCGTGCAGGTGCATCTCGTCGGCCACGTCACTGTGCACGGTGAGGGTGACCTGGCTACCCAGCGGCACCTGTACCCGGCCGGTGTCCCCGCTGACCTGCCCGCCGTGCACCGTGACTGAGATGGTGCGGACGTTCGCCGCCGCCGACGAGGTGCTCGGAGCTGGGGCGCTGACGCTGTGTTCGGCACCTGCGTGGGGCGTGGTGGTCGCCGAGCTGGTCGTGGACCCCTGTCCGCAGCCACCGGACACGACTCCGGCCACTGTCAGTGCACCGATCAGGATCGCAACGCGGCTCACCGTCCGGATCTCCTCTCCCCACGCGACATCGGCTGATTCCCGGGGATCGTGTTCCCGGGGCCGAACTCCGGTGGTCAGCCTGCCATGGAGGTGATCCGGCCGATCACCCGGCAGTCTCAGGCCGTGGCCCGCCGCGGCGAAGCCGCCTCGACGGCGATGCGACGCCGGACGCGCACCATCGCTGCATCGCGGGGCACCAGTGTTACGTGACGCATCCGCACCTGCTCGTCCGGTGTGGCGGTCGGGGCCAGTTCGACCTGGCGCAGCACCTCACGCAGCACGGTGCGCATCTCGACCTGGGCGAAGGTGGCACCCAGACAGCGTCGGATCCCGCCGCCGAAGGGTAGCCAGACGCCCGTATCGGTGCGCGTGCCGAGGAACCGCTCCGGCCGGAACTCGTCGGGTTCCGGGTAGTACCGCCCGTAGTGGTGCACCAGATTGATCGCCGGGGCCACCATGGTTCCGGCCGGGAGTTGGTAGCCGGCCAGCTGCACCGGTTCGGTCAGCTTCCGGCCGATCTGGAAGACCACCGGCCTGGACCGCAGGCTCTCCTTGCACACCGCGTCCAGCCAGGCGTCGTCTCCCTCGCCTGCGGCCTGCGCGGTGCGGTCCAGTAGGCCGGGATGGCGGGTCAGCCGCTCGAAGGTCCAGGCCAGCGCGGCGGCGGTGGTCTCGTGCCCGGCCAGCAGCAGCGTGACGACCTGATCGATGAGCTCGCGGTCGGTCATCGGCTGGTCGTCCTCGTCGACGCTGCGCACCATCATCGCCAGCGCGTCGGTCCGCCGCGCCAGGTCCGGGTCGCGGCGGCAACGGTCGATCTCATCGCGCAGCAGCTTGTGCGCCCTGGCCTTGTGCTGCGCGCGACGACGCCACATGCCCACCCCGCGCAGGATTCGCGGCGGCGGGAGCAGCTCCAGCGGAGAACCGATCTCCACCATGGGCGGCAGCGCCTGGCGCAGTGCCGCCAGCCTGCGCTCGTCGTGCACACCGAGCACGGTGCGCAGGATGATCTCGAGGGTGATCGCCTGGGTGCGGGGCAGCAGCGGGAACGGCGTATCCACCGGCCAGCGGGTGACGTCCGCGGCGGTGATGTCGATCATTTCGTCGATCTGTTGACGCACCGAGTCACCGTGGAAGGCGGGCAGCATCATCCCGCGGCTGCGCCGGTGCCGCTCCTCGTCCACCACCAGAACCGACCTGGACCCGAGGATCTCGGCGAGCGGCAGGTTCGCCTCGCCGGCATGGAAGATCGCCGGATCGCCGCGCAGCACGGTCCGGATGTCGTCCCGGTCCGCCAGGTAAACCAGCGTGCCGAAGCCGGGCACCCGGACGGTGAACCGGTCGCCATAGCGCCGGTGACAGCCGTCCAAGAAGCGCAACGGCACCAGCCAGAACAGCCCGGCCTGCAGCACGGCGGGCAGTGGAGGGCCGGGGGGTAACGCGCGCGTGCTCGCCATGGTCACGGACTGTACATACGTCCGTATAGACCTGTACAGCAGTAACATCTCGCTGCATGGGACACCGGGAGGCGCTGCTGGACGGCGCCCGGCGCTGCCTGCTGGAGCGGGGCTATGCGCGCACCACTGCCCGGGACCTCGTGGCGGCCTCGGGCACCAACCTCGCGTCGATCGGTTACCACTTCGGGTCCAAGGAAGCGCTGCTCAACGGGGCGATGCAGCAGTGCCTCGACGAGTACGTCCAGGAGATCACCGGAATCGTGTTCGCCGATCCGGGCGCCACCCCGCTACAGCGGGTGCGGGCATCCTGGGTGGCTCTGGTCAGCACCGTCGAACAGCACCGGCCGCTCCTGGTGGCCTTCTTCGAGGCCCTGGCCCAGGCCGAGCGGGTGCCGGAGCTGCGCGGCCGACTCGCCGAGTGCTACGAACGGCTGCGGACGACGGTGGCCGAGATGGTGCGCGCCTCGGTGGGTGAGCTACCCGAACCCGCCGCACGGCACACGGCATCGTTCCTGATCGCCGTCTATGACGGGCTTCAGGTGCAGTGGCTGCTCGATCCGCAGCGGGCGCCGAAGGCCGAGGAGCTCATGGAAGCGCTCGACATCGCACTCCCCGCCGCCCTCGTGGCGGAGCGGGCACCGGGTCGCACTGAGACATCTCACTGAGACATCGATCAGACCGCGTGGGCACGTCAGGCCACGCATCCAGCGGCCACGGTTTCTCCGACGGCGCGCCGGACTGGTCCCGTGCCCTGGTCATCGCCTCGGCCGCCAGGTCCGGCGGCAGGTCGTGCAGAAAACGTGATCATCGGGTCGAAGTCCCCCCCGATCGGACGGCCGTCGCGTTCGTCAAGCCGGCGCCGTGCCTCGGCGTGGCCGGTGTTGGCCCACATCGGTGTACTCCGGCAGCCCGGCCGAGTGGTCGTGGCACGGCAGGTCGGGCGCCACCACATCATGGCCTCGCGCACGAAGTTCGGGAACCACCCGATGCCAGTACCACGAGCCCGACCCGGCGCCGTGAATCAGTACACTAGGTGGCCATCCGGCTTCCCTCCTCACTCGCCGTGCAGATCCCCGAGTTCGAGCACCTCACCACGGGTGGGACGGCGCGGCGACGGGAGACTCATCGGTGCTGGGCTCAGCTGTGGATGAACCGCTGGGCGTGGTCTGCCTCCTGCGCCGTGACAGCGCTCGGCCGGCTTCCGCGCAGTCGCCACCGCGTCATCACCCCATCCGGACCGCGCAGCTGACCGCCGGACAGTGCCCCTTCGATGAGATCGCGGGCTTCCCGCTCCCGCTCCCGCTCCGGCGCGGTGGCGAACAGCGTCCGGATCAGCACCTCATCGTTAACCCGGTCGGCCCTGGCGTGGTGGGGTGCCACAGGACACGGCGGCTCGTGTTCCCAGTGTCCACAGAGGGCAACCGTGATCGCTGCCCCCGGAGCTTGAAGGTCCGACTCCGGCCCCATGCTCAGAACCGACTCGTGAGCGTATGCCTCGCGCATGTGCCCAGTGTGCCGACAATCCCGGCTGCCCGACCGATCTCCCAGAGCGGCGGTGGGCTCGGGACTGATGCCGCTGCCGCCAACTGACTGAGACAGAGAAACGGCCCCCGTGCCGGGGACCGTTGGGCTCAGGCTGCTCACCTGGGCGGGGTACTCCGTTAGGTTACCCACAGCTCTGGCGCTGAACAACTTTTTGCACTCAGGAGGGGCCCGTGGAGCGGGTGAAGGCCTATGTGGACGGGTTCAACCTCGTCAGCTACCCGATGCACCGCTTGGGTGAGTCTCCGATAGAGAGGGCCAGGCCCGGACGACCAGGTACCCAGCATCGCGACGAGCGCTGCGGACCGGTCCACTTCTCGCCGCTGGGCCCGGGAGGAAGTCTACGAGGAGCGGCTTAGCCGGTATGGCGCTTGACCCCGCCCTCCCTCGACCTTGACATCGCACGGGAGCAATCCGTGCTGCCAACCCACGCCCGCGAGTGGCTGCTTGCCCGTGCCGGGCGGCTCCAGCACGCTTACGACACGACTGCCACCCCCCTCGGACGTGGGCTCATCCACGCCGATGTCCAACCACGACGTGGACCGACTGGCCCCTGATCCGCGACCTCGCCGAACTGCATTCCCTCGCTGGATATATCCGCCGCGCCACCACCAACGCCACCGCCCGCGACGAACTCCACCGGCGCGTTTCTTCTTTGGTCAACAATGACCGCGGCGTGGTGTGGCGCAGCGTGTCAGGCTGAGTCACGAGCGCGCGGGTTCCCCAAGGCGGTAGCTGCTCAGCTCGTGAATACCGGGACTCAGAACGGTGGTGGGTCCGGCCCGGAGTCGGGTTCCGGGGAGGGTCCTGGTGGCGGTTTGGTGTTGGGCTCGGGCGGAATGTCGTCCCATATGTTCGATTCAGCCCAGTTGTTCTCGGGCCGGATGAACGGTGGTGCTGTTGGTGGGTGGCCGGGCATGGGGTCGGGCAGGGGTTCGATGATCGGGGGTGTGCGTACCTGGTAGGCGTGACCGAGGCGGCTGATCCAGCGGAACAGGCCGGGTTCGAGCTGATGTAACTGCCAGCCACCCTCGTGCTTGAGGCCGTGGTCGTGCCGGCAGGCGTGGCCGAGGTTGTGCTCGGCGGTGGCTCCGCTGCGGGCGTGGTCGACGGTATGGTCGGCGTCAGCACCCCGGGCGGGGGCGCGGCAGCCGATCATGACGCAGTACCGGTCGCGGATCTGGACGCGGCGGCGCAACGCGGAGCCCGGGAACCGTCGGGTGGGATCTCCGGTGGGAGGTCGCGGCTCGGTCCTGAGCTGATGAGCAAGGTCGGTGACGACGGGCGCCCAGCGGTCCAGCGCGTCGGGGTTTTCGATGAGGTGGCGCAGGGCGGTGGCGGGGATCTGCAGTTCCACGATCTGCCGGGAGCGTGCCGAGTGGGTTGGCCACCCGGACGGGCGGGCTCGGGTGATGCCGCAGTGCAGCAACTGTCCCCGCTCGTCGGTGATGGCGAAGCGCCACTGCCCGCAGGCCAGTGTGCTGGCGAGGTCGCGGGCCAACTCGGCGTGGATGGGTCCCCAGCCGGCCAGTTCGGCGGGGTACTCGTCGTGCCCGAGCAGGGTGGACAGCCGCACGCGCAGTTCCATCCCAGCGCCCGCCGCGCCGCGTGGCTTCCGGTCAGCCGGGGAGCACCCGCCCTCAGCGACCCCGCCACCGTTAGGCTCGTCGCGATCGTCTGATCCGTCGCCGTCGCCGTCGCTGTCCGATCCGTCGTCGTCAGGTCGGTCGTCGTCGGGCTTGTTGTCAGGTTCACCCTCGTCGTCGGGCCCGCCCTGATCGTCCTGGGTGGCGCGGAGCTGATCGAGGATGGCGGCATCGTCCAGCCCGGCGTAGGTGCCGTCGGTCATGCCGAGGAACAGGTCGGCGCGGATGTGGTCGATGGGGCGGGGGTCGCCGGCGCGTTTGGCTGCTTTGGCCAGCGCGTCGATGTGCCCGGATGCCGCAGCGACCCGGTCGACGGGCAGGTTGAGCCCGGACAGGTTCGCCGAGCCGTCGGGGTTGCGGTAGCCGACCACCTTCCGGTCCGCGACGGCGTGTTCGTAGCGGCGCCGCGCCCAGTCCGGGTCGATGGCGATGGCCATCTTCTTGATCTGTTCGATCAGTTGCCCCGTGGTCAGGGTCGATGCCCGGGGAAGCAGGGCGTCGCACACCGCGCGAGCCTGTTCGGGGGTGAGGTCAACGGTCCAGTCGGACAGCACCCGGGCGCGGGGTTCGTCGAGCCGCCCGGCGTCCATGGCGGCGTGCGCGGCGGGGAGTCGGGTCACCAGATCGTGCGCCAGCCAGAACTGATCGTCAGCTGCGCGGCGGGTCAGCACCAGCGCTGCGCGGATCTCGTCGGCGGAGAACTGGTCGGGGACGGCCATGCGAGGCAGGTCATCTGGTCCGGGGAAGCCGCACAGCCCGACCTCAACCATCGCGGCCATCAAGTGGGCTCGGTCGTGATTGAGCTGCCGATACCGGGCTTTGAGCACTTCCACGCAATCGAATCCGGACAACCGGGCCAGGTCGATTCCGGACAGCACCTCAGCCAGCCCGGGCCCTGGCGGAATATCCGCCAGATCCCCGGGAATCACCTGGCAATCGGTCATGACAGCACGCTACAACCCGACACCGACAAAACCGGAGCGGACGCACTATCCGGCTCGGCAGCCGAGTGCCCAGCGGATCATCGTCCGCTTCCCCGGCAAAGGGCCCCGGCAAAGGCAGAGTCGGCAAGCCGGTTTGAACACAATGGGGCGCAATGGGCCGGTGTCGCAGGGTCCGTGTCGTTCCAGTTCGGACCAGGCGGCGGCGAGCGGTGCGACGAGTTGGGCCGGTGTTTCGGGCGGAAAGGTGAAGGGCAGCCGCAGGTAGCTGTTGTGCCCGCCTGCCGGGTCCATCGCCGATCCGGGCACCCGCGGGGGCCCGGACCCATCCGATTCGCAGCCCGCCCTACACAGCCTTGCCGAGCGGATCCGACGGTGAGCACCTCGGCGTCGGCCGGGGAGTACACGGCGAGCGGGGCCGGGATCGCGCCGTACGGACCGGCCGCCACTCCGGCGTACGCGTTGTCCTCCGTCACGGGAACGTCGTGCTGCGTGGCGAGCTGAGCGACCCGGCTGCGTCGTGCCTCGGACATCAGGGTCCTCGGTCGGGTTGTGGTAGGTCGGCATGACGTACAGCAGCGCCGGGTGTTGCTCACGCAACGCGACGGCCAGGGCGCCTGCGTCGATGCCCTCGTCACCCAGTGGCACGGCGGACCGCCGGGCTCCGGCCGACCGGACACGTCCAGGCAGCGCCTTCGATCTCAGCAGCGCCGCCCTCCACGGCGCAGGCCAGCGAGATGAGCTCGCCCGGTCCGTCGATCAGGCGCTGAAAGATCGTACCGCCGCGACCTCCGGGGACCCGCCCGTCGGCCCGCGGACGTGGTCCCGCGGCCAGTCATCCCGGTGATTGGCCAGAATACTGCCGAGTGGCCTTGGTATCGCGCGAAGTGGTCTGCAAAGAGGCCTGTCCTGATCTCACCGCCGAGGGGAGCCACTCCGTGTTCCTACCGACCTGTCCGACCTGTCGCCAGGATCACCTGGTCGGCCCCCGCAGCGTGTGGGGGTTGCACAACCTGGGCCATGGCGCCGGCCATGGCGACAGCCACCGAAGAGCACTGAGCGGGCTGAGCGAGGTCATTGAGTAGACCCGCTCAGCCCGCTCAGGGACCGGATCAGGACAGCGAAAGATCTGCCGAATAGAGGCCGGGCCCGTCGGCATTCACCGTCGTCTCGCTGTTGCCCGACCGGTGCAGGGCACGCACGGTCCAGCTACCGGGAGCAGCGAAGAACCGGAAGTTGCCGGAGGCCGAGGACACCACCTCCGCGGTGAATTCCCCGCTCCCGTCGAGCAGCCGCACGAACGCCCCGGGCGCCGGTCCGTCCGGCGAGCGCACAGTGCCGGTGAGCACGGTGTGCTTGGTCAGGTCGGTTCCTGCCGGCAATTCCTGTGTCTGGTCGGGTGCTCCGCACATCAGCTTCAGCCTTTCCTTGCGGTCAGTTACCCAGCTCGATCGGCGCGCCGACCAGCGAGCCGTACTCGGTCCACGACCCGTCGTAGTTCTTCACGTCGGACTCGCCGAGCAGTTCGTGCAGCACGAACCAGGTGTGGCTGGAACGCTCACCGATCCGGCAGTAGGCGATGGTGGGCTTGCTGCCGTCCAGCCCGGCCGCACCGTAGAGCGCCTGCAGCTCGTCGTCGGACTTGAAGGTGCCGTCCTCGTTGGCAGCCTTGGACCACGGCACATTGATCGCAGACGGGATGTGGCCGGGCCGCTGCGCCTGCTCCTGCGGCAGGTGCGCGGGCGCCAGGATCTCGCCGGCGAACTCACCGGGTGAGCGGACGTCGACCAGGTTCTTGCTGCCGATCGAGTCGACCACTTCCTGGCGGAACGCCCGGATCGTGGTGTCCTGGTCCTGTGCGGTGTAGCTGGTGGCCCGCCTGCTCACCTCGTCGGTGGACAGGGCACGGCCGTCGAGCTCCCACTTCTTGCGCCCGCCGTCGAGCAGCCGGACGTCCTCGTGCCCGTACAGCTTGAAGTACCAGTAGGCGTAGGCGGCGAACCAGTTGTTGTTGCCGCCGTAGAGCACCACGGTGTCGTCGTTGCTTATGCCCTTGTTGGACAGCAACTTCTCGAAGGACCCTTTGTCGACGAAGTCGCGGACGACCTGGTCCTGCAGTTCGGTCTTCCAGTTGATGTCGACCGCGCCGGGGAGGTGTCCCTTTTCGTAGGCAGTGGTGTCCTCGTCGACCTCGACGAAGACGACACCGTCGGTGTTCAGGTTCGCTTCTGCCCAGTCGGCGGTGACCAGGGCGTTCTCGCGGCTCATGCGGCTCCTCGTTCCGGGTTATTGACTTTCTACAGTGGACGTTGTTGTGGTTGGGGCCTGCCCGCGCCATCGCGCGGGTAGCCGGAGATAGATCTGGCAGCCGAGGCAGAAGCCGAACGCGGCGTTGAGGAATGCGGCGCCCAGCGCGAGTGCCGTCGCGATGACGCCCAGTGCGGTCGGCCCGGTGGTGTAACCGAGCGCGGCGACCATGGCGAAGCCGAAGCCGACGCCCTGAGCGAATCGAACCGGAGCGGCGTCTTCCCGCTCTGTGGGCGGGCCCAGCCTGGGCGCCACCAGGACTCGGTAGATCAGGCTGTAGGGATGCCACCGCAGGCCGGCGAAGGCGCCGATCGCGAACACCACCGCCTGCGCGGCGAGCACGGCGGCATTACCGGTGATCAGTCCGACGATGAGGACCGCCGTCGTGACCCAGGCTGCGAACCGGGGACCTCGGGGGTCGACTGGGGTGTGGGTGGGGCTCACTGACGCTCCTGACCGGAGGAGAACGGGATCCGCTCCGGGCGGCGAGCCGGCTGCTCGCCGGGTACACCCGCGAATGGCGCCGGCACGATCATCGAGACCCATCGATTCAGTGCTGGCAGCGCGATGCGGGAGACGCCGCCCGTCAAGACATTCGACACAGGCTGCTGCGAATGCGGCAGAAGTCCACCGCGCGGCGCTTGGTCAGCAGCAGGCACACGCCACGAGACTACCTGAGGTTCCCGATCTGCGGGACCATCGTTTCACGCACCGGACCGGAGCCGACGCCGACGACATCCCGCGATCGGTCGCTCCCACCCGGCACCTGTGGCTACAGGTGCGGCTGCAGGGCCGTGAGCAATTCGGCCCGCCGTGGCACCCCGGCCACCCGGAACAGCTCCTGGCCGGTGCGCGACACCACCAGAGTGGTCGGGGTCGAACGGATCCCGAGCTGGCCGGCCAGCTCCGGGTGACCGGCGAGGTCCAGTTCGGCGTATCCCACTCCGGGGGTCTCGGTGGCCAGATCGCTCAGCAGTGTGCGGGCCCGCGGGCACCGGGCACAGATCGGGATGGTGAGCTGGAGCAGGGTCACCGCAGCCGTGTCGTCCACCGAGGTCAGCACCGGTTCGGGCAGTATGTCCCCGGTCGTGGTCGCCGTCCGGGTGCCCGGCACCCGGCCCTGCCTGCTACGCCAGATCAGGCCGAACAGCGTCGCGAGGACGAGCGTTCCCACGCTCAGTGCGAGTCCCCAGCCAGGCCCGATCATCCGACGCCCTTCGCGGCCTGGCTCATCGTCACACCCTGGGCGGTTCCTTCCGCGACGAGTGACCCGGGTTCCACCCACACTCTGGTCGGGGTGACGTTGAACGGCAGTCCACCGGGCTGCAGGTCGGTGCTCAGTGCCTGGATCAGCGTCTGGCGGATCTGGTGCGGCAGGCTCACCTCGCCCACGTTGTCCCGGGACAGTCGCACGTCTACCACGGTGATCTGCAGCCGGCTGCCGATCAACTGGATCACTCCGATCCCGATGACGCCGGTTCGCTGGCCGGCAAGGTCGGTGCTCGCCGCCATCCGGACCGCCGCGCGGTTGCCCGCGGGGTTGTCCGAGCCGGGCACGCTGCCCGCGGGCAGCAACGTCCTGATCTCCTCATCGGAGGCGGGCTGCAGGCGCAGGTCCTCGATGCCGATCGCGCGTCCGATGTCCCGGTCGCTGATCCGGACCCGCCCGTTCACCTCGGCGACCCGCACCGACGCCAGATCACCGGAACGCAGTTCGGACAGCGGGGCGTCGACGTCGCGCATGGTCGCCTCCACCGCCACGTCGTGCAGCGGGCCGACCGAGAGCCCGGTGGCTCGCAGGTCGATGTCGGAGTAGTTGCCCACCAGCGCCTGGGTCAGGAAGGGGAAGCCGTTGATGCGAACCGAGGGGTCCGCGGCCAGAACGAGTTTCTGCCGGATCTGCTTGGCCACCTCGTACTCGGCGGCCGCCGCGGCCGCGTAGTCCGCTGTCACGGCCAGACCGACGAGCACCAGCACCGCGATGACCAGCTTGCGCACCCAGCTCCTCTTCTTTCTTCCCCCGCGGCTTGGGTCTACCCGATCGGCTCCGGTCTACCAGATCACCCCCCGACACCACTCCATCGGTGCTGCCGGGCCGGAAACGGCGCTCCTCGATGGGTCGTCTGCGTGACGGCGGGCACCGAAAGCGGGTGAATGGAGGCCACGCCCGGTATCCTCCCTGAAACATGCTGTGGACCCGGCTGTAGCCCGGACGCAGCTTCCCGCGGGTAGGAGGGAGCGGGCATGGAGCTGTTATTGCTCACTGCGGATCCCGGACCGAGCACGGTGCTGCCCGCCTTGTCGCTGCTGGCGCACGGTGTGCGGTCGGCTGCTCCCGAGGTCGCCGCCTTGCTGGACGCCGGTCCCTACGATGCCGTGCTGGTGGATGCGCGGTCTGATCTGGCTGGTTCGCGCAGCCTGTGCCGTTTACTGGGATCCACCGGACTGGATGTGCCGGTGGTGGTGGTGATCAGTGAGGGTGGGTTGGTCGCCCTTTCGGCCGACTGGGGTTCCGACGAGATCCTGTTGCCCTCGGCGGGCCCGGCCGAAGTGGACGCCCGGCTGCGGCTGCTGGTCGCGCGGCGCGCTGCCGAACCGGGAGCGGGCCGCAGTGGTGCCGTGGTGCTCGGCGAACTGGTGATCGATGAGGCCACCTACACGGCCCGGTTGCGCGGCCGCCCGCTGGACCTGACCTACAAGGAGTTCGAGTTGCTCAAGTACCTCGCGCAGCATGCGGGCCGGGTGTTCACCCGTGCGCAACTGCTGCAGGAGGTCTGGGGCTACGACTTCTTCGGTGGCACCCGCACGGTGGACGTGCACGTCCGGCGCCTGCGGGCCAAGCTGGGGCCGGAGCACGAGCAGCTCATCGGCACGGTGCGCAATGTCGGCTACAAGTTCGTCCGTCCGGTGCGCAGCATGAGCCCGCGGGAACGGGCGGAACAGGAACGTGCCGCGCAGCAGGACAACGAGGCGGGGGAGAAGTCGGACACCGCCGACCCCGACCGGGCAGCCGCGGAACGGGAGTTGGAGCGATCGCGCTGACCTGGCGTTCCCAGCTCGACGCCGGGGAGATCAGTGCGGTCGTCGGTCTGCTCGACAGCGCTACCGCGGCCGACGGCACGGCACCGGTGTCCGAACAGGCGCTGTTGCGATTGCGCTCCGGCTCCGGCGTCGCGCCCGGGCACCTGCTGGCGAGGGATCCCGAGGGTGTGCTGGCCGGATATGCCCAGCTGGATGCTCCCCGCGACGAGCACCGAGCGGTCGGTCCGGACGCCGTCCCCGGCGCCGGGATCACCGGTGACGTCCGGGCGGGGGTGGCCGAACTGGCGGTCCATCCCGCGCAGCGCAGACGCGGGGTGGGCACCCGCCTGATCACCGCGTTGCTGGACGAGGTCGCCAGGCCGGTTTCGGCGGCCGGTGGGCGGTTGCGGGTGTGGGCACACGGTGCGCATCCCGGCGCGGTGGCGCTGGCCGAGACCTTCGGCTTCCGGCAGGTCCGGGCGCTCTGGCAAATGCGGCGCAGCCTGCGCGAACCGTTGCCCACAGTGCGGCTACCCGAGGGGGTGCGGCTCCGGTCGTTTCGGGTGGGGCAGGACGAGCAGGCAGTCGTCGAGGTCAACAACCGGGCCTTCGCCTGGCACCCTGAACAGGGCAACTGGGACGTGCGCCAGGTCGCGGTGCGCGAGGCCGAGCCGTGGTTCGATCCGGATGGCTTCCTGCTCGCCGTCGACGACACCGGTCGCCTGCTCGGCTTCCATTGGACGAAGGTGCACGCCGCCACCGGGCAGCACGAGCCGATCGGGGAGGTCTACGTGGTCGGCGTCGATCCCGGCGCCCAGGGGCGGCGGCTGGGTACCGCGCTGACCGTCGCCGGGTTGGCCTACCTCCGTGACAGGGGGCTGGACCAGGCGATGCTCTATGTTGAGGCGGACAATGCCGGGGCGATCTCGGTCTATGAACGGCTCGGCTTCACGCACTGGGACACCGACGTCGCTTATCTGCACTGACGACCAGCGTCGACAACCAGAGCGTCACAGGTTGCCAGTTGTACCCTCACAATCCTGGCATGTATCACCCGATCGTTGAGGGTCATGCTTACAACCTGCGATCTGTTCACTTTTCGTTCATTCGTTCAGGGGTTTCTGTCTACCCAAGAGCTTTAAGGTCCGGCCAGCGGCCTCCCCGAGGCGCAGCTCTGCTATGCACCCCCAGACCGGAGGACCTTCGTGAAGCTCAAGCGGCACCATGCCGTGCTCGGCCTGGTGGCGGCCGGCGCGGTCTTGTTCCCCGCGTGTGGCACTGACACCAACACCCCCAGCGGCGGCGCGGGCGCTTCCAGCGCGGCGCCCATCGCCTGCGGCGGCAAGCAGGCACTCAAGGCAAGTGGTTCCACGGCTCAGGCCAACGCGATGACCCGCTTCGTCTCAGCCTATGAGGACGCTTGTACCGGCAAGACACTGAACTACACGTCCAACGGATCCGGTGCCGGGGTCAACGAGTTCGTTGGAAAGCAGACCGACTTCGCCGGGTCGGACTCGCCGCTGGATCCCGCCAAGGGTGAGGTCGACAAGGCCAAGGTCCGCTGCGACGGTAACCCGGCGTGGGACCTGCCCACGGTCTTCGGGCCGATCGCGATCACCTACAACCTGCCGGGCGTGAGCGGTCTGGTGCTGGACGGCCCCACCGCCGCGAAAATCTTCAGCGGGCAGGTCAAGACCTGGAACGATCCGGCGATCACCGCGCTGAACTCGGGCAAGAATGTGCCGTCGACGCCGATTGTCGTGGTGTTCCGCAGTGATGAGTCCGGCACCACCGACAACTTCCAGAAGTACCTCACCGCGGCGTCGAACGGTGCCTGGACCAAGGGAGCGGGCAAAACCTTCGCCGGCGGGGTCGGTGAGGGCGCCAAGGGCAACGAGGGCACCTCGGCGGCGATCAAGAGCACGCCGGGAGCGATCACCTACAACGAGTGGTCCTTCGCCAAGCAGCAGAACCTGTCGATCGCCGAGGTGGTCAACAGCGGTGGCGGTCAACCGGTCACGCTGAGCGCGGAGTCGGCCGCGAAGGCCGTCGACGGCGCCAAGGTCAAGGGTACCGGCAACGACCTCGTGCTCGACCTGAGTTCGATCTACGGCAGCAAGGTCGCGGGCGCCTACCCGATCATCCTGGCCACCTACGAGATCGTGTGCTCGAAGTACACCGATGCCCCGACGGGTACGGCGGTCAAGGCGTTCCTGACCACGGCGGTCACCAGTGGGCAGAAGGGTCTGGCGGACAACGGCTACGTCCCGTTGCCGTCGGCCTTCCAGCAGAAGCTCCTGACGGCCATCAACGCGATCTCCTGAAGGGCGCATGGCTGACCCGCGAATCACCCGAGGCCGCCCGAATCGTCCAGCCTCGCCGGACGGTTCGGGCGGCCCGGCGTCCAAGGAGGTCATGACGGAGCCCGCTGCGGACCCCGCGAGCGGCCGGCTGCGACGTGGTGGTGACACGGCATTCCGGTTCCTGAGTACCGGAGCCGGTGTCTCCATCGTCGTCGCCGTCGTGCTGATCGGCGTGTTCTTGCTGATCAAGGCCGTTCCCTCACTGCTGGTCGATCAGGTCAACTTCCTGACCAGTTCGGACTTCCTCGTCACCGATGCGAACCATCTGCAGTTCGGCATCTGGGACCTGCTGGTGGTCACCGTGATGACCTCGCTGTTCGCACTGCTGATCGCGATGCCGGTCGCGATGGGTATCGCGCTGTTTCTCACCCACTACGCGACGCCCGCATTGGCCAGGCCGTTCGGCTACGTCGTCGACCTGCTGGCCGCGGTGCCCTCGATCATCTTCGGCTTGTGGGGCATCCGGGTGCTCGGCCCGGCGCTGGTGCCGGTCCAGCAGTTTTTCAACGCCCATTTCAGCGCGATCCCGCTGTTCGCCAACGGCAATATCTCGATCGTGGGAGGCGGGACGATCTTCACCGCGGGGGTCATCCTGGCGGTGATGATCCTGCCGATCATCACCGCGGTGACCCGGGAGGTGTTCCGACAGACCCCCAGGACCCAGATCGAGGGTGCGCTGGCGCTCGGCGCGACCAAATGGGAGATGGTCCGCACCACGGTCCTGCCCTACGGGCGCAGCGGCTACGTCGCCGGGTCGATGCTCGGCCTGGGGCGGGCACTCGGTGAGACCGTGGCCGTCCTGCTCATCCTGCACACGTCGGCCGCGCACGCCGGATACAGCCTCTTCGACGGTGGGTACACCTTCGCGTCCAAGATCGCCTCCGCCGCGTCGGAGTTCAGTGATCCGTTACCCACCGGTGCCTACATCGCGGCCGGACTGGTGCTGTTCCTGCTCACTTTCGCGGTGAACGCGCTGGCCCGCGTGATCGCAGGGGGGAAGGTGAACGCCGGATGACCGCGACGACCGATCGCCCGGCGACCGTTCCGACGTTCCAAGGGGTGAGCGCCGCCCGGCGGTTCAAGAACGCCCTGGCCACGATATTGATCGTGCTGGCCTTCGTGGTCGCGTTGATACCGCTCGCCCTGGTGCTGATCACTGTGATCGGCAAGGGTTACCACGCGCTGCTCTCGATGGACTGGTGGACGCATTCACTGCGCGGTGTGCTGCCGGAAGACTTCGCCGGCGGCGCTTACCAGGCCATTTACGGGACCCTGGTGCAGGGTCTGGTGTGCGCGCTGATCGCCGTACCGCTCGGGGTGCTCGCCGGGATCTACCTCGTCGAGTACGGGCGAGGCCGGATAGCCAAGACAACGACGTTCATGGTGGACATCCTCTCCGGAGTCCCCTCGATCGTCGCCGCGCTGTTCATCTTCGCGGTCTGGATCGCCACCCTGGGTTTCCAGCAGAGCGCGTTGGCGGTCTCGCTGGCGCTGGTACTGCTGATGCTGCCGATCGTGGTGCGGTCCACCGAGGAGATGCTGCGGCTGGTGCCCGATGAGTTGCGGGAGGCGTCCTACGCGCTGGGTGTGCCGAAATGGAAGACGATCCTGCGGATCGTGGTGCCCACGGCGTTCTCGGGCATTGTCACCGGCCTGATGCTGGCCCTGGCCCGGGTGATGGGCGAGACCGCTCCGGTGCTGGTTCTCGTGGGCTACAGCCGGTCGATCAACTATGACATCGTCAACGGGAACATGGCCTCGTTGCCGCTGATGATCTATAACGAGCTGCTCAATCCCACTCCGGCAGGCGAGCAGCGCCTCTGGGGTGCGGCGCTGACCCTGATCATTGTGATCATGTTCTTCAGTCTGCTGGCCACGATTGTCTCCAGACTTTCGGCGATCAAGACGAAATAAGGGTGCGAGAACCACATGGCCAAGCGGCTGGATATGAAAGACGTGGACATCTACTATGGCAAGTTCCACGCCGTGCACAATGTCAACCTCTCGGTGCTGCCGCGTGCGGTGACCGCGTTCATCGGCCCCTCCGGGTGTGGCAAGTCGACTGTGCTGCGCACCATCAACCGCATGCACGAGGTGATTCCGGGCGCCCGGGTGGAGGGCGAGATACTGCTCGACGGCGACAACATCTACGACTCGGGTGTCGATCCGGTCGACGTGCGCCGCACCATCGGCATGGTCTTTCAGCGGCCCAACCCGTTCCCCACCATGTCGATCCGGGACAACGTGGTGGCCGGGCTCAAATTGGCCGGTATGCGGGACAAAGTCCGGCTGGACGAGATCAACGAACACTCGCTCAAGCGGGCGAACCTGTGGAACGAGGTCAAGGATCGGCTGAACAAGCCCGGCGGCAGCCTCTCCGGTGGCCAGCAACAACGGCTGTGCATCGCCCGGGCAATCGCGGTGGCGCCCGACGTGCTGCTGATGGACGAGCCGTGTTCGGCGCTGGACCCGATCTCCACGCTGGCGATCGAGGATCTTATTGAAGAGCTCAAACAGGAATACACCATCGTCATCGTCACCCACAACATGCAGCAGGCGGCCCGGGTGTCGGATCTAACCGGCTTCTTCAACCTGCCCGCGGCGGGTGAGCCGGGTGAGCTCGTCGAACTCGACGACACCAAGAAGATCTTCTCGAACCCGACCAGGAAGGCGACCGAGGACTACATCTCCGGCCGATTCGGCTGAGCCCGCTCCACGGCGGATCCTGGGTCCGGCATAGTTCGTCCGGTTCAGCTCGTCGTCCGGTTCAGTTCGAGGTGTCCGACGTCCGGCCGGTGGCCAGGTAGGAAACCTGCCGTGCGATGGCTACCGCATGGTCGGCGAAGCGTTCGTAGTAGCGGCCGAGCAACGCCGCGTCCACCGCCGGCTCGACGCCGTGTGACCAGTGCTCGGCGAAAAGGATGCCGAATAGTTGGCGACGCAGCGCATCGACCTCGTCGTCGGCCTCGGCCAGCCGGTCGCCGGACAGTGCATCCCGTTTCTCGATCGCGGTGGCGGCGTCCTCGGCGAGTTGGCTGGCCAACAGACTCATTCGGGCGAAGACCGGACGGACGGTACCCGGGATCGTCAGGTTGGGATGCTTGAGACGGGCGATTTTGGCGATGTGCTGGGCCAGGTTGCCCATCCGCTCCAGATCACCCACCGCGCGCAATGCCGCGATCACTACGCGTAGGTCCGCGGCGACCGGAGCCTGCAACGCGATCAGGTTGATGCAGCGCTGCTCGGTATCGTCGTGCAACACGTTCATCTCGTCGTCACTGGCGATGACCATTTCGGCGAGCGCGAGATCGGCTTGGTGCAGCGCGGTCGACGCATTGGTCATCATCTGGCCGGCCAGCCGGGTCATCTGGACGAGGTCGCCGATCAGGCCGTCCAGTTCGGCATGAAACGTTTCCCGCATGGTCCGACAGCGTACTCGGGAAGATCGCGTGCACTGGTGGACTCGGATGAACCGGAAGTGAACGGGAGTCTGCTTTCCGGTGCGGTCCGGCCTGCTGTGGGATGTCGGGGGGGTGTCCGGTCATCCGGCGGGACCGCAGCGCCGGTGCGCCGCCAGGCCGGCCAGTGCCACCCCGTTCGTGCCACGGAAGGCCACCGCGTTGCGACCGGCCTGCTTGGCGTTGTAGAGCAGTTGGTCGGCGGACATCAGCAGTTCGGGCACGCCCTTGCTCAGCGGATCTGCTGTCGCCGGGTCGCCGGGCCGGGCGAGGCTGTGGTGCGCGACGCCGATACTTACCGTCACCCGCAATCCGGCCACCAGTTGCGTCCACGGATGGCGTTCGATCCGGGCCCGGGCGGACTCGCAGACCAGGACCGCCGCGGCCGCCCCGACGCCGGGCAGCACCAGGACGAATTCCTCGCCACCGTAGCGGGCGCAGAACGCGCGGTCGGGCAGGCCGTCCTGCAGCACCTCGACCACCCGCTGCAGCACCCGATCACCGAGGTGATGGCCATGGGTGTCGTTGACCTGCTTGAAGAAGTCCAGATCGACGAGGGCAAGGGCGAGATCGGTGCCGGGCGCTGTCGCGGCCAGCAGGTCGTCCAGCCGCTGATCGAGATAGCGGCGGTTGTAGCTGGCGGTGAGGCTGTCGCGCAGGCTTTGCTCGCGGGCCACGGCGTGCTCCCTGCGCAGCCGGCTCAGCTCCAGACGTAGTACCTCCGGCGACTGGACGTCTGATGGCGACTGGACGTCTGGTGGCGACTGGGCTGATGGCGACTGGGCTGATGACGAATTGGCCTCCGGCACCGGGGCATCCGCCGCCGGATCGTTGCTCAGGTCCAGCGCCGCGCGCAGGTGCCCGTAAGCCTCCCGCCACTGCCCGCGGGAGGCGAGCAGCGCACCGAGCGATTCGTGCAGCCGGGCAAGGCCGCCGCTATCCATGTCGGTGACCATCGCGTCGGTGACCAGGGCGCAGCTGGGCACCGCAGCGGTGTGCACATCGATCTGGTGCGCTTCTCCCTCCCCTCGACAGAGCCCCATGGCCCACCTCCATCACCAGTGATGTCGTCGGATTCACTGCCGTGCTTGAGTCCTGGCCCGACCTTCACCGACGATTTAGCTCCACTGGTTGATACCGGTTCGGCACAGAGTGAGGGGGCTTGCCTTCGCGGCCGGAGGGTAGTGGTGCACCCGCTCGGGTTCACGACGACCAGGACCGCCAGTACAGCGGCGCGTACCACCTCACCCCCCGGAGTGCGCCAGTTCGGCACCTGCGGGTATCGCGAGGTCCATGGGGTCGTCCAGCCATCCCTCGGGAAGGACGACCCGGCCCGGTGAGCCCTGCCTGCCTCGTGGACCGTCGGCATCGGGCGGAAACGGCACCTCAGGGTCCAGACGGGCGAGGTGATCGTCGAGCTCCGCGAAGCCGGTCACCATCCCCAGCGCGCGGCGCAGCTCCCCGCCTACCGGGAAACCGTGCAGGTACCAGGAGACGTGCTTGCGCAGGTCACGCAGACCCTTGTCGGTACCGAGATGGTCGGCCAGCAGCCTGGCATGCCTGCGCAGGGTCGCGGCGACCTGTCCCAGGCTCGGCGGGGTGGGGGCCGGGTCGCCGCGGAAGGCGGCCGCCAGCTCCGCGAAGAGCCACGGCCGGCCGAGGCAGCCGCGCCCCACCACGACCCCGTCGCATCCGGTGTGCCCGACCATCCGGACGGCGTCGGTCGCGGCGAAGATGTCCCCGTTGCCCAGTACCGGAATGGACGTGACGGCCTGCTTGAGCCTGGCCACCGCGTCCCAGTCGGCCAGCCCCGAGTAACGCTGCGCCGCGGTGCGGGCGTGCAGCGCGACAGCGGCGACTCCGGCGTCCTCGGCGATCCGGCCCGCGTCGAGAAAGGTGTGGTGCTCCTCGTCGATCCCGATCCGGAACTTCACGGTTACCGGAATGTGTTCGGCCGCCTGCACCGCATCGCGCACGATCTCACCGAACAGTGCCCGCTTGTACGGCAGCGCCGCGCCACCTCCCCGGCGGGTGACCTTCGGGACCGGGCAGCCGAAGTTGAGATCGATGTGGTCGGCGAGCTCCTCGTCGCGGATCATCTCCACCGCTGCGCGGACCGTCGCCGGATCCACCCCGTAGAGCTGCATCGAACGGGGGTGCTCGCCGTCGTCGAAGCTCACCATCCGCAGGGTGCCGGGGTGCCGTTCCACCAGCGCGCGGCTGGTGATCATCTCGCACACGAACAGTCCCGCGCCGTGCTCACGGCACAACCGCCGGAACGCCACATTGGTGATCCCCGCCATCGGCGCGAGCACCACCGGCGGGTCGACCCGGAACGGCCCGATCCGCAACGCAGGCACCACAGCAGTCACACCCCCATCATCCCTCCCCCCATCCCCCGCATGTCCGCCCCCCGTGCACGGTGTGTCCGTCCTCGGTGCCCCGCGTGTCCGTCCTCGGTGCGGGGGAGGGGGTGCGGATTGCTGGGTGCACGACTGGGTAGGCGGGTTGAGACACCTCGTTGACGGGCCTACCGTGGGTGGTGGCAGGACGGCACCGACCGGACCAGCGAGGTGATGCATCGTGCGAGCGACCATCGGGGACCGGCTGTGCGTGCATGGCCGCACAGTCGACCGGCCGGACCGGCTGGGCAATGTCGTGGAGGTACGGGGCCGGGACGGGGGCCCGCCGTTCCTCGTCAGATTCGACGACGGTCATGAAGGGCTGGTGTTCCCGGGCCCGGATTGCGTGGTCCACCCGCCGGGCGCCTAGCAGCCGGACAACCGGCTACCGGGTACCGGTACACCGCAACCGTGGTGAGGCCGGGGTCAGGCCGGGACGAGTTCGGTCAGCCCCAGGTCATCGAGCCGGGGGGCAAGCGTCGTGCGCACCGCCGCCCTGGCCCGGTGCAGCAGCACCCGCTGGTTGCCAGCCGACACTCCGAGCAGGTCACACACCTCCTCGGCGCGCCATCCTTCGACGTCGCGCAGTACCAGCACGGTGCGCTGCCGGGCGGGCAGCGCGCGGATCGCGTTCTCGAGTACGACACGGGTCTCCGCGGACAATGCGGTCACCTCCGGGGACGCCTCGGTCCCCGGGATCGGCTCGATGGGCAGTGCGTCAGTGCTCAGGGCGTCCCAGCGCACCGGGGTGTGCTCGCGGACGCCGCGCTTGCGGGCGGTGTTGAGCAGGATCCGGATCAGCCAGGTGCTGAACCGGGAACGGCACTCGAACGAATCGATGCCGCGCAGTACCGCCACCCAGGTGTCCTGGACGACATCCTCGGCGATCGCCTGGCTGGGCACATGCGGCCGGGCGAGCCGCAGCATCAGCGGCGTGTACCGGCGGACCAGCGTCCGGTAGGCCGTCTCGTCCCTGCGCCGCAGGGCTGCGACCAGATCCCGCTCCCCGGTGGCCGCGTCCTCGGTGGTGCCGGCGCGAGGCGAGGGAACTGTGATCATCGGGCGCCTCCGGTGCCGGTTGAGTCATGGCCGTCCGTCCACGCTGCTCCGAATATGCCGATTGGTCACCCCTTGGGGCGTCTTTCACCTGGGTGAAAAGCTCACGCAAAGTGAACAGATCGCGTCACTGGTCGGGCACGCTCGGCACTTACGGCGTCAGCCGGAAGGTCTGTCCCCGAGACGGGGTGGTCCGGTCGGTGGAGCCTCATGGTGAACTTCCGGGATCAGGAACACTAATCTGTACGTGAGGCTGCTGATCCGAGCGCAATCAGATCTGAAGCGTTTGTGCGACGCTCGGTCACCGACGCCGTGCGGGTGAGGAGAGGGTGATGAACGACCGGTGCACCGGGGCACTGGCGGCGGAGCTTCGGGAATATCCGGAATCCGGCGGTACTCGTGGTGTGTTGAGCGCGGGATTTCCGCGATGAGGTTCCTTCCCTCGGCGTGTCTGGTAGCCGCGGCGTGGGTGCTGCTGTCGAATTGCGGGGGCGAGACGAACGACGGTCGGTCGCCACTGGGCCTGCCGAGCACGGTGGTCGCGGCGAGCCCCATCGCGCCGGTGCGCCACCCGCGGGATGTCAGCGCCCTGACCAGCCGTCCGTGCGCGTTGCTGACGTCTCAGCAGGCCGCGACGTTCGGGCTGGACCGGCCACCGCAACCGGTGGACGACCACCCCGGCAAGCCGGCCTGTGAGTGGACCAACAGAGCCGGGGACCGGATATCCCTCAGCGCGCTCACCGATGATCTGACTCTGGAATCCATATACCGGAAACGGCGCGGTTTCGCATTCTTTGAATTGACCGAGATAGCTGGTTATCCGGCTACCGTGTCGCGGGCGAGTGCGAACCTTCCCACCTGCGACATCGATCTCAAACCGGCCGAGCGTCAGAGTGTGTCGCTGACCTATGAGTCACGCGAGTTGGGTGACGATATGCAGCAGGCCTGCGTGGTGGGTAAGCAGCTGGCGATGACGGTGCTGATGAATCTTCCTCCGAAGTAGTGACGATCGGCCATGGTTGCGCGAATTCAGGAACCTTCGGCCGGTTCGTCCGTTTGTCCGGCGGTCCGTTCCGCCTGTGAGATGGCCCAGGCCGCGTTCACCAGGCCGATGTGGCTGAACGCCTGCGGGAAGTTGCCGAGCAACTCGCCGGTGGCTTCGTCGACCTCCTCGGCGAGCAGTCCGACGTCGTTGAGGTAGCCGGCGGCTCGGTCGAAGACCTCGCGGGCCCGCTCGGGCTGCCCGGTCAGTGCCAACGCCTGGGCCAGCCAGAAGGTGCAGAGCAGGAAGGTGCCCTCCTCGCCGGCCAGTCCATCGATGCCCCCGCAACTGCGGTAGCGGAAGACCAGCCCACGCCCGCCGGTGAGCCGGTCGGCGGTCGCCTCGATGGTGGCCAGCATCCTGGGGTCGTCGGGGGGCAGGAACCCGACGATCGCCATCATCAGGTTGGAGGCGTCCAGGTCGGCGGACCCGAAGGACTGGGTGAACGACTTGGCGGTGTCGTTCCAGCCCCGCTCCAGGATCGTGGCGCGGATCTGTGCCGCGACGGCCCGCCAGTGCGGCGCCCGGTGCTGCGCGCGTAGCTCGTCGGCCAGGGCGATCGCCCGATCCAGCGCCACCCAGCACATCAGCTTGGAGTACAGGAAGTGCCGTGGTTCCCCGCGCACCTCCCAGATGCCCTGGTCCGGTTCCCGCCAGCGGTCGGCGGCGGTGTCCGCGCAGGCCACCAGGAACTCCCGCCATGCGGTGGCGCCCGGATGGTTCGGGTTGAGCTGGCCGAACAACCGGTGCGCGGCGTTGATCAGCTCGCCGTAGACGTCCACCTGACGTTGGTTCCAGGCGCCGTTGCCGACCCGGACCGGCCGCGATCCCCGCCAGCCACGCAGGTGTCCGAGTTCGCGCTCCAACAGGTCGTGCTCACCGCCGATGCCGAACATGATCTGCAGGTCCTGGCCGTCGCGCACCGAGCCGGCCGCGCTGACCGCGAGGTGGTCGAAGAACTGGTGCGCCTCGTCCGGGCAGGCCGCCACCCACAGCGCCTCCAGCGTGAAGCACGCATCGCGCACCCACGTGTACCGGTAGTCCCAGTTGCGCTCCCCGCCGACCCTCTCGGGCAGCGACGTCGTCGGGGCGGCCACCACGGCACCGGTGGGCTGGTAGGACAGACCCTGCAGCACCCGGCCGCTGTGGTGCACCAGGTCCCGCCACGGCCCCTGGTAACTCTGGTGCACCGCCGACCAGCATCGCCAGGCGTCGATCGTGTCGCGCAGCGCGGCGTCCAGATCCGCCTCGGGCACCGGAGCGGGGAACGGCTCGGACGTACTGCGGTGCTGCAGTCCGAGCAGTACGCGCTGCCCGACTCGCAGCCGGGCCGTGCCGGTGGCGGTCCCGCCCGTGATCAGCAGCGGTATCGGGCTGGACAGCACCAGCACGTCGGCCCCACCGCGTACCTGTACCCCGCCCTCGACCGCGCTCACCAGCGGCGCTACCAGCCCGTACTCCGGACGCGGTGCGAACTTCACCTCGGCGTCGACCTCGCCGTCGGTGCATTCCAGCGCGCGGACCAGCAGCCGGGGTGCTGTGGCGCCGAGGCGGTGCGGATCGTGAGCGGCGCCGCTGGCCAGCGCATCGGTCAGCACCAGGGTGCCGGTCGGGGTCTCGAAGGACGTCTCCAGCACCAGTGTCGAGTCCAGGTAGTGGCGCGTCACGGTGCTGTCCCCGCTGGCGCGCACCGCGAAGTGCCCCGCGTCGGCGTCGAGCAATCGGGCGAACACCGCAGGGCTGTCGAATCGTGGGAAGCACAGCCAGTCCACTGACCCGGCGCGGCTGACCAGGGCGGCGCAGTGCCGATCGGAGAGCAGGGCGTAGTCGGCGATCGGGGTCGTGCTCACGGTTGCCTCCGGGTCGGCGGGTCGGCACACACCCCTCCTGACCCCGCGCCGGCTTCCGCTGTTACAGCGGACTTCCCGGGCGGCGTGGCCCTGCTGGTGACGCGCTGGCGAGACTTCGACGATCCACCAGGGCACCCGAGCGCGGCACACGTACCCGTTACCTGATCACCGGCGGGTGGAGCCAGCGGTGGAACTCGCTGAGCAGGTGCTGCTCCAGCTGCCTGCTCGGCTGTGGTGTGCCGCGCAGCGCGCGGAGCAGCCGGAAGGTGGCCGCGGTGGCGCGGCAGTCCGGGCAACGGGCCAGATGGCGGGTGATCGCGGCGCGGTCAGCCCTGGCCGGCCGACATGTCAGGTAGTCGTCGATCTGGTCGGCCAGCTGGGCGCAGGTCAGCGGAATGGTCATGCACGCACCGGTCGTCGGCGATATTCCACCGCATCGGTTCCCCGCACCCGGCGCGGCGTAACGTCCGCGGCCCTCGTCGGGTCCAACGGCCGTGAAGGACAACGAGCAGGCTGCCGACGTCGTCGTGATCGGGCTCGGCCCCGGTGGCGAGGAGGTGGCATCCCGGCTGGCCGAAGCCGGGCTGGCCGTGGTGGGGATCGAGCGTGAACTGGTCGGCGGGGAGTGCCCGTACTGGGGCTGCATCCCCAGCAAGATGATCGTCCGGGCGGCCGAGACGCTGGCCGAGGCCGGCCGGGTGGACCTGCTGGCCGGATCCGCGCAGGTGCGCTCCGACTACACCCCGGTGGCCAGGCGGATCCGGTTGTCCACCGACGGCTGGGACGACACCGCGGCGGTGCAGCGGTTCGAGAAGGCGGGCGGGCGGTTCGTCCGGGGCCGGGCGGTGCTGGTCGGACCGCGCCGGGTCCGGGTCGGGGAGACGGTGTTCCTCGCGGCGGTGGGGGTGGTGCTGGCCACCGGGTCGGCTCCGGTACGGCCCCCGATCCCGGGGCTCGCCTCGTCCGGTTACTGGACCAACCGGGAGGCGATCGAGGCCACCAGCCCGCCGGGGTCCCTGGTCGTGCTCGGTGCCGGTGCCGTGGGGCTGGAGCTGGCCCAGGCGTTCGCCCGATTCGGCTCGGTGGTCAGCGTGGTGGAGAGTGCCGATCGGGTGTTGCCGATGGAGGAGCCGGAGGCCGGCGCGGTGGTCGAGACCGTGCTGCGGGCCGAGGGCCTGGACCTGCGGACCGGGCGGCGCGCCGTCGGGGTGTCCCGCTCCGGTGGGCACACGACGGTGCAACTCGACGACGGCTCGACCGTGGGGGGTGAGCAGCTGCTGGTCGCCGTGGGCAGGAGAGCTGAGCTGCGCGGATCGGGAGTGGCGTCGGTCGGGCTGGACGAGTCGGGGCGCATGGTGCCGGTGGACGACCGGATGCGGGCCGCCGACGGGTTGTGGGCGGTCGGCGACGTCACCGGCCTCGGAGCGTTCACCCACCTGGCGGTGTACCAGGCCCAGATCGCGATCGCGGACATCCTGGACGTTCGCGGGTTCACCGCCGACTACACCGGGCTGCCCCGGGTCACGTTCACCGATCCCGAGGTCGGCTCGGTGGGCATGACCGAGGAAGCAGCCCGCGCGGCGGGGATGCAGGTGCGGGTCGGCCGCGCGCCGGTGCCGTCGACCAGCCGGGGCATCATCCACGGTCCGGGCAACGAGGGGGTGATCAAGCTGGTGTGCGACGCCGATCACGGGGTGCTGGCCGGCGCGACGTCGGTCGGCCCGCGGGGCGGTGAGGTGCTGTCCATGCTCACTCTCGCGGTGCACGCCCGGCTGCCGATCACCACCTTGCGTACGATGATCTACGCCTTCCCGACGTTCCACCGGGGGATACTCGACGCACTCGCGGACCTACCGGGGTGATGTCGCCGTGCAGTGCAGCGGGCACGGAACTGAGACGCCGGGCAATCAGGGATGGGGCGATCACGGAGGGAGTACCGGGAGTGAACGACTACCCAGCGGGTATCACGCCGGTGAACCATGTCGAGCCGGTGCCACGGCGGATCCGGGCGTACCTGGCGGGTGAGAAAGTGCTCGACACCACCGGGGCGTGGTACGTCTGGGAATGGCCGCACTATCCGCAGTACTACATCCCGGTCGCCGACGTGCGCCGCGACCTGCTCATCCCGGAGGAGCACACCCAGCACAGCGCGCGCGGCCCGGTCGAGGTACACGGACTGCGCGTCGGTGATGTGCACCGGCCGCGGGCCGTCAAGCTGCTCTTCGAGTCAGGCGTCGACGGGCTGAGCGGCACCGTCCGCTTCGACTGGGCCGCGCTCGATGCGTGGTTCGAGGAGGACGAACAGGTCTTCGTCCACCCGCGCAACCCGTACGCCCGGGTCGACGCACTGCGCTCCACCCGCACGGTGCGCGTCGAACTGGACGGTGTCGTCCTGGCCGAGTCGTCGTCGCCGGTGCTGGTCTTCGAGACCGGGTTGCCCACCCGGTACTACCTCAACCGGACCGAGATCGACTTCGCTCACCTGATCCCCAGCGACACCGTGACCGCGTGCCCCTACAAGGGCACGACCAGCGACTACTGGTCGGTCCGGATCGATGAGACGGTGCATCCGGACCTGGCGTGGACCTACCAGTTCCCCACCCGCGACCTGCTGCCCATCACCGGCCTGGTGGCCTTCTACAACGAGCAGGTCGACATCGTGGTCGACGGCCGGAGACCCGAACGCCCGAAGACGCCCTTCTCCCGGCCGGCCGACTGACCCGGTACCGACGCCGGAGCCCGTAACAGAGCAACGGCGCGGCGGCACTGACCGATATGGAAACCGGTATGGACATCGGCAGAGGCACCCCGACCGTCGCCGACCCGCTGCCCGCCACCCGCGACGGGCTGCACCGGCTGGCTGAGCACGTGCTGGCCGCGGCGCGGTACGCCGCGACCGGCCACATCGGACTGACCCCCGCCCCGGGCGGGTTCGCCACCCCACCGTTCGGGCCCGAGCCGACGGTGCTCGCGGTGGACCTCGACGAGTTCGTGGTCAGCCGGGGCGGCCAGCAGCACCGGACCCGGATCCGCACTCTGGCGCAGGTCGCGAAGCTGGCCGGGATCCAGCCGGGTGCGCCCGAGCAGGTCTACCACCCCGCCACGCCGCTGGACCCGCAGGCGCCGCTGGAGATCGACCGGGACGCCGCCCGGTTGCTGGCCGACTGGTACCAGCTCGGCGCGGGTGCGCTGGCCACCTTCGCCGCCGCGGTACCCGGCAACGCGCCCACCGCCGCGCAGCTGTGGCCCGAGCACTTCGATCTCGCCATCACCGCCGCGCGGGTCAACTACGGCGTCTCGCCCGGCGACGACCAGATCGCCGAGCCCTACCTCTACATCAGCCCGTTCGACGGTGCACCCGCGGGCACTGACCAGTTCTGGAACGCCCCGTTCGGTGCCGCGCTGCGCTACCCAGAGGTGATCTCGCCGAACCGGGCGGTCAACTTCTTCCACGCCGGGCGCGACCGGCTCGGCCGCGCCGCCTCGTCCGCCGCCCGGCACACCGGGCCCCAGTCCACGTCGGGAAACCACCGGCCTTCGGACGCGTAACGGCGACGCCGCCCGCGGGGACCAGAACTGTTCCCCAACCTCTGGAGGCGTGTGGTGGGTTCGATCACCCGAGGGTTCACCGGCAGGCGCCAGCACGCGCAGGACAGGTTGCCGCCGGGACAGTACGACGTGGGGACCGGCTTCCCCGTGCTCACCGCTGAGGTCACTCCCGAGCTCGAACCGGACCGTTGGACGTTCACCGTCGAAGGGCAGGTCGCGGCCACTCGCACCCTGACCTGGGCCCAGGTGCAGACGCTGCCCCGCTCCACCTTCCGTGGCGATATCCACTGCGTCACTGCCTGGTCCAAACTGGGCACTTCCTTCACCGGGGTGTCGCTGGACGACCTGCTCGCCGAGACACCGCCACTGCCCGCGGCCACCCACGTGCTGGCCTGGTCGCACACCGGTTACACCACCAACCTGGAGGTCGCCGACGTCGTCGGCGGACGCGCGTGGGTGGTCTGGGAACACGACGGGAATCGGCTGCCCGCCGAGCACGGCGGACCGGTGCGGCTGCTGGTGCCGCACCGATATTTCTGGAAGAGCGCGAAATGGATCGCCGGGTTGCGCTTCCTGGACCACGACGAGCCCGGGTTCTGGGAACGCAACGGGTACCACCTGCGCGGGGATCCCTGGCGGGAGGAGCGTTATGCCGGGGACTGAGACCGGCAGCGGGACTGAGACCGGCAGTGTGTCCGTCGGCGTGCGCCGGGAGTGGCAGCGCGCGGAGCTCGTGGCCGCGTGGCCACAGACCGACAGCGCCCGCAGCCTGCGGTTCCGGGTGCCCGGCTGGGCGCCGCAGCTGCCGGGCCAGCATTGCCTGGTGCGGCTGACCGCGCCGGATGGATACACCGCGCAGCGTTCTTACTCGATCGCCTCGACGGCGTCGACACCTGAGTTGATCGAGGTGGTCATCGAACGGCTCGCCGATGGCGAGGTCTCGCCGCATCTGCACGACGTGCTCGCACCGGGAGACGCTGTCGAGGTGCGCGGCCCGTTCGGTGGCCACTTCATCTGGTCCGGCGGTTCGCCGGTTGCGCTGATCGGCGGCGGCTCCGGCGTCGCCCCGCTGATGGCGATGCTGCGGTGCTGGCGTGAGCGGGATCGGCCGGTGCCGTTGCGGATGGTGGTCTCGGTCCGCGCCCCCGAACAGCTCTGGTTCGCCGGCGAGTACGGCGCCGAGACCACGGTGGTCTACACCCGGCAGGCCCCGCCCGGCTGGCCGCGCCCGCCGGGCCGGCTCGACGCCCCGGCGATCAGCGCTGCGCTGGCCGGGCTGCCACCGGAGACGACAGCGTACGTCTGCGGCTCGCACGGCTTCGCCGAGCACGCGAGTCGGCTGCTCGTCCAGACCGGATGGGTGCCCGCCGATATCCGCATCGAGCGTTTCGGGCCCAGTTGACCGGTGGCCGGACCGATGTGCCGGACGACTTTGCCGGAATTTCGTAATGGGACGCCTGGTCGGGTGAACTGCACAGTCGTGCGCCAATTGCTGCCCTTCGCCGCCGATCCCGTCGATCCGGCGGAGGTGTACGCCGACCCGCCGACCGGCCGGGGACGCCCCGCCGTGCGGCTCAACATGATCGCCAGCCTGGACGGCGCGGCCACTGTCGACGGCGTGTCCGGCGGGCTCGGCGGCCCCGCCGACCACCAGGTGTTCACCGCGCTGCGTTCCGTGGCCGACGTCGTGCTGGTGGCCGCCGGGACGGTGCGCGCCGAGGGCTACGGCCCTTCGAAGGTGCCGCTGGCGATCGTCTCCCGCTCTCTCGCGCTGGACTTCGGCTCCCCGCTGTTCACCGAGGGCGCCCGTGCGACGGTGATCACCGTCGCGACGGCCCCCGCGGACCGGGTCGCGGCGGCGGGCGAGGTCGCCGACGTCCTCATCGCCGGGCGCCGCGACGTCGACCTGCGGGTCGCGCTGCAACTGCTGGGAGAGGCGGGCCACCGCAGCGTGCTCGCCGAGGGTGGCCCCAACCTCAACGCACAACTCGCCGAGGCCGACCTGATCGATGAGTTGTGCCTCACCGTCTCCCCGGTGTTCCTGGGCGGGGACTCCCGGCGGATCCTCGCCGGACCCTCTGCTGGCAGGCTCCGCTTCACCGTGCACACGGTGTGCGAGGACGACGGGTACCTGTTCCTGCGGCTTCGTCGTTCATCCATGAGCACGTGACCGGCACTACCCACCTCGTGGAGGACACCATGAGTCGCCATGCCAGACCGCAGAGCTCGCCTGGCGCGGCGAACGACGGCAGTTGGCGCTCGGCCCGTACCCCGCCGTCCGGACGGCAGTTCACCCTGCGCCACGGCGACCAGGACGTGGTGATCACCGAGGTCGGCGGCGGCCTGCGCAGCTACACCGCGGGCGGGCGCCCCGTGCTGGACGGGTACGGCGCCGACGAGATGTGCACCGCGGGCCGGGGGCAGACGCTCATCCCGTGGCCCAACCGGGTCGACGGCGGCCGCTACCGGTTCGGCGGAGAGGAGCACGTGCTTCCGCTCACCGAGCCGGAAGCAGGCAACGCCATCCACGGCCTGACCCGCTGGGCGACCTGGGAGCCCGCCGACCACGATGAGCAGACCCTGTGGCTTCGCCACACGCTGCACGCCCAGCCCGGCTATCCGTTCGTGCTGTACTGCGAGCTGGTGTACACCCTCGACGACGGCGGTCTGCGGGTCCGGACCAGCGCCACCAACGGTGGTACCCAACCGCTGCCGTACGCGACCGGGGCGCATCCGTATCTCACCGTGGGGACGCCCGTGATCGACCTGGCGCGGCTGCAGCTGCCCGTCCGCACCCGCTACCGGACCGACCAGCGGGGAATCCCGACCGGGCGGGAGCCGGTCGAGGAATTCGACGGCCTGATCGGTGATCAGCGGATCGACACCGCGTTCACCGACCTGGTACGCGACGCCACGGGCTGGTCCGGGTCCAGCTCTCCGCCCCGGACGGCCCGGCGGTGACGTTGTGGGCGGACGACGCTTACGGGTGGATACAGGTGTTCACCGGCGACGCGATGCCCGATCCCGCTCGCCGCAGGACCGGGCTCGCCGTGGAGCCGATGACCGCCGCACCCAACGCGCTGTGCACCGGCGAGGGACTGGTGATCCTGGAGCCGGGCGGGCAGCACACGGCCGAATGGGGTCTGCAGCCCACGAGCCGGTAGGGGGCGCCACAGGTCCGGCGCCCCCTCGGTTCGCGCTACGACAGCTTGACGCAGTACTGCCCGCTCGGCGCAGCCATGAACGGATCGTACGGAGCGCAGGCGAGATTCAGCCGGAAATCGCCCGGCTGCGGATTGAACGGCGAATCCAGGGAGGGTGCGGGCGAGATCCATCCGCAGTATCCGCCGCCGTTGAGGGCGACCGTCTTCTTGTCCGGACTCACGGTCGCTGAACCGCTGCCCTCGAAGGTCCGCACGACGAACGTGTCGTCGACGATGAACGGGGTTCCCTGCAGGTTGATGTCGGCGACTCCATCCGAACTGCCCGGGTGTTCGCAGGACATTGCGACTCCGTACGGCATGGCCGTGACGAAGGGGCTGCTGGGCCCGCGCGTCACCGAGGAGTGCTGCAACCTGCCGGTGGAGGTGGCGAAGGTGAGATCACCGATGTCGACCGTCAACGTCGCCGGGTCGATACGGAGCTTGGTGAACGACGTCCGGACGTTCGTGCCCGGCGAGGCGCCACCTGCCGTGTACTGGGCGAAGTTGGAGCCCGCGCCGGTGTGCGCGAGGTCGATGTACTCGCGTGGGGTGCCCGCCATGTCGTAGCAGAACACCGTGAGCAGGGTGTCGTTGCCGGTGATCAGCGGGTACGTGCCGTCCGGCGCGAACGGGAAGATCGTGTGGATGTCCTTGCAGCTTCCCCAGGACAACAAGCTCGGCAGAATTCCCGTTCCGGGCGTGGAAACGTGGCCCCGCTCGGCGGCGGTGGCGGGCGCGGCGCCGGCGAACAATGCCACCAGCATGGTGAGCAGGACGAGATATCGGTGGGCAGGCGTACGGTTCATGGCTCTCCTCGGAACCTGCGGGTCGACGTGAGATAAACCAGATGGGCGCGTGCCCATGGGGGCCTGCACGCGAGATCTCCCCAGGGGTCCAATGCGCACATCTGCTTGGGCCAACGGGCACCATCACCTTTCGGTGCGCAGCATCGGGAAATGTGCGCGATCGGGCAGTGCCGCATTCCCTTTGATGCCGAGTGAGTCAGGCCGCCAAGCGAGCATTCCGAGCAACTTGATCGTGATCAGGTAAAGAAATCGGTACGGCCCGGCTTGTGATCACGTCATGATCGAGTGGCGTCGAAATCCAGTTCGCCCCAGGCGCGACGAGTTGTGACGGGGCAGTCCGCTCAGGATGGGTGGTTGCCGAGCCGGCGCAGGATTTCGGCCAGCATCTCGCCGTGCTGGGCCAGTATCTCGCCGTGCTGGGCCTGCATCTCGCCGTGCTGGGCCAGTACCTCGCCGTGCTGGGCCTGCATCTCGCCGTGCTGGGCCATTATCTCGCCGTGCTGGGCCTGCGTCGCCTGGATGCCGGCCAGCGCCTGGGTGTGCTGGTCGACCGTCTCCTTGATGTCGAGCACGGTGTCGCTGACCGCGCGGACAGTGTCGTCTTGCTCGTCAAGACGACTGGTGAGCCGGGCGACTTCCGGACTAGCCACGGCGGGCAGATTATCACCCGATATGTCCTTGCCGGTGTCGTAGACCTGGCGGTGCGGACCCCGCGATGCCGTGGCGCCGGGTCATGAGGCTGTGGCGCCCGGTTGTACCTGTTGAGCTGCGGGTTCTTGGGTTCTATCAGCCGGCGGCGCGGAGCTCGGTGGCGCGGTCGGTGAACTCGTGGACGGCGGGGCGTCGCCGGTAGGGGGCGAGATCGCCGACGAACCGGGCCAGGTGGCCGACGCAGCGGGCGGGGTCGACCTCGCCGGTGAGGGTGTCCACCGGCCATTTCGAAGTGGCCGCCGGCCGCCACCGCCGCTACCTGCGGCGATGGCGGCCGAGATGGTCACGGGCCGGTCGTCAGGAGACCCCGGCCTTCTTGGAGCACACAGGCCAGGCGTTCCAGCCCTGCGCGGCAACCACCTTCTCGGCGACTGCGATCTGCTGCTCGCGGCTGGCCCCCGAGGCGTTGGGCGAATAGGCCCCTCCGCCGAAGGCGCTCCAGGTCGACGGCGTGAACTGCAGACCACCGGAATAGCCATTACCGTTGTTGATGGCCCAGTTGCCACTGCTCTCGCAGCTGGCGATCCCATCCCAACTGGCTTTCGGGGAAGCCTGGGCAGGTGCCGCGACCGCCACCGGGATTGCGATGGCGAGCGCGACCAGGCCGGCGCGAGCGAGCAGCCGGGAACGTCGAATCATGACTGAATCTCCATTGAACCGCGCCTGCGACTGGTGACCTCCCGGCAGGCGGGCTTCGGGTTCCCACCCGGCCGATCGCCGGTCTGCGTCCCTGCCCCGGATTTCGGGGTGAGATTGCGATATCCGGATCCGTGGGACAGGGCTCGGCGCGTCGGACCTGGATTCCCGCAGCTGCCAGTTCGGTCGAGTGCGAGACCGTAGGGACGGTACTGATCGTTTCTGCCGATGCAAATTACGTGTTCCTGCTCCGGCTGTCGTAAGCACACCACACACCTGGCGCAGTGATCCGGTCATTCCTGCAGGTCGTCCGGTCGCCGGGGTGACCGGTGCGGAGCGGAACGTGAGGTGCTGGAGCGGCCCGAATCACTGGATTGGCCGTCACACATCCGGTCCAACCAGGCGTTGTGCGTGACCGGCGGGGGCAGGTCGCGGGTTGTGACCTACATCTGGCCACCCGGGCTCCCCGCCACGCGGGCTGTGGCGGGGAGCCGAGCGGGTCACCTGGCCGGTAGCGTCAGCGCATTCCGGCCTTCTTGGAGCACACTGGCCATGCGCGCCATCCCTGGCCGGCAAGGACCTTCTCGGCGACTGCGATCTGCTCACCTCGGGTGGCCTGGGAGGCGATGGGCGCGTACGCCGAGCCGCCGTAGGCCCGCCACGTCGAGTGGGTGAACTGCAATCCTCCGGAGTATCCGTTGCCGGTGTTGATGGCCCAGTTGCCGCCACTCTCGCACTTTGCGACTCGATCCCAATCTGACACCGAGCCGGCTTGGGCCGGTGCCGCGACCGCCATTGGGATTGCGATGGCGATCGCTGCTAAGCCGGTCTGTGCGAGCAGCCGCGTACTTCGAATCATGACCGATCTCCATGAACCGCACCTGCGTCTTACAGCCTCTGATCGGGCGGATTTCGGGTCCCGCACCAACCAGACTCCCGGCCTGCGCCCCTGTCCCGGACTTCGGGTGAGATTGCGATATCCGGGCCCGAGGGACAGGCTTCAGCGCGCCGGACCCGGATTCCTGCACTTAACGGTTTCCCGTGTGCGGGACGGTTTCGACGGTACGGAGCGATGTGGCCGGTGCAAGAGGGCCACTCGTGGCACGGCTCACGTCCGGTGACCACATACCCGGCGTAGCAATCAGTTATTTGCGCAGGTCCGCGCGGTTCCGGTGGGTGACCGTTACGGGCCCTACGCGAGTTTTGAAGGTCACCCGGTCCACCGGTTCGAGGGTCACACTTTCGCATGATGACCGCGCCTTCAGTGGCGCGTGGGTGGCGAATCGCAGCGCCGGTCTCCCGGACCAGTAGGCCGCGATCAGAGTGTTTGTGCTGATGAGAGGCCTGGTCATACGTTCTGCGGGTCGGCGGCCGGGTCTGCCCGCCGCTGGCACCGGGACCTGCCGGGTGTGGTAGGCACCTGATCTTGCCGTCACAGGCGGCATCACGCTCCGAAGTCAGTGGTGGTCGCAGTGTGTGAGACCCTTCGCGGGCCCCGGTGAGCGCGCAGGTGGTGCATATTTTCTCGTGACTGCATACTCCGTACTTACCGGCACTTCGTCGCCTTCCCGGGTGTGGCTTCCGCTGGTGCTTGCCCCGCGGCGGTCAGCTGCAATACGGTCTTTGGCGGGGCGGATACCGGGGTTGAGGACAGTGACAAGCTGGTCTTTGAATCGGATCGAGGAGCGGCACACGCCACGGGAACGGCTCTTGATGAGAGCTATGTGCGGGTGATCTCCGGATCGGGCACCGGAAGGTGCTCGGCGGCGCGCACGATGCCGTGCGCCATCACACCGAAGACGAGGTCGTGCAACGGTCGCTGCACCCACCAAGAGAGGTGGCCCGCCAACCCCACCAAGAGAGGTGGCCCGCCAACCCCACCAAGAGAGGTGGCCCGCCAAACCGGTGGGCACGAACGTCACGTCCTGGCGGTACTTCGTTCCGCCCGAGAGCCCGGTGCCGACGCTGCATTCCAGCCAGGCCGTTCCCGGCATTCGCATCTCCGCGCGCAGCAACAGCCGGTGATCCCGATCGATCTCCTCGACGCGCCACCAGTCGAGCAGCTCTGCGGCCCGAAGGTGCTGCGGGTCATGGCGGCCCCGAAACACGGTGCCGGCCGCGCCGGCCGTCGCCAGGCGCACGGCCTGCTCGTAGTCGAGCAGGCCACCTCGGCCGCAGTGTGACTGCACCGAGCGGGTGACCCCGAACCGGCCGCAGTCACCGAGAGCCTTGACACGTGACCACAAGGTCACATATTTTGACGTGATCGCCGACGACCGAGCTGGAGAAGAAGTCATGACGACCACGACGAAGACCGTTCAGGTGCACCGGGTGTACATCAAGGCGACCGCCCAGGCGATCTGGGACGCGATCACCGATCCGGAGTGGAACAAGAAGTACGGCTATGAATCGCCGAGCGAGTACGACCTGCGGCCCGGCGGTGCGTACCGGGTCCTGCCCAGCGGCGCCATGCGGGAGCACGGCGCCCCGGAGGTGATCATCGACGGCGAGATCATCGAGTCGGATCCGCCACGCAAGCTCGTCCAGACCTGGCGTGCGCTGTTCAATCCGGAGCTCGCCGCGGAAGGTTTCACCCGTCTGACCTGGGAGATCGACGAGGAACCAGCCGGTATCAGCAAGCTGACGCTCACCCACGAACTCGACGGCGCACCGAAGACGGCGCAGCAGGTCGGCGGTGAGATTCCCGGCGCAGGCGGTGGGTGGAGCTACATCCTCAGCGATCTGAAAACGCTGCTGGAGACCGGCAAGACACTGGGGAGCTGAGCAGGCACCGCAGAAGTGATCGAATAGGTGACGGCGCGCCCGGAGATCAGTCCCGGGTGAACCGGTGGAAACCCTTCGCTGCCATCCGGTCCATCCCCGCCTTCACCAGCCCGAACACCGCCCCCTGCAGAGTTGCGGCGATCAGCACCTCGCGGGTGCTGCGGTCCAGGGCGCTCGGCTCGGGCGCGTCGTCCGCGTCGGAGACGGCGCGCCAGATCCTGGTGAACAGGGCGCTTGCCACTGCGCCACCGAGCACACCGGTGATCAAGCTCAATGATTTGTACGTCGCCTTGTTCAGCACACTCATCAGGTCCGCACCCTTCGCACGATGACGGTCAGGGGTGATCACCGCGACCCCTGTGCCGACATCATGGCTCATCGGCTCGTCGGTGCGTCCTACGGCCGCCGGGTCACGCCGCGCGAGGCCGATGCAGTCGCACGACCTGCACCAGGACGTCGGGCAACTCGGCGCGATCGAAGTCGGTACGTAACTCCTGTGCGTGACGCGTGGCGTCAAGCCCGTCGTAGGGGCCATGCGCATCAGCCTCGCCGGTTTCCGGATCGACGGCCAGCACGACGTACCCGTCGCAGTGGTAAAGGGACACGAACTGGTCGACCAGTTGGTCCGTGGCGTGGACGTTGATGTCGGACACGGTCATCACCTCCACTCGGTGTAGCGATCCGGACACGCTGAGCGTTACCTCAATCGCTCGATCCGATCAGCTGCCGCGGCAGGGGTGCCCGGTGGTGGGGCTCTTCCGCTGGGCGCGGATCGCCTCCTTGTACGGCGTGCTGAGCACGCTGTGGCCCTCGCCCGTGGTCGAGCTGAACCGGGCGGTCGCGGTAGGTATGGCGACCGGCCCGGCCACCGGCCTGGAGATCCTCGACCGGGTTCGCTCCACACACACGCTGACCGGCTACCCGCAGCTCGCCGCGGTACGAGGAGACCTGCTGGCCCGGCTCGACCGGGCCGCTGAAGCGCGTGCCGAGTTCGAACAAGCGGCGCAGCTCACCAACAATGCCCGCGAGCGGGCAGTGTTCCTGGGTCGCGCAGCCCAGCTGTAGGCCGCGGCGGGCCGCATCCACTCAAGCGGTCCCCTCGGTCAGGTCTGGGTGTGGACGGGGATGGGAGCGCGAGTGCGCTCCAGGTCAACGACTGTGTGTCGCAGTTCTGGCATGGCGCGGGGGCACGATGCTGTGTCCTGGTGTGGGTGTGCGAACCTGCTGGATGCTGGTGGTGGACCGCCTGTGCGGCAATGGGTGCCGGTGCCAGTGCTGGTGCCGGTGCCGGCTGGTGCGCTGGTTGGGTGGCCGGGGCGCCGACGATGACCACGGGTGGTGGGTTGCTCGGCGTGTCGGAGAGTATCGATGCGGTCTGTATGCCTGTGTAGCCGAGGATCAGCAGGAGGGCCCCGATCAAGGTGGTGACCGAGATGGCGAGCCTGGCCGGGTGTGGTGTGCGGGCGTGTCCAGAGTCCCTCGGGGTTGTCTGCTGACCGGTCGTCGCGGGGAGCAGGGTGGCTTGGTCAGGGGTGGTGGTGTGGTATTTCAGCACCTGGTGGACGGCGGCTCCGGTGTGCACGCCTGCGGCATCTGAGCCGGCGAGGCAGCGCAGCGCGAGCCGGGAAAGCTCGGTTGGCACCTCGGGGCGCAGTGCCCGGGGGCTGGCCAGTGCGCCGTCGGGTCCGATCGGGGCCGGTGGGAGCTGGCCGGGCGGGTCGGGCAGGGGCCAGTACCCGGTGAGCAGCAGGTACAGCAGGGCTCCCAGGCCGCGGATGTCGTCCTGCGGACTGGTGTCCAGCGGCGGGCCGGCGAAGGCGACACGGGCCCGGCCGTCGGGCCCGATTCTGATGCGGTGGGGCTGGTCGCAGCCCAAGACCAGCCCGGCCCGGTGTGCGGCGTCGACGGCACCGGCCAGCGGTGCCAGCATGCCGGCGGCGACCGAGGGCGGCGGCAGGTGGTTGTCCCGCATCAGGGTGAGCAGGTGCGGGCCCGGGGTCCATTCCGCGACCACGGCCGCGACGGCCGGACCGGAGTAGAACGGCTCGGCGGGGACAGGTAGCTGTCTGTGATCGGGGTCCAGCACGTCCAGGACCTGCGCCGCGCCTACCGTCACCAGCCGAGCCGAACGCAGCGCACGCTGAACAAGTGGACGTACCTGCGCCTGGGGGCTGCGGTCTTCGGGTCCGGGGAGCAACAGGGTCAGCGCCACGTCACGTTCCAGGACCAGGTCATAGCCCCGCCACCACTGCGCAGCACACCGCTCATCGCGGCCGACCTGGCACACCAACCGGTAGCGACCCCGCTCCAGGAAGGCCCCCGGGGCCGGCCAGGGCGCCGCGGACCTGCCTGGCCTTGTCGCTGGCCGCTCGCTCACCGAGATCGTCATCCTCGGCACACCCCCTCACCTACACCCGCCCCCCGGGGTAGCGGGGGGCGTCACCGCAGAGAACCATCGCCCAGATTACGGGTAGCAACTCCTCGATGACTCCGAGGTAGGCAGGTGCTCGATCGGTCGTCACCCCAGCGGGCCATGAGCCCTGGCCGAGTGGTGGTGTTGTCGCTGGCCGGCAGCGCATCGGGCGTCGCCGAAGATCGCAGCAGGTGGTGGTGTCCGCTGCCGGGCCGTCGGGCGGGTGGTGTGGTGGGCGCTGGGTAGAAGATCCGTTTGCCGACCTCGATCAGGATGAGGTAGCAGACGACCATCCCGACCAGTGCGGCGAAGAACCCCCCGGCAACGGCTGGAAACCGAGTGCATGGAGCCAGTGGTGTCGCGGGGAGCAGCGCGCCGACGGTGACGACACCCAGTGCGGCAAGGGTCAGCGCCACGCTGGGATGGCTGCGGAGAACGGGACCCGCCGGGTGGCTGGCGACCTGCACCGCGGTCACCCCGGGCACGGCATCGGCCAGCACGGTCGCCACGTGCCGGTCGGTCGCGTTGTCGAACACGTCGTCGATGGTCACCGCCCCGTCCTGCACCGAGACGGTCCATCGATCGTGTTGGCCGAACATCGCCAGCCGATGTCGCACATCGATGGCAATGGCCTGATCGTCGCGGGCGAGTACCCGCAGCAGGTCCCCGCCGGGTGACGATGCCGATCACGGTGGAACCGTCGATCGGCATGCTGCGCACCCGCTCCTCCAGCATCGCGGTCATCAGATCAACTACATCTGTGCCCGCACCCATGCAGACCACCGGTGTAGTCATCACCTCGCCCACCGTCGAAGCCGGTGCCCGCGAGGCGCCGTCGACGCTGAGGAGACCGTCCTCGTGGGCGTGGCGATACCGTGGTCCCTGCCGTCACGGTCACAACCGGACTGCTCATGACATCGCGCGCTCGCATCGAACGTCTCCTCTCCACACTCGACGCTAGGTATGACACGGTCGGTGACACTCCGGTCCTTAGTCACCGCTTGGCAGGACCTGCGCCACTCAGAATGCGGATGTCTCACCGGCGCCCGGCGCTCCCCATCTCCCGCTGGATACAACGGTTCACAGGTGCTTACTGCCACCACGACCTGGACGTGGTCATCACAGGAACTTCGCCTCGGCGATCTCGGGGCGGAAGAACACTCCTCTGTTCCACCGCTCGCTGCCCGGCCATCAGCTGCGACTTCAATACCGTCTGCCTGGCTCTGGCTGTCAGGGCAGGGGTGCTACCCATGCCAGGTGGGTCCCACCATTCTCCGGTTGATCGGCGGTAAAAGTGCCGCCGGTGTCGGTGGCCCGCTGTTGGAGGTTGCGCAGGCCGCTGTGCGGGGCGGACTTCGCAATGCCGATGCCGTCGTCGGTGACGTCGATCACCAGGTTGTCGTCGACTGAGATGGTGACCA
>DASXOV010000051.1:0-33923 GCA_036494005.1 Pseudonocardiaceae bacterium | reverse complement strand
CGGATTGTTTCCCCCTCACGAGCCTTGGCGCCGGATCCCCGGCTGGAAGGAATGACGATGCCCAACCAGACGACGCCCAACCAGACGACGCCCAACCATGAGCGCACCGAGGACGGCCACGAGAGCCGGGCAACCTCGATGAACCGGCGCACCATGGTGGCCGGAACCGGAATGATCGCGGCCGCCGCCGCGATCGTCGGGTGCAGCAGCTATGGGAGTTCGGATGTGGGTGGTGCCACCCCCGCCACCCCCCCCACCACTGGCGAGAAGGGCAATGCCTCGGAAGGCGCTAAGACCGGCGGGACACCGGAGACCGGGCAGGGCGAGGCGCTGGGGAGCGCGGCGTCGATCCCGGTCGGTGGCGGCGTCGTCTACACATCACAGCAACTCGTGGTGACCCAGCCGGAACCGGGCACCTACCGGGCATTCTCGGCGATCTGCACGCACAAACAGTGCACGGTCGGCACCGTCGCGGACGGCACGATCAACTGCCCGTGTCACGGAAGCAAGTTCGCCGTCGCTGACGGCTCGGTGGTGCGCGGCCCGGCGAAGAAGCCCCTGCCGGCCCGCGAGGTCACGGTGGAGGGAAACACGATCCGGGTGGTCTGAGGGCGTCGGCTCGTCGCGGGCTCGTGACGCCCGCGTCACCTACCGCCAGGACGGTAGCCAGAGTTCGGCGTTCCAGTGCGCCGGGGTGATCGAGCCGCCGGTGAGGATCGGCCACAGCCAGGCGAAGTTGGCCACCACGAGCCCGATGTAGATGGACACCAGCAGCAGGCCGGTGCCGCGACGTTCGGTACCGTCGCCGGCCCTGCCGAGTATCTCGCCCAGCACCAGCGTGGTCGCGATGATCAGGAAGGGCGCCGCCGGAGCCATGTAGAAGAAGTACATCTGGCGGTCGATCTTGGCGAACCACGGCAGCCAGCCGGCGCCGTAGCCGACCAGTGCCGCGGCGAAGCGCCAGTCCGGGGTGCTCACCGCCCGCCACAGCCCCCAGCTGAGCACCGGCAGCGAGACCCACCAGAGCGCAGGCGTCCCGATCAGCATCACGGCGCTCACGCAGTCGTCCCGCCCGCATCCGGACGCCCGCGCCCCCGACTCGTAGTAGTAGAGCATCGGACGCAGGCCCATCGGCCAGCTCCAGGGCTTGGACTCCCACGGGTGCGGCTTGGCCGGCGTGACCAGGTTCTCGTGGAAGCTCAGCACCTGGCCGCTGTAGTACCAGAGCTCCCGCAACGGCCCCGGTACGAAGGAGAACGGGCCGTCCGGGCCGATCTTGGTGCCCACCACGTGCCGGTCGATGCCGGTCTCGCTGCCGAACCAGGCCCACCACATCGCCAAGTAGGTCCCGAACGGGACGATGGCCAGGGCCCACAGCGCGGGCCCCACGTCCCGGACGAAAGCGCCGGCCCACGGCCTGCGGACCCCGGCGGTACGCCGGGCACAGACATCCCACACCAGGCTCATCGCGGCGAACGCGGCGAGATAGTAGATCCCGGACCATTTCGTCGCGCAGGACAGTCCGAGCAGCATCCCCGCCCCGAATCGCCACCAGCGCACTCCGAGCCGGGGGCCGAAGTCGGTGTCGCCGATGCGTCCCTGTCCGACCACGACGGCGAGCCGGGCGTGCACCTGCTCCCGGTCCATGACCAGGGCGCCGAACGCGGCCAGCACGAACATCGCCAGGAAGATGTCGAGCATGCCGATCCGGGACTGCACGTGGCTGACCCCGTCGGCGATGAGCAGCACTCCCGCGATCCCGCCCAGTAGCGTGGACCGGGTCATCCTGCGCACGATCCGCACGATGAGCAGCACGCACAACGTCCCGGCCAGTGCCGTCGAGAGCCGCCATCCCCAGCTGTCGTAGCCCAGCAGCATCTCGCTCAGCGCGATGAGCTGTTTGCCCAGCGGCGGATGCACCACGAGCTCGTAGCCCGGGTTGTCCTCCACCCCGCCGTTGCGGATCATCTGCCAGGCCTGCGGTACGTAGTGCTTCTCGTCGAACACGGGCGTGCCGCGATCGGTGGGGTAGCCCAGATTCCACAGCCGCACCAGGCCGGCGATCAGCACCAGCCCCAGCGTCACGGCCCAGCTGCGTCCCCGGTCGGTGAGCGGGCGCGGCACGAGCCGGTCCTGTGGGCCCGCGGGACCGTTCGACGCCTGCGCCACCCGTCCGAGGTTGGCCAACAGGTCTTCGGTACGCGAGCGGCTCGCCTCCCGGGCCATAGTCACGGGCCGATCGTAGGCTGGGGTCTGTGCGAGCCATGTCGGACGCCGCCCTCCCCGTGCGGGGGTCCCTTGTGCTGGCCGCCACCCCGCTCGGTGACTTCCGGGACGGCTCACCCCGACTGATCGAGGCGTTGGGCTCGGCGGACGTGGTGGCCGCTGAGGACACCCGCCGGTTGCGGACACTGGCCGCAGGACTCGGAGTCACGGTCACCGGCCGGATCGTGGCGCACTACGACGCGGTGGAGCTGGCCCGGATTCCCGCCTTACTGGAGGCCATCCGTACCGGCCGGACCGTGCTGCTGGTGACCGACGCCGGGATGCCCGCGGTGTCCGATCCCGGCTTCCGGCTGGTGGCGGCCTGCGTGGCGGAAGGGCTGCCGGTGACCTGCCTGCCCGGGCCTTCTGCGGTCACCGCCGCACTGGCCGTCTCCGGGCTGCCTTCTGACCGGTTCTGCTTCGAGGGGTTCCCGCCGCGCAAACCCGGCACCCTCCGGCGGTGGCTGACCAACCTGGCCGCCGAGCCACGCACGTGTGTGTTCTTCGAGTCGCCCCGCCGGCTCGCCGCCACCCTCGCCGCCGCCGCGGAGGTGCTCGGCCCGGACCGCGCTGCGGTGGTCTGCCGGGAGCTGACCAAATCCTATGAGGAGGTACGCCGCGGCGGGTTGGCTGAGTTGGCCGCCTGGGCATCCGACGGGATACGCGGCGAGATCACCGTGGTCCTCTCCGGCGCTGACGGACCAGGACCGCCCGACCCCGCCGACCTGGTCGACGAGGTGACCGAGCGGGTCGCCGCAGGGGAGCGGCTCAAGGATGCCGTCGCCGCCGTCGCCACCGCGAACGGCGTGCCGAAACGCCACTTGTACCAAGCGGCGCTCGACAGATCCTGAAACGCCGGGTCCTGCCCGGGTCTTGTCAGCCCAATGCGACTGTGCTATTCGGATGGTCACGTCGCCGCTGTGTGGCGCCGGGGTAACCAAGTGGTCGATGTTGGACGCAACCTGGCGGGCATCCGCGGGCTTGCGTCACGTGATCGCCGTCAGTGACGCCAGAGTGGCACTGGGCGATTCACCACGGCGGGGGATGCCGAAGAACGGATCTTGCCGAAGACTCAGTAACACAGACGTAACCACGACTCATGGTCAGCCTCATACCTGCGACAGGCCTAACGAGGCATCGGATAAATGGTCGCCAACCTGGCGACAATCTGGAAGGAGAAATTATGACGACGGCTACGGAACGGGAATCGGGGGAGCGGTCAGCTAATGGAAATGCTCCGGACAGCGATGTTGATCGTCGCTTTCAGTCGATTCTGCTAGCCGCCCTACTGGCACGTCGCGAGGAGCGTTCCGAGGAGGTTCATCCGTTGTTGCTCGCCACCCTCATGGGGCGGCGCCGCGAGGAGCGCGGCGAGGACATCCATCCGTTGCTGCTGGCCAGTCTGGTGGGACGGCGGGAGGGTCGTGAGGACCGCGGTGAGGACATCCTTCCGCTGGTGCTCGCCTCGGCGGCGCGGCGGCGCCGCGAGGAGCGTGGCGACGATATGCATCCGTTGTTGCTGGCCGCTCTGATGAGCCGCCGGGAAGGCCGGGAAGGCCGGGAAGGGCGTGAGGAGCGGGGCGAGGACATCCTTCCGCTGGTGATCGCGGCCATGTCGCGCCGTCGGCGCGAGGAGCGTGGCGAGGACATCAATCCGTTGCTGCTGGCCAGTCTGGTGGGACGGCGGGAGGGTCGTGAGGAGCGCGGTGAGGACATCCTTCCGCTGGTGCTCGCCTCGGTAGCGCGGCGGCGCCAGGAGCACAACGGTGCCGAGGACATCAACCCGGTGCTGTTCGCCGCGATGGCGGGTCAGCGCTAGGCGCTCGGATCGAACAGCTTCCTCGCGACCGCGAGGAAGCTGTTCCGCCGTGGCGCAGCAGGGTTTCGTGGGCTTATCCAGACACCTCCAAAAAGAGGATTTAAGGAATTAACATGACAACCAGGCCCCAAGCGGGAGTGATCGAGGATTCTGTCGAGCCGTTGCTCGAAGAACTTCTGGCGGAAGTTGTGACCGGGACTCGGCAGGAGTCCAAGGCGCACGAGGGTGAGAGCATTACCGCAGCCATCACAGAAGCAGCCATGGCGACGTTTTCCCGTGCGGTCTCGCACGCGTCGGCGGTGGAAAGGGCGCTGCTTGTCGAGGTTCTCTCCCCGGCTCTGGCAGAGGCGCTCGCTCCGGCCCTTGCGAAGGCCCTCGCCCCCGAGATAGTCACGGCGTTGGGCCATCTGGCCGCTGCCGACGAATCGGTCGATGAAGAGTTCGAGTCCGGTTACGAGGACTCGGAGTCCGGCTACGGTGAATCCGAGGCATATGACGAGGCCGGGTCTTTGGAGGAGGAAGGCGAATCGGACGAGAATGGCTCCGCCAGGACTGCCAGCAAAGGCAAACGAGGCCGCTGACAGGGTTCGGCGCGTAGGCGGCGGGCATCACGGGTTCGCAACGCGAGCAGCGGGGCGGCTTTTGTACGGCACTCCGCCGCTCCGCGCCGGCGTCCGAGTCGGGGCCGGTGAGGCCATCCACGCCGCGCCGCAGTACACCTCTCGGGCACCGGCTCCAGCCCGGCGATGACCTGTGGCGCCCGCTGCTTGGCCGCGCCGGTGACCGAGGCGGGGGGAAGGTCGCGGCCAGCAGCGCCGCGACACCGGTCGCGAACACCGCGTCGGGCTCGCCGAGCAACCGCGCCCTGGTCGGCTCCGTCTGTGGCCGGACCTCCCGCGCCGGATCCGGTGGTCGAAGCGGTAGCGTGCTGCTATGCGGGCGGTGCTGCTGGAGGTTCCCCAGGCGATGCTCGACGAGCGCCGCCGAATGGGGCTGGACGAGCGCGACGAGATGTGGGATGGCGTGCTGCACATGGTCTCCCCGCCAGGGGAGTTGGAGAAGGAATTCGGCGGGGAACTGTTCCTTGTGCTCGGGCCACTGGCCAAGGAGCGCGGACTGCGTGCGTGCTACGAGACCGCGCTGTTCCGCACCTCGGACGACTACCGGGTTCCCGACCAGCTCTATTGCCGTCCCGAGCACCGGTCCGAGCGCACCGCCAAGGGCGCCGAACTGGTCGTCGAGATCCTGGCCGAGGACGACGAGACCTACGAGAAGATCAGCTTCTATCGAGGGCTCGGGGTGCGGGAGGTGCTGATCGTGCACCCGCTGCAGCGCCGGGTCGAGCTGTTGCGGGTCGTCGGCGATCAGATGCTCCCGGTCAGCGGGGACGTCGATGGCGCGGTGCGCAGTGATGTCCTCGATGCACAGTTCCGCACCGCTGCCGGGCGGCTGCGGGTCACCTGGCAGGACGGCAGGAGCGAGCTGTAGATCCTCTCGTCGGAGCTACTGTCTCGTAGGCTCCAGGCATGTCAGCGGACCATGTCATCGTCTCGTCGACCACGGACAGCGAGGGTGCCGCCCGCGATCTGGCGAGTGGCGTGATCAGCGCTCACGTGGGTGCCTGCGCACATATTGTCGGGCCGATCACCAGCGTGTACCGATGGGAGGGTGAGGTCCAGACCGATCAGGAATGGCGAGTCGAGGTGAAGACAGCCGCTGATCAGGTCGCGGCGCTGACCGACCACATCAAAGCCCACCACAGCTATGACGTGCCGGAGATCATCGCCACTCCCATCACCGGTGGCAGCACCGAGTACCTGGCATGGCTCGTAGCGGAGACGCGGGTCCTAGGCGAGCCCGTAATGGATCCAGGTCGGCTAGTACCGCCCGCAACGCCGCGCGGACCCGGTCTCGAAACGACCGCCGACAACTCGTTTTGCTCCGGCTCATAGGCTGGGTGGTATGACTGCATCCGTCCTGACCGCCGTGGCCTGGCCGTACGCCAACGGGCCCCGGCACATCGGCCACGTATCCGGCTTCGGTGTCCCGTCCGACATCTTCGCCCGTTACCAGCGGATGGCGGGCAACCGGGTGCTGATGGTCTCGGGTACCGACGAGCACGGCACCCCGATCCAGGTACAGGCCGACCAGGAGGGGCTCACCCCCCGGCAACTGGTGGACAAGTACAACCGGGTGATCGTGGGCGACCTGCAGGGGCTGGGCCTGTCCTATGACCTGTTCACCCGCACCAGCACCGCCAACCATCACCGGGTGGTGCAGGAGCTGTTCCTGGCGCTGTACCGCAACGGCTACATCGTGGCGCGCACGGCAATGGGTGCGGTCAGCCCGTCCACCGGTCGCACCCTGCCGGACCGCTACATCGAGGGCAGCTGCCCGATCTGCGGCTACGACGGGGCGCGCGGTGACCAGTGCGACAACTGCGGCAACCAGCTCGACCCGGCGGATCTGATCAACCCACGGTCCCGGATCAACGGGGAGACCCCGCTGTTCGTGGAGACCGAGCACCTGTTCCTCGACCTGCCCGCGTTCACCCAGGCGCTCGGCTCCTGGCTGGCCACCCGCAGCGAGTGGCGGCCCAACGTGCTGAAGTTCTCGCTCAACCTGCTCGACGACCTGCGTCCCCGCCCGATCACCCGCGATCTGGACTGGGGCGTGAAGGTGCCGCTGGACGGCTGGCGAGACGCGCCGATGAAGCGGTTCTACGTGTGGTTCGACGCGGTGATCGGGTACCTGTCGGCGTCGGTGGAATGGGCGGCCCGCTCCGGTGACCCCGACGCGTGGCAGCAGTGGTGGTGCGACCCGGCCGCCCGCTCGTACTACTTCATGGGCAAGGACAACATCACCTTCCATTCGCAGATCTGGCCCGCGTTGCTGCTCGGGCAGAATGGGGCCGGGGACCGGGGTGGTGAGCCCGGCGCGTTCGGCACCCTGCAGCTGCCGACCGAGGTGGTCTCCAGCGAATTCCTCACCATGAGCGGGTCCAAGTTCTCCACCTCCCGGGGCACGGTGATCTACGTCGGGGACTTCCTGCGCGAGTTCGGCCCGGACGCCCTGCGCTACTTCATCTCGGTGGCCGGTCCCGAGACCCAGGACACCGACTTCACCTGGGACGAGTTCGTCCGCCGGATCAACTTCGAGCTGGCCAACGAATGGGGCAACCTCGTCAACCGCTCGATCTCCATGGCGCACAAGAACGTCGGCGAGATACCGCGGCCCACCGGGCCGCAGGCCGCGGACGCCGAGTTGCTGGCCACCTCGCGGGCGGCGTTCGGCACCGTCGGTGGTCTGCTGGAGCGCAACCGGTTCAAGGCCGCGATCAGTGAGGCGATGCGGGTGGTGGGCGCGGCCAACAAGTACCTGTCCGACCAGGAACCCTGGAAGCGCAAGGACGACCCCGAGCGCCGCGACACCATCCTGCACACCGCGCTGCAGGTCGTCTCCGACGCCAACACCCTGCTCACTCCATTCCTGCCGCACGCCGCCCAGCAGGTGCACGAGTTGCTCGGCGGCACCGGGGTGTGGTCCGCCCAGCCGGAGATCAGGGAGGTCGCGGAGCTGGCCGCGGGCAGCGGCCCGGACTACCCGGTGCTCACCGGCGACTACACCGCTGAGCAGGCGCGCTGGTCCGCCGTCCCGATCGAGCCCGGGCGCCCGCTGGCCAAGCCCACCCCGCTGTTCGCCAAGCTGGATCCCGCCCTGGGCGAAACCGGCCCCTCCTGGGCACCGATACTCACCGATTCACCCTGAGCGGACCACCCTGGGCGGACCACCCTGGGCGGACCACTGAGTGCGGAAACCGGAGCCGACGTGAGAGAGCTGCCGCCTGCGCCCGAGCCGCTGCCGGTCCCCGTCATCGATGCGCACACCCATCTGGACGCCTGTGGTGCCACCGACCGGGATGGTGTCCGGGCGGCGCTGGATCGGGCCCAGGCCGTCGGGGTGTCCGCTGCGGTCACCGTCGCCGACGACATGGGTTCCGCGCGCTGGGTGGCCGAGGCCGCCCGCTGGGACGACCGGCTGTTCGCCGCGGTGGCCCTGCACCCCACCCGCACCGCGACGATGACCGACGCCGACCGCGCCGAGCTGGAGCGGCTCGCGGCCGCCCCGCGGGTGGTCGCGGTCGGGGAGACCGGCCTGGACTACTACTGGCCCGGCCGGAATCCGGACTGTGCCCCGCCGCAGCTGCAGCGCGAGGCGTACCGATGGCACATCGACCTGGCCAAGCGGGTCGGCAAGCCGCTGATGATTCACGACCGGGACGCACACCATGACGTGCTGGCCGTGCTGGATCAGGAAGGTGCCCCGGAGACGGTGATTTTCCACTGCTTCTCCGGCGACGCCGAGATGGCGCGGTCCTGCGTGGACGCCGGTTACCTGCTGTCCTTCTCCGGCACGGTGACCTTCCGCAACGCCCGTGCGCTGCGCGAGGCGGCGGTGCTGGTCCCCGCCGAACAGCTACTGGTGGAGACCGACGCCCCCTTTCTCACCCCGCATCCGTATCGCGGAAAGGGCAACGAACCGGTCAATCTGCCCTACACCGTCCGGGACCTGGCCGAGTTGCGCGGGCAGGACGTCGAGCAGCTGGCGGCGTCGATCACCTCCGTCGCGGACCGGGCCTTCCGCCTCCGTCGCTCGAGCTGACCGATCGGCTCCGCCGATGCCGCTCACCGCTCCAGACCGTGGTGTTGGCGACACGGAACGCGTGTTTCGTTGCTTGAGTTGCGACCCGCCGTTACCGTCTCGTGACTGTCAGCCGGGGTGGGGAACCCCTCGGGTGCGAGCACGCAGGTCCGGTGAATGGGGTGGGATCACCCGGGAGTCATGACCGGCGTGGGTGGGCCTACCGCCGTCTCGGCTGTGGGTGATCCGACGTGCGCTGCTGCGCGTTCTTGCGCTTTCCCCTGCCCGGAAGCGCGACGACTGGACACTGGTGAGCACTCGCACGATCGTCCGGGCCTCGGTTGTGGCCCTCACCCTCGCCTTGGGTGCCGGTACCGCATCAGCTCTCACCCTAGGAAAGACAATCACGGTCACCGTGGATGGGGAACAACGCACCATCCACACCTTCGCCTCATCGGTATCAGGTGCATTGGAGGCTGCGGGCCTGCGGGCCCGGGGCAAGGACACGCTGGCCCCGACTGCGGACAGCCAGGTCGACGACGGCAGCCGCATCGTACTCAAGCGCGGCAGGCTGCTCGATCTGAACATCGACGGGGCCCAGCGCAAGGTCTGGACCACCGCGCTCACCGTGGACAACGCTCTGCGCCAGCTGGGTATGCGCACCGACGCCATGGTGGTCTCCACCGACCGTTCCCAGCGGATCCCGTTGCAGGGCATGGCGCTCGAGGTGCGCATCGCCAAGCCGATCACCCTGCTCGACGGGGGCCAGCCGGCCCGGGAGGTCAGTTCCACCGCCAATTCGGTCGGTGAGTTCCTTGCCGAGCAGGGTGCGCCGTTGCAGGGGCCGGACCGGGTGGATCCCGAACCCGATCAGCCGGTGCTGCCGGGGATGACCGTCGAGGTGACCCGGATCCGTACCGAGCACCGGTCGGAGCCCAGGTCGATCGAACCCCCGGTGCAGCAGGTCAAGGATCCCGAGCTGGCCGGCGGCCGCCAGGTCGTCGATGAGCCGGGCGTCCCGGGCGAGGAGATGGTCACCTACCTGGTCACCCTGACCAACGGCGAGGAGACCAGACGCAAGGAACTGACCACCAAGCAGCTGACCGCACCGCAGCCGCGCCGAATCCGGGTGGGAGCGAGTTCCGCCGCCGCGCCCGCAGTGGTCGACGGCGTGGTATGGGACCAGCTGGCGCGGTGTGAGGCCGGCGGGAACTGGGCCGCGAACACCGGCAACGGCTACTACGGGGGCCTGCAGTTCGACCAGGGCACCTGGCGGGCCAACGGCGGCGGGCACTACGCGGACTACCCGCACCAGGCCAGCCGCGAGCAGCAGATCGCCGTCGCTACGAAGGTACGCGACGGCAGGGGTGGCTACGGCGCATGGCCGTCCTGTTCGGCCAAGTTGGGGTTGTCCTAGTCTCGGCGGTCATGCAGGCATCCGGTCCGCTCGGACCCGGACCGGCGCTGCTGGGCCCGGCCGAGGTGCGCAGGCTGGCCGACCGGCTCGCACTGCGCCCGACCAAGCGGCTGGGGCAGAACTTCGTGCACGACGCCAACACCGTGCGCCGGATCGTGACCGCGGCCGGAGTGGGCTCCGAGGACATCGTGCTGGAAGTGGGGCCGGGGCTGGGTTCACTCACCCTCGGCCTGCTCGGTGCCGCGCACCGCGTGCTCGCCGTCGAGGTGGATCCGGTGCTGGCCGGTGCGCTGCCTGCCACCGTCGCCGGGCGGGCCCCGGGGCAGGCCGCCGCGCTGCGGGTGCTGACCGCGGACGCGCTGCGCGTGGGGCGAGATGAGATCGTCGAGGCGGCCGGTGGTGCACCGCCCACCGCGCTGGTGGCCAACCTGCCCTACAACGTGGGGGTTCCGGTGCTGCTCCACCTGCTGGCCGAGCTACCGAGCCTGCGACGCGGACTGGTGATGGTGCAGGCCGAGGTGGCCGACCGGCTGGCCGCCGAACCGGGCACACCGAGCTATGGCGTGCCCAGCGTCAAAGCGGCCTGGTTCGCCGATGTCCGCCGGGCGGGCGCGGTGCCCCGTACGGTGTTCTGGCCGGTGCCCAATGTGGACTCGGGTCTGGTCGCTTTCACCCGCCGCGCCGCACCGTCCAGGGCGCACCGGGCTGAGGTGTTCGCTCTGATCGATGCGGCCTTCGCGCAGCGCCGCAAGACGCTGCGGGCCGCGCTGGCCGGTTGGGCCGGATCGGCCGCCGACGCGGAGCGGGTGCTGCGCGCCGCCGGAGTGGATCCCGGTGCCCGGGGTGAGCAGTTGACCGTTGCGGACTTCGCCGGGATCTGTGCCGCACGTTCCGACCCGAAAGAGTGATCATCGTCAGGAAACGTTGACGAAGAGTTCTCTGCTCTTGCGGTGGCGTCGTAGCGTGTGCACGGCCGCACGGTTCGTGCAGTACCGGTTTCGTGATGGCCTAGCAGGGGGGCCGCATCGGGGGCCCAGGGGGTGCGAAGGGGGACCGCCGGGCGGGTAATGGTGGGGTGGGGATTACCCGGTCGGCGGCCCGCCGCCCCGGCTCCTCCGAGTGTTCGGCGCATGACCCCGCGAACCGAAAAGGCTCAGCACGCCGTGCCCTGTGCCTCCCCGTACCCTGGTGGCGTGCTCGCCGTCGTGCCCCAACCGGTCACTGTGCGCGTCCCGGCCAAGGTGAACCTGCACCTGGCCGTCGGTGAGGCGCGCCGGGATGGCTATCACGAACTGGTCAGCGTCTTTCAGGCGTTGTCGCTGACCGACGAGGTCACTGTCGCGGCCACCGACACACCCGGCGTCGAGGTGCACGGGGAGGGAGCGGGCGCGGTGCCCACCGACCGCCGCAATCTCGCCTGGCGCGCGGTGCTCGCCTTGGCCGACCACGCGGGGCGCGAGCCCGCCGTCCGCGTGGTGCTGCGCAAGGGCATCCCGGTTTCCGGTGGGATGGCGGGCGGCAGCGCGGACGCGGCAGGGACGCTGGTCGGGCTGGCCGGGTTGTGGCGGCTGGAGGTGAGCCGCGAGGAGCTGACCGGCATCGCCGCCGGGCTCGGCAGTGACGTCCCGTTCGCTCTGCACGGTGGCACCGCCTTGGGCACGGGCCGAGGTGAGAATCTGGTGCCGGTACTGGCCCGGCACAGCTTCCACTGGGTCATCGCGCTGGACCGCCGCGGCCTGGCGACCCCGGACGTGTACGGGGAGCTGGATCGGCTGCGCGCCCAGGGTGCTCCGCCGCAGCGGCTCGGTGACGTCGAACCACTGCTGGAGGCACTGGCCTCCGGGGATCCCCGGCAGCTCGCGCTGCTGCTCGGAAACGACCTGCAGGCCGCCGCGGTGTCGCTGCGCCCGGCGCTGCGCCGCACCCTGCGCGCAGGGGTGGACGCCGGTGCGCTGGCGGGCATGGTGTCCGGATCCGGCCCGACCTGCGCGTTCCTGTGCACCGACGCCGACGCCGCTGTCCGGGTGGCCGCGGAACTGGCCGGTGCAGGGGTCTGCCGCACCGTGCGAGTGGCCAGTGGCCCGGTGCCCGGTGCCCGGGTGATGGACGATTCCCGCCCGGTGCCGCCGCCTGAACCCCTCGCGCACGCCTGATGGCGAACCTGGTCAATCTCGAGGCTGTCTCGAAGTCCTTCGGGGTCCGCCCGCTGCTGTCCGGCGTCTCGCTCGGGATCGGCGAGGGTGACCGGATCGGTGTGGTCGGTCTCAACGGTGGTGGCAAGACCACCCTGCTCGAGGTGCTCGCCGGGCTGGAGCCCGTGGACTCGGGCCGGGTCAGCCAGGCCAGGGACCTGCGCTTCGCGGTGGTGACCCAGCGCACCGAACTGCCCGAGAACGCCACGGTGCGCCACGCCGTGCTCGACCCGCTGGGGGTCACCGCGGAGCACGAATGGGCCGCCGACCCGCGGGTGCGCGGCGTGCTCGACGGGCTGGGCCTGACCGGGCTGGGCCTGACCGGGCTCGGGCTGGACCGGCCGGTGGACGGTCTGTCCGGCGGTGAGCGGCGCCGGGTCGCGCTGGCCGCCGCGCTGGTCCGCGAACTGGACCTCCTGGTGCTCGACGAACCGACCAACCACCTGGACGTCGAGGGGGTGCGCTGGCTCGCCGAGCATCTGTTGGCCCGGCGGACCGCCGTGGTGGTGGTGACCCACGACCGCTGGTTCCTGGACACTGTCTGCACCCGGACCTGGGAGGTCGTCGACGGCCGGGTGGACGGCTACGACGGCGGTTACGCGGACTGGGTGTACGCCCGTGCCGAGCGCAACCGGCTGGCCGCCGCGGCCGAGGACCGGCGGCGCAACCTGGCCCGCAAGGAACTCGCCTGGCTGCGCAGGGGACCGCCCGCCCGCAGCTCCAAACCGCGCTACCGGATCGAGGCCGCCGAGGCGCTGATCGCCGACGTGCCGCCGCCCCGGGACACCGTCGAGTTGCTCGCCTTCGCCCGTCGCCGCCTCGGCCGCACCGTGCTGGAGTTGGAGGATGTCACCACGCAGGTGGCCGGTCGGCCGCTGCTGACCTCCCAGACCTGGCGGATCGGGCCGGGCGAGCGGATCGGGCTGGTCGGGATCAACGGCTCGGGTAAGACCACCTTGCTGCGGTTGCTCGCCGGGGAGCGTCCGCCCGACTCCGGTCGCCGGGTGCAGGGCAGCACCGTCCGCCTCGCCCACCTGCATCAGGAACTGGACGACCTGCCCGGATCCGCGAGACCTGCTGGCAGGGTCGAGCCATCAACATTGCGGGTACTGGAGGCCGTTGAGGAGGTCGCGCGGCGGGTCGTGCTGGGCCGCCACGAGCTGACCGCCTCGCAACTGGCCGAGCGGCTCGGGTTTCCCGCGTCCCGGCAGTGGACCCCGGTGGCTGACCTGTCCGGGGGAGAACGGCGCCGGCTGCAGCTGACCCGGTTGCTGATGGCCGAGCCGAACGTGCTGCTGCTCGACGAACCCACCAACGACCTGGACATCGACACCCTGCAGCAGCTGGAGGACCTGCTGGACGGCTGGCCCGGTTCGCTGGTGGTGGTCTCGCACGACCGCTACCTCGTCGAGCGGGTCTGCGACACCGTGGTGGCGTTGTTCGGGGACGGACGGATCACGGCGCTGCCCGGCGGCATCGGGGAGTACCTGCGACGCCGTGACACAGCCCGCGATACCGCGGCTCGCGACACTGCGGTGGCCACCCCTGCCGCGTCAGCCCCGCCCGGGGTCCCGACCGCGGCCGCCGAGCAACGCGCCGCCCGCAAGGAGCTGGCCCGGCTGGAGCGCCAGCTGGAGCGGCTCGCCGGCCGGGAGACCGAGTTGCAGCACCGGATCGCCGATCAGGCCGCCGACCCTGCCGCGTTTCGTGAGCTGGACAGCGAACTGCGGGCGGTGCTCACCGAGAAGAATGACATTGAGGACCGCTGGCTGGAGATCGCCGAAACACACCCTTCCGCTTCGTAGCCACATCACATCACCTCACCACTCGACATGGTCGAGGCAGCCCGCCGGCACGAATCGCATCGAACTCGGCGTCGGCATCGTTCTCACTTTCCACCGCGACCGATGCGTTTGGCCGTGGAACGCGGCTTCGTCGTGCCGGACACCCCCTGGCCGTCGGCCCATTGCACGCCCGACGACCCCGCCGGCAAGCGGTCCGGATCTCACTGGGGTTGCGCCTGCACGGCGACGCGGTGGACCCGATCGAGGTGGCTGCGGGTCCTCGCAGACAGTCGACGTGTTGGCCGCATAGCACGCTGAGACGTCCTGACCGAGCCAGCTTCGCCACTACGTGATGATCAGCAGCGGCATGGACTACGGCACCGCTTACCAGCTCGTGGCTGGCTGTGTGCGCCGGGCTGGCGTGCCTGGGTCTCTCCAACCGCCGCAAGTCGAGCACCGAGCGCGGCGGGACTGCCTGGTCGGTACTTAGGCACTTACCACGGAGCGCATTCTTATCGCCACGGTGCGTAAGATGTGCCGTCGTGAGTAGGTTCCTCGACACCCTTCTGGCCCACGGCAGACCGGATTCGCCCGCCCGGTCCGATCGTGGGATCACAACCGGTGAACCGGCGGACCCGGTCCGGTTGACCTGGGTGCAGGTGCATGAGCGGGCGCTGCGCGCGGCGCGCACCCTCATGGCGGGGCGCGACGGCGCGCCGGGTGTGCACCATGGTGATGCCGTCGCGGTGCTGGCCGGGGATCCGGCGCTGATCGCCGCCGCTGTGCAGGGTGTCTGGCTGGCCGGTGGCAGCGTGACCATGCTGCACCAGCCCACACCACGCAGCGACCTGGCCGCATGGGCCGGGGACACGGTCACCGTGCTCGGCATGATCGGCGCCAAGCTGGTGCTGCTCGGACTCCCGTTCGACGGGCTGGCCCCGGTGCTCGACCAGCACGGTATCGGTTACCGGATGCTCGCCGACCTCGGCGGGCCCACCGTGGTGCCGCTGGACGCGCCGGTGCCGGTCGACGAGGACGACACGGTGCTGTTGCAGCTCACCTCGGGCTCCACCGCGGAACCCAAGGCGGTCCGGATCACGCACGGCAACCTCTACGCCAACATGATGGCGATGGTGCAGGCCGCCGGGCTGGACCCGCGGACCGATGTGATGGTCTCCTGGCTGCCGCTGTTCCACGACATGGGGATGGTCGGGTTCCTCACCGTTCCGATGGCGTTGGGCCTGGAGCTGGTGAAGGTCACCCCGGCGGACTTCCTGGCCAGCCCGCTGCTGTGGCCCGAGCTGATCAGCAGACATCGGGGGACGGTCACCGCGGCGCCCAACTTCGCCTTCGCCCTGCTGGCGCGCCGGCTGGCGAGCGCGGACGCCGGCTTCGATCTGTCCACGCTGCGTTTCGCGCTCAACGGCGCGGAACCGATCGAACCGAGAGCGGTGCGTGCGTTCACCGCGGCCGGAGCTCGGTTCGGGATGCCGGAGAGCTGTGTGGTGTGCGCCTATGGGATGGCCGAGACCACCCTCGGGGTGTCCTTCGCGCCGCGCGGAGTCGGCATCCAGATCGACACCGTCGACGCCGACGCGCTGGAGTCGCGGCGGCTGGCCGTCCCCGCCGGGTCCGGCGAGGGTGAGGTGCGCGCATTCCCCAGGCTGGGGCCGCCGTTGCCCGGGCTGGACGTGCAGGTGGTCGGCGAGGACGACCGTCCGCTGGCCGATCGCGAGGTCGGCCGGATCCGGCTGCGGGGGGAGTCCGTGACCCGTGAGTACCTCACCGTCTCCGGGTCACAGCCGACCCGTGACACCCACGGCTGGCTGGACACCGGGGACGAGGGCTACCTCGCTGACGGCGACATCGTGGTCTGCGGGCGGCGCAAGGACGTCATCATCATGGGCGGGCGCAATGTCTATCCCACCGACATCGAAAGGGCCGCGGGACAGGCTGACGGGGTGCGCCCGGGCAGTGTGGTCGCGGTCCGCATCGAGGCGGGCGCGCGGCGCGAGTCGTTCGCGGTGGCCGTCGAGTCGGCCCGCGCGGGTGACCAGGATGCCGAGCGCACCCTGCGTCGCGACGTCACCGCGCGGGTGGTCGACGCGGTGGGCCTGCGGCCGAGCGCCGTGGTCGTGCTCCCGCCGTCCTCGTTGCCCAAGACCCCGTCCGGCAAGCTGCGCCGATCCGCCACCCGAGCCCAGATCGCCGAGCACCTCCCCTGACCTCCACCCACCCCACCCGGCGTGTCGGGCTCTCCTGCACGGTGTGTCGGGCTTCCGTGTACGGGTCAGTGGAACTGGTTCTGGGTGGCGTTCAATCCCTGGGCGAGCAGTTGTTCGACGGCGTCGGCGCAGCGGTCCACCAGCAGGTCCAGTTCCCGGCGTTGCACCGCGGAGAAGTCACGCAGCACGAAGTCGGCGGGATCGGTCCTGCCGGGTGGTCGCCCGATCCCGAAGCGCACTCGCAGATAATCCCGGCTACCCAGTGACGATGAGATCGAGCGCAGTCCGTTGTGCCCGCCCTCCCCGCCACCGCGTTTGAGCTTGATCACGCCGTAGTCGAGGTCCAGGTCGTCGTGCACGACCACAACGTCGCTCAATGGGACCTTGAAGAACCGCGCCGTCCTGACGACCGGGCCACCGGAAACGTTCATGAAGGATCTGGGCCGGGCGAGCGTGGCACGTCGCCCGGCCAATCGGGTCTCCAGAACGTCGGCCCCAGCCTTGTGCGCTTTGAATCGTCCGCCCGTGCGGCGGGCCAGCTCATCGACCACCATGAATCCCACGTTGTGCCGATTGCCCGCAAAGGCAGGTCCCGGATTTCCCAGTCCCACGACGAGCGCAACCTCTCCGGTGACTCCGTCAGCGGCGCCGTCGGTGGTCATCGCTCGCAGGACGCGTCAGAACCCGGATGTGGCGTCGGACTTCTCGTCCTCGACCATGCCCGCACCCTCGATGTCCATCTCGCCCTCGAGGTCCTCGGCAGTGGGAGAGGTGACGACATTGATCACGAGGTAGTCCGGCTCGGTCCGCAGCTGCACACCTGGTGGCAGCGTGACGTCCCCGGCCAGGATGCGGGTGCCGACCGTGGCGCCCTCCACCGAGACCTCGATCTCGTCCGGGATCGCCAGAGCGTCCGCCTCGACCTGCAGGGTTGCCAGGTCCTGCGTGATCAGGGTGCCCGGTGCGGCGTTGCCGGTCACAATGATGTTGACGTCGACGACCACCAGTTCCCCGCGTTGCACGATCAGCAGGTCGACGTGCTCGATGTACTGCCGGATCGGGTGCACGGTGACGGTCTTGGTCAGCGCGAGCTGTGGCCGACCGTCCAGATCGAGGCTCACCACGGCGTTGCTGCCCTGCTCACGCACCACCTTGGCGAACTCTCGTGCTGGAAGCGCCACATGCTGTGGGTCGTTGCCGTGGCCGTAGAGCACTGCCGGGATCTTGCCGGCGCGCCGGGTGCGGCGGGCAGCCCCCTTGCCGAACTCGGTGCGCGGTTCGGCAGCGAGACGGACCTCGGACACGGTGGAACTCCTTCGGGCTGGGGCGTGACGCCGGTAGGCGCTACGCCGGATCGGGAGACGTCAGGTCGGCGGGCCTTCGGCGGTGGTGGCGCCCGATCTTCGTGATCGGGAGCTGGCGCGCGGGGGGCGCGACACCACCGCGTCGATCACGAAGAGCCTGGGGCTCTCCCTCGCCGAGGCAACCCGAGAAGTATAGGTATGACATGTTCACCCACTGGACACCGGGGTCCCGTCCCGGAGCACGATGCCCCGGCGGGCTGTCCTGCATCCGGGCATGGGGGCCGGACACACCGGGCATGGGGGCCGGACACACCGGGAGGGGTTACGCGTTGCCGTCGAAGAGACTGGTGACCGAGCCGTCGTCGAAGACCTCGTGGATCGCGCGGGCCAGCAGCGGTGCGATCGACAGCACCGTCAGCCCGGGGAAGCGCTTCTCGTCCGGGATCGGCAGCGTGTTGGTGAAGATGATCTCCCGGGCGCCGCTGTGGGCGAGCCGTTCGGTGGCCGGGCCGGACAGCACCCCGTGGGTGGCGGCGACCACCACGTCGGTGGCCCCGTCGTCGATCAGGGCGCGGACGGCGCCGGCCACGGTGCCGCCGGTGTCGATCATGTCATCGATCACCACGCAGAGCCGGCCCTCGATGTCGCCGACGACGCGGTTGGCCACCGCCACATTGGGCTGGCGCGGGTCGCGCGTCTTGTGGATGAATGCCAGCGGCGTTCCGCCGAGGATGTCCGCCCAGCGTTCGGCCAGCCGTACCCGGCCGGAATCCGGCGACACCACCGCGATCTCACGACCGGCGTAGACGTTCTTGACGTGTTCGGCGAGCACCGGCAGCGCGAACAGATGGTCCACCGGTCCGTCGAAGAAGCCCTGGATCTGCGCGGTGTGCAGGTCCACGGTCATGATCCGGTCGGCACCCGCGGTCCTGAACATGTCGGCGATCAGCCGGGCCGAGATCGGCTCGCGACCGCGGTGCTTCTTGTCCTGACGGCTGTAACCCCAGAACGGCATGACCACGGTGATCCGCTTCGCCGAGGCCCGCTTCAGCGCGTCCACCATGATCAGCTGCTCCATGATGGCGTCGTTGATCGGCGCCGAATGGCTCTGCACCACGAAGGCATCGCAGCCACGCACCGACTCCTCGAAGCGGACGAAGATCTCACCGTTGGCGAAGGAGTAGGCCGATTGCGGGGTGATGGTCACATCGAGGTGCTTGGCCACCTCCTCGGCCAGTTCCGGATGACAGCGTCCGGAGAAGAGCATCAGGTTCTTCTTGGGAGTCGTCGACATCATCGAAAGGCTCATGCTCACTCCTCACCTTCCTGACCTGCCGGTGTTGCCGTCTGCTGTGCTCGTTGTGCCGCATCGGCCGCAGCGGTGCCCGGCCGCCGCGTCGCCACCCAGTTCTCGATGTTGCGCTGGTGGCTGCGGGCCACCGCCAGCGCCCCTGGCGGAACGTCCTCCGTGATCACCGAGCCCGCCGCCGTGTAGGCGCCGTCACCGATGGTCACCGGGGCTATGAACATATTGTCGGCACCTGTCCGAGCGTGCGACCCGACGGTGGTGTGATGTTTGTTCACCCCGTCGTAGTTGACGAAGACAGTGGCCGCGCCGATGTTGCTGCCTGCCCCGATCGTCGCATCACCCACGTAGCTGAGGTGAGGCACCTTCGACCCCATCCCGAGCTCGGCGTTCTTGACCTCCACGAAGGTGCCGACCTTGGCCCGCTCGCCGATCCGGCTGCCTGGGCGAAGATAGGCGAACGGACCGACCTGCCCACCCGCCGACACCACGGCACCGGTGGCATGAGTGCGCACCACCGATGCGCCCGCTCCCACCGCGCAGGCCGACAGCGTCGAGTCGGGCCCGATCACGGCACCCGGACCCACCGTGGTGCCCGCGTGCAGTTGCACCCCGGGATGCAGGACGACGTCGGGAGCCAGTTGCACATCGGCGTCGAGCCACACCGAGGCCGGGTCGACCACAGTGACCCCGGCGAGCATCCACTGCTGCACCAGTCGCCGGTTCAGCTCAGCACCTAGCGTGGCCAGTTGCACCCGGTCGTTGACCCCCGCGACCAGCGACGGATCGGTGCAGGAATACGCGCCCACCGGCAGCCCGTCGGCGTGCACCAGACCCAGTACGTCGGTGAGGTAGAGCTCTCCCTGGCTGTTTGACCTGCCCAGCCGGCTCAGCGCGGCCCGCAACACCTCGGCGTCGAACGCGGAGATCCCGGAGTTGATCTCGGTGATGGAACGCTGAGCCGCGGTGGCGTCCCGGTGCTCGACGATGCCGGTGACCGCACCTGAGTCGTCCCGCAGCACCCGCCCGTACCCGGTCGGGTCGTCGACCTGCGCGGACAGCATGGTGACGGCCCGCCCGAGGCGCTGATGCTCGGCGAGCAGGTCGGCGAGCGTCCCGGTGTCCAGCAGCGGCACGTCGCCATAGCTGACCAGTACCGTCCCGGACAGCTCGGCGGGCAGGACGGCGAGCGCACACAACACCGCGTGGCCAGTACCGTGCTGCTCGGCCTGAACCGCTGCCCCCACGTCACGTCCCAGTGCCTGCGCGACCGTGCGCAGATGCGCGTCCACCGCATCCCGGCCGTGGCCGATGACAACGACCAGGTGCTCCGGCTTGAGCCCGGCGACGGCTCGCACCGCATGCTCCACCAGGGTGCGCCCCGCCAACGGGTGCAGCACCTTGGGAATCGCCGAGCGCATCCGGGTGCCCTCGCCCGCGGCCAGGACTATCGCCGTCGTGCAGCTCCCGTTTGGGAGCATCGGCCTACCCCTTCCTGAGCCCCGTGGCATCCCCGGGGCGCGCTCTGTGGCGGTGCCCGGAGTCGTTCGCCGAGCCCTGAATGGCGGCGATCCTACGGGTCCGGCTGTGCCGGGACGTGGTCCCCGTCGGGGCACTCGTCCTGCTCGACGCACACCTGCTCGACGCACACCTGGTTGCCACCCAGTCGTTTCGCCCGGTACATCGCCGAGTCGGCGCGGGCGAGCACGGACCCGGCGTCGTCCCGGGCCCCGACCGCAACCACGCCCACCGACAGGGTGACCCCCGCACCGGCGTTGGGAGTGAGCCCGGCGACCGCCTGCACGGCCCGCTCCAGCGCACCCTGGGCGGCACCGGGCGCGGTGCCCGGCAACAGCGCGACGAACTCGTCGCCGCCGTAACGAGCCACCGTGTCGTCCGCGCGCAGTGCCGAGCGCAGCGCCGTGGCCACCGCCCGCAGCACCTCGTCGCCGGTGGCGTGCGAGTACCGGTCGTTGACGTCCTTGAAACCGTCCAGGTCGATCAGCGCCACCGAGCACGGCCGTCCGGTGGCACTGCTCAGCGACTGGCGAAGTTGCTGGTCCAGCGCGCGCCGGTTCGGCAGTCCGGTGAGCGGGTCGGACAGCGCCTGCGCGGTGATCGTCCCGTGCTCCCTGGCCAGGCGCAGGTGTTCGGCCTGGCTGCACATTGCGGCGATCCGCGCCTCGCGCAGTGACCACATCTCGGCCTCCAGAGCGGCCGCGTAGTCGCGGATCGGCCGGGTGGCCGGGCCCGTCGGAGTCCCCGTAGGAGTCAGGGCCTCCTGCACCCGCGCCAGCTCTCGGGACAGCGCCAGCAGCAGCATCGACTCCGACCGGTCCGGGCCTCCCGCCAGTTCGGCCCTGGTCGTGGCCAGTGCCATGCGCGCCGCGGCCGTCCGGCCACAACGTTCCAGACAACGGCCCAGCGCGATGCCGATCATGACGCGCTCAGAGGTCACGATCGGCGCCCGGGACAAGCCGCGCAGCCGGTCGACGTGCGCAGCCCCCGGATCGGCCAGCGCGAACGCGGCCGCCAGCACCGCGCACTGGTCGGCGGCGGGACGATCCCCGGAGTTGAACACGGTACGCATCCACAGCGGCTCCACTATGCGGCCGAGCTGGCGTGCGGTGAGAAAGCGCTCGGCCCCTTCGTCACTGCGCCCAACCCGCTCCAGCCGCAACCCCCAGCTGAGCTGCAACCGCAGCCGATTCAGCCCGTTGACCAGGAGTTCGACCGGTCCGGCTGAGGATCTCAGATGTCGCTCGGCGCGGGTCAGGGACTCGTCGGCGAGCTCATGGGCTCCCAGCGAGATGAGCACCAGGCCGAGATCGGTCAAGGTCGCGGCCAGCGCGTGTTCCCACTGCGGGCTGATCTGATCCCTCGGCGGTTCCGGATCGGAGACCAGGGCGAGTGCGGTGGCCGCATCGCTCAGCGCCCCCTCGTCGACTCCGGCCAGGACGGACCGGCGGGCCCGCAGGGCATGCCCGTCGGCCTGGAGCACGGTCATGCCGTACCGGCCGGCCAGCCGGGTCAGCTCGTCGATCAGCGGGTCGGCCTCCACCAGTGGGGTCTGGGTGACCAGGCGGATCACCGCGGAGTACCGCAGCACCCAGCCGAGCAGATCCGGACGACCCCGTCTGCGGGCCTCGCCGAGCAGCGAGTCGGTGGCTGCCACACCGGCCCGCTGGCGATCCGGGCGTTCCCGTTGGGTACGGATCAGCACCTCACGGGCGCGCGCCAGCAGTTCGTCCTCCGTGCACGCGGCAACGCGTCCCATCACCGAGGCGAGGAACGCGTCGGTGAGTAGCCCCTCAGCGAACGGGCCGGCCATCAAGACGCCACTGATCCTGCGGGTACTGTCGACAGGCACCGGTTCACCCCCTCTCGCGAACTTGCGGCACTGCTGAGGGCCGGCGCTCCGCCGCCAGGATTCGAACCTGGACCATCGGAACCAAAATCCGAGGTGCTGCCTTTACACCACGGCGGACGAGCGAGCCCGAACTCGCGGGTTTATCGTGACATGGGTCGCTATCGGCGGCTGGGCTCGGGTGCCGGAGCAGGCCACCGCTCACGGGTCCGCCGCTGCGGCCACCCGGTTACCGCCCGCTTCCTTCGCGAGGTACATCGCGGTGTCGGCGGCGTGCAGTATCCGAGTGGCGTCGACTGCGGCCCCCACCCGCACCGCCGCAACGCCCGCGGACAGGGTCACCCCGAACCCGCGGTCGGCAGGCAGCGCGGCCACCGCGTCCACCAGGCGTTGCACCGCGGCCAGCGCCTCCGCGGTGCGGGTTCTGGGCATCACGATGACGAACTCGTCGCCGCCGTACCGGGCGACCAGGTCGCCTGCGCGCACCTCAGCGGACATCACCGCGGCCACCGCGCGCAGTGCCTCGTCACCCTCGGCATGCGAACCGCCGTCGTTGACCTGTTTGAGTCCGTCCAGATCCAGCAGGGCGACCGCGATGTCGAAGGCCGCACCCTCCGGACGCAGCAGGGTGTCGAGGGCCTCGTGCATCGCCCGCCGATTGGCCAGGCCGGTGAGCGGATCCTGGCTCGCCTGGGCGCAGATCCGGCCGTGCTCCCTGCGAAGTCGCTCGTGGGCCAGCCGCGACACCAGCGCCTCAGCCCGGGCGCGGCGCAGCGCCCAGAGTTCGGACTCCATCTTGGCCAGGTAGTCGCGCAGTGGATCGGCCGGGCCGCCGTCGGGGTCCAGACCCACCCGTAGCGCAGCGATCTCGCGCACTGCAGCCATCTGAAGCTGCCGCTCGACATCCCGATCCGAGGCGGCGCTCGCCACGCTGCGCAGCACGTCCAGCGCGGCGGAGGGGTTCCCGATCCGCTTGAGGAGCCGGGACAGTGCGATGCCCGCGACCAGCTTGCGGTCGGTGCGATTCAGCCGGGGCAGCAGCGACTGCAGCGCGATCCGGGAGCCGGGCGTCACATCCGGCGGACTGTCGGGTCCTGCCGTCGCCACCGCGTGCAGGGCCAGCGCCGCGTGCAGTTCGCTGGTGTGCTGCGCCCCCACGACCATGCCGTTGCCCCCGGTGCCGTTGCCTCTGGTGCCGTTGTCTCTGGTGCCGTTGTCTCTGGTGTCGTTGTCTCTGGTGCCGGGAACCTGGCACGCCGCGCCCAGATCCCGGAGCCCGCCGGCGGCCCATTCGGCGGCGTCGCGGTAGCGGTCGGTGCCCCGTTGCGGCACCGCGGCGCGCTCCAGACCCAGTACCCGCACCACCGTGGCGTGCACCCGGTTGGAGATGCTGATCAGCACATGCCGGGGCCTGCCATGTGCGCTGATGTCGGAGTGCGCGTCGGCGAGCAACGGCTCGGCGAAGTCCTCCAGCCCTAGGTGCACCAGCAGGATGCCGACATCGCTGAGCGCGAGGCCCCGCTCGTAGGACGGGACGGAGTTGTCGAGGGCGACCAGTGCGCTGGCCGCCGCACCCAGTGCGGCGTCCGGTCCTCCCATGCCGAGAGCGATCTGGCCGCGCAGTGCGTGGGCGCCCGCGGTGAAGTCGACCAGATCGTGCCGGTGCGCGTGGTCGAGCAGCTGGTTGAGCAGCGGGTCGACCGGGTAGGCGGGGTCACCGGCCAGGTCCCGCACCAGCACGCCGATCCGCAGCAGGCGGGCGTGGGCCGAGGGACACAGCGCGCCGGCCCCGGCCAGCAGCGGATCGACCGCGGCCAGTGCGGCGCGGCGCAGCTCCGGATCTCCGTCCTGGGCCTGATCCAGCAACAGCCAGGCCTGCTCTTGCAGCCCGTGCTCGGTCAGCAGCCGACTCACTCGTGCGCCATCCCCTCGTCCCCCGACACGGCGCTCGGACGTCAGGCACAGACCTGACACCCCCCGACACCCTCCGACAGCAGGCCTTCACCCAGCACGCCTCCGCGGGCGCAACCCACGCGCGACATCTCCTCGGGCGGTACCAGCGTGAATGCCCCCGGCGATAGCTCGGCTCCGCGGTCCGCCGGTCGACCGGCCCGGGATGCCGCGCGCCCTCTACCCTCATCCTGGCCGAGACGGCATGCCGTCTCTAGTACCGATCCGGCAATGCACGCGACACGCCCGAACATCACACGACCTGGGCGTGACGCGCATAGCAGGGATAACCTACGCTGGCGTAACCTACGGTTCCGTAGGTCATGCCCCGACCGTCACCCGCGGTTCCGCTACGGGCGCGATCATGGGGGCAAGCCGCGCCTGGCCGGGAGCGACTCCGCGCCCCTGACGCTACGAGGAGCACGATCGATGACGCTCACCGCCGAAGGCCGTCCATCGCGAACTGAGCCGGGGCCCATCATCTCCGGCCAGCGGACGATGGGCCCACACCTGCTCGTCTATGTATTCGTACTCGCCCCGCTGGTGGCGCTGATAGCCGCTGTCCCGGTCGCTTGGGGTTGGGGGCTGGGCTGGGTCGACGTCGGGTTGTTCCTGGGGACCTACTTCGTCAGCCTCCTCGGGGTGACCGTCGGCTACCACCGGCACTTCACGCACGGCTCGTTCAAGGCGAAGCGCTGGTTGCGGGTGGGGCTGGCCGTGCTGGGCAGTACCGCGATGCAAGGGCCCCTGCTGCACTGGGTGGCCGATCACCGGCGACACCACGCCTTCTCCGACCGGGAGGGCGATCCGCATTCACCGTGGTTGTTCGGCACCTCGCCGGTGGCGGTGGCCAGAGGGTTCTGGCACGCCCACATGGGGTGGCTGTTCAAGCGGGACCTGACCAATCCGCGCCGGTTCGTCCCGGATTTGCTGGCCGACCCCACACTGGTGCGGGTGAGCAAGCTGTTCTGGCTGTGGACCGGGGTGTGGCTGGTGCTGCCCGGGATCGTCGGCGGGCTGCTGACCTGGTCGTGGTGGGGGGTGGTCACCGGGCTTTTCTGGGCCGGTCTGGTACGGGTATCGTTCTTGCACCACGTCACCTGGGCGGTGAACTCGGTCTGCCACATGATCGGCAACCGCCCGTTCAGCACCCGTGACAAGGCGGCGAACTTCTGGCCGATGGCCATCCTGTCCGGCGGGGAGTCCTGGCACAACCTGCACCACGCGGACCCCACCTCGGCCCGGCACGGCGTGCTGCGCGGGCAGATCGACATCTCGGCGCGGGTGATCTGGATGTTCGAGAAGCTCGGCTGGGCGTGGAACGTGCGTTGGCCCACCCCGCAGCGCCTCGCCAAGATCAGCGCCAGGAAGCTGAGCGTGTCGTCCTGAACCAGCAGCGGTACGCGCACCACGCGACGGATTGACCGGCTGTTACCGCCCTGCCGCGTGCATGAGCGGTGTACAGGGCGTGCATGAGCGACGGACACGCGCACTGTGACGGCGCAGGATACCGGTAGAGGGCTAGGGTCCCCCGTGTGGCAGCGCGGCGTAGACCCCTTACCTCATCCGGGGTATCGAGCAGCCCGCATCCCGCGACCCGGGTCCGGATGAGTGGCAAGGAGCGCAGGGAACAGTTGCTGGACGTCGGCCGGGCACTGTTCGCGCAGAAGGGGTTCGACGCCGCCTCGATCGAGGAGGTGGCGCACCGGGCCGGAGTGAGCAAGCCGGTGGTCTACGAGCACTTCGGCGGCAAGGAGGGTCTCTACGCCGTCGTGGTGGATCGGGAGATGCGCCAGCTGCTGCAGCGGATGACGTCGGCGCTGTCCGCCGGACACCCACGTGAACTGCTCGAGCAGGCGGCGCTGAGCCTGCTCGGCTACATCCAGGACTCCTCGGACGGGTTCCGCATCCTGGTCCGGGATTCCCCGGTCGCCAGTGCGTCGGGAACCTTCTCCAGCCTGCTCAATGACATCGCCAGCCAGGTGGAGCACATCCTCGGGCGGGAGTTCGCGCTGCGCGGCTATGAAACCCAGCTCGCCGGGCTGTTCAGCCAGTCGCTGGTCGGCATGGTGGCGCTCACCGGGCAGTGGTGGCTCGAAGAACGTGAGCCCCCCAAGGAGGAAGTCGCCGCGCACCTGGTCAACCTGGCCTGGAACGGGCTGTCACATCTGGAACATCACCCCCGGCTCCGCACCACTACGCACTGAGCCGCAGAATCTCACCTGGTGGCGGCCCGTCCCGATGCAGCGTTGCTGTCCGCGCCCGACCTGCTGCCTGAGGTGCGCAGGGCGCTGCCGCGGATCGAGGCCACCGGCGGCAGCTGGGTACCCGTCGACGGCCCGGCGAGCCTGTGACATCGGACCAGTGCGCATGATCCTGCCGGCCTGATCACTCAGCCGCCGTTGCTTCCGCTACCCCCTCGCCTAACTCGGCAAGGGGATGTGTCGTTGCCGGGACGGGGGCTAGGTCGGGCGGGGACAGCACTGCTACCATAGATCATCTCGATTTCACTCCTTGGCTGGGAGAGGATTGAGTGTTTGCTGGGGCCGATGTCGCTAGCATCGGCCCCAGCTTTTTGGCGGAAGTTCGACCCGCCATCTGGGTGAGTGGCTCGTGATGAGTTGATTCCGTGAGTTAGACGGCCTCCTTCTCCGTGCGGGTTCCGGCGGTGGCAGTCATCGGCTGCTCGCTGATGAGCCGGTCGAGGAATTCGCTGCTCTCGTCCGGTGACAGTGCCAATTCCTGTAACTGCCCGAACCTGTCGAGATACCGCGCGATGAGTTCTGTGTCGTCACGGATGGTGATCTGGTTGATGCTCTCCAGGTGCACCAGATCGTCCAGGTTGGGATCAGCGAACTCGAGCACGACGAAGTTCCCGCCCATCCCCGGATGGGCACCGAGGGTGAACGGCAGGATCTGAAGGCTGACGTGCCTCGCCGCCGCGAACTCTTTGAGCTGCTCCAACTGGTGGCGCATCACCTGCCCGCGGCCGACGTTGCGACGCAGCGCCGCCTCATCGAGGACGAAGAGCATGTCCGGCTGGTTCTCGCGGTCGTGCACCTCCTGGCGGTGCTGGCGGACGGTCCATGCCTTGTCCACGTCATCCTCACCGAGCCCGAAAACATGTTCGAGGATGGCTCGGGCGTATTCCTCCGTCTGCAGCAACCCAGGGATCAGGACGGGGTCATATTGGCGGACCACGGATGCCGAGGCTTCGTATGCCAGATACTCCTTGAAGCCGGGTTTCAGCAGGTCGCTGTATTGATCGTAGAAGGACCCGCCGCGGGCCGACCGGGCCAGCTCGAGGAGCCCATTCACCTGGATCCGGTCCTTCACCCCATAGTGATTCAGTAGTGCCTTCAGATCATTGGTCGAGACGTTCACATCCCCCCGCTCGATCCTGATCAACTTAGACGGTGACCAGTCCATGGCGCGAGCGACGTCCGCCTGCTTCAGCCTGGCGGCGTCGCGAGCTCTCCTGAGTTCCATCCGGAGCCGCCGTCGCTGCACCGTCGGATCTTGAACCGCCGTCATCCCGCCTTCTCTCGTGTTGGTGACACCTGTCATCGAGGTGCCTGGTGTTGTGCCGCATAGCGCTTAGCTCTCAGCGGTCCGCCATGTGGCATGACGCTAGCACGCTGACGACACCTTGCATGGCAAAGTCTGGCAGAAAGCTTGTTGCGAGGTCGGCGGGGGTACCCAGAGCAGGGATTTCAGGTTCCAGCACGAGCAAGACGCTTCCTGCAGCACACCACCTGTCAGGCTGCGATCTGGCACTTCGGCGAACTCGTATCGATAGGTGCCGAAAAGTGCTAGCGCAGTGTGATGCCTGACACACAGGTAGCTTCGAGACCTGGTCGTGATCTTAGCTGCGAACAGAAGCTCGGGGTCGATCCGTGCTAGATCGATTCAGAGTTAACCATAACGTTATAATGCCAAATTGAGACACAACTGGGACACCTCGGACCCAGTCGTCTGACGTGCACCTCTCGTGCTGGGCATGCCACTCGGCTCGTCTGGTGGACGAGCGACCGTGGTGGGACCCAGCTTTGTCAGTGGCAGCGAGAGACGTGCCGTTCCGCAGGAGTGAGGAGTACGGCATGGGTGAGGTGCCGCTGCCCCCTGGCAGAATGTTGTGGCGAAAGAGCAGGATGAGTGGCACCGGCAACTGCTTGGAAGTTGCCGTCGCTCGTGAGCGTGTCTGGATCCGGGATTCCAAGAGCCCCTCAGAGCTGGTCCTCGGATGTACACCGGCGGGGTGGGCGGCGTTCCTCAGTGGGGTGCAAGGCGACGAGTTCGCCCCGTGCGCCGCGCCGGTGTGACGGCAGCGTCGCAACGCTTGTGGCCCGGCGGTGCGGGCTCGACCACCTAGCAATTCCGGGCGGTGCTCACTTCTGAGATCGGGTGCTGACGGGGTCGGCCGGGAGCTACCGGTGTGGAGGTCGCTGGGACCAGACCGCCGGCGGAGGCTGGCCGCCGTGGTGGCGGTCCGGCTCGTGGTCGCGCGCGGTCAGCTGGGCCGGTTCGCCGTCACTGTCGGCGCCGCGCTGCAACGCGGCGATCACGCTGCTGGGATCGCCACCCATGTTGGTGGTGTCCTGCGCATACGACAGCATGGCCCGGTGCCGATCCCGATCGGAACGAACGATCATCCACGAGTGCACTGCTGAGGTGGCCAGGACGCCACCGAGGGTCGCTGCGCCCAGCCAGGGATGGTTCAGTATCACCAGCAGGGTCGGCGGCAGGACCTCGAATCCGGCCATCATGACCAGGTGAGTGGGGGTGGGTCGAGCCATGGGAGTCCTCCTCACAGCGGAGTACTTACGTATTAGTACTTAAGTACTCCGCAATTCTATCGGTATAAATGCGGTAGATCAACCTGTACTTTCGGTATATACCTACGTACGATGGGTTCATCTGCCGGAGTGACTACCGAGGAGCGGTGCTGTCGTGAAGGCCCAGCTGACCCGCCGCGAGGATGAAGTGCGTCAGCTCGCGGTCTCTGGGCTCACCAACGACGAGATCGCCGGTCGTCTGGCCATCTCGCGCCGGACCGTGGAGGCGCACATGCGCACCCTGTTCCGCAAGATCGGGGTGACCAGGCGCGCTCAGCTCGCCGCGCGATATCAGGGCAGCGACCCGGTTGAGTCCCGGCCCGTCGTGTTCCCGCCGCAGGACCGTCCCGCCTCGGACCGTCCCGCCTCGGACCGTGCTGACCCCGCTGACCGTCAGCGACAGCTGCAGGGCTATGCCGCAGCGATCCACGGTCTGGTCGACCGGCAGTTCCCGCTGTTCGAGGAACGCGTGGAGATCAGTGTCCTGATCGGCGAGCAGGACACGCAGGACACCGTCGTCGAGCGGCGCTGGACCAGGCCGAGGCCCTATCTGGTCTACCGGATACTGGCGCCCATCCTGAGCGGCTCCGACGGATCGGTCGCTCTGGACGATCTCGCCCTGGCGTGCCACGTGGACGGGCAGGACACCCACGTCGACGTCCACCCGGTGCGGGACGTGGACGGCAGGCCGCTGGTGATGGTCCTGTTCCAGCCGGGACTACAGACCGAGACCGAATGGGTGCTCCGATACCGCTCGCCGCAGTTGTGGAATCCCTTGCGCAGTGCGGGCGAGGACACCTTGTCATGGGCGACCGCCACTCTCGATCAGCGACATCCACCCACCACCACCGAACTCACGCTGAAAGTGGTGTTCCCGGCCGCCTGGACCGGCGAACAGGTCGTGGAACAGCACAATCTCGGCGTGATCCACACCGAGCGCCTGCCGACCGGCCGGACCCAGGTGACGTGGCACCACGAGTCCCCGGATGCGGGCCTGTACCACTGGGTACTGCGCGGATCACCCAGCGCTTGATCGGCGGCCGGTGCGGCTGGAAGCTGGCGTCATGAGCGTGCTACACGGCATCGGAGACGCGTTGGCGATCGCGGGCTCGATGAGCTGGGAGATCCTGTGGGCACTGATCCTGGGTTTCTTCCTGTCCGCCGCTGTGCAGGCGGTGGTCTCCAAGCAGGAGATCAGCCGGCTGATGCCCGACGACTCGCCGCGCAGCCTCGCGGTCGCCACCGGCCTGGGCGCGGCGTCCTCGTCATGCTCCTACGCCGCGGTGGCGCTGGCCAGGGCGTTGTTCCGCAAGGGCGCGCACTTCACCGCGGTGATGGCGTTCCAGATCGCCTCCACCAACCTGGTGGTCGAGCTGGGCATCATCCTTGCGCTGCTGATGGGCTGGCAATTCACCCTGGCCGAATTCGTCGGCGGTCCGCTGATGATCGTGTTCGTCGCGGTGCTGCTGCGGCTGTTCCTCGATCGCCGGATCATCGAAGCCGCTCGGGCACAGGCCGACCGGGGGGTGGCCGGGTCGATGGAGGGCCACGCCGCGATGGACATGTCGGTCCCGCAGCGAGGCCCGATCCACCGGCGGCTGACCAGCCCGGCCGGGTTCACCGCGACGAGCCAGCTGTTCGTGATGGACTGGGCTGCGGTGTGGCGTGACATCGTCGGCGGGCTGCTCATCGCGGGCGCCTTCGCCGCCTGGGTGCCGGTCTCGGCGTTGCGGATCTTCTTCCTGGAGGATCACCCCCTCACCGCGGCGCTGTGGGGCCCGCTGATCGGCCCGCTGGTCGCGGTGATCAGCTTCGTCTGCTCGATCGGCAACGTGCCACTGGCCGCGGTGTTGTGGAACGGCGGAATCAGCTTCGGCGGGGTGATCTCCTTCATCTTCGCCGACCTGATCATCATCCCGATCCTGCTGATCTACCGGAAGTACTACGGCACCGGCATGGCGCTGCGGATCTTCGCCTTCTTCTACCTGGCGATGGCCGCAGCCGGCTACCTGGTCGAACTTGTGTTCCGGCCGCTGGGCCTGGTCCCGGCCACCCGTGCCGCGATCGTCACCGAGGCGGGGATCAGCTGGAACTACACCACCTGGCTCAACATCGCCTTCCTCGCGCTCGCCGCGGTGCTCGTCGTCCGCTTCCTGCGTAGCGGCGGGGTGCCGATGCTGCGCATGATGGGCGGCGGGCCCGATCAGGCCGCCCGCGGCCGTGGCTGACCAGGCCGCCCGCGGCCGTGGCTGACCCGTGCGGGCAGACTCTGCGCCTGCTCACCTCCTGAAGGGGTGTACCTGCACGACCACCGCTATCGGGAGTTCCGAGTTCTCCGTAGCGTCCGGTCCATGTCGAAATTCAGCGCGGCGAGGGACATCGTTCCCCGGGACACCAGGTGATGTCGCTGGCGCGGATGCCGAACGTGCTTCACCCGGTATCGGCCTGGTCGGTCCTGCTGCTGAGTGCGGTGCTGCTCGTCACCGGTTGCAGCTCCGCGGGCCAACAGCGCTCGTCGCCTGCGCCGACCGGCTGCACTCACACGATCACACAGGCCGATGACGTGTCCGTGGCACTCGCCGATGCGCTGCCGGGGGACACCTACTGTTTCACCGGCGGCGGCTTCACGGGCATGGACGTGACAATGATCAGGTCGGGTACCGCCGCGGCGCCGATCAGGCTCGTGGGGGACGGTTCAACCGTCCGTGACATTCATGTGGCCGCCGACTACGTCGTCGTCGACGGGTTCCTGGTCGCCGACGGCGATGGGGTGCTCCTGCAGGGCACCGGGCTCACGGCTCGTGACATCACCGTCCACGACACGCAGCAGGGCGGGATCACCTGTGCTCCGTGCATGGACTCGACCATCCGGTCCAACACCGTGCAGCACGTCAGCACGGTCGGGATCTGGATCAGCGGGCAACGGATCACGGTGGACTCCAACACCGTGAGCGGCACAGTGCCTCGCGGCAACGGTGACGCTGACGGTATGCGCTTCTTCGGTGAGGGTCACCGGATCACCCGCAACACGATCCAGGACATCCTCGCGGGAAACTCTGAGAGCCCGCCGCACCCCGACTGCTTCCAAACCTACGACTCCGAGAGCCCGCCGACGTTCGATGTCGTGATCCAGGGCAACACCTGTCGCAACGTTGACGCGCAGTGTCTCATCGCGACCGGCGACCGGCACGGCAACGGCGACGCCCCGGCCGGGGTGCCTTCGATCACGTTTCTCGGCAACACCTGCGCACCCAACGGTGATCAGGCGGTGAACCTGCGTACCTGGCCCAATGTCGAGATCCGGCAGAACACCTTCACCGGCCCGCACCTGACCCGCGCGATAATGATCATCAATGGGTCGACCGGCTGCACGGTGGTCGGCAACACCACTCGCGACCAGGTCAAGGTCGTGGAGATCGACAACAGTTCCCGGCCGGGGTACCACGCGGACGCCAACCCCTGATGCCTGGCCCCTGATCATCCGGGCCCGAGCTCAGGAGCCGCTGGCGACAGCCCCGCGTGCGGGGCCATGGGTTACGAGCCCGTCGGCCGCTGCGCCAACCGGTCGAGGCTGCCCTGCGAACCGATCTCTTTCCAGATCTCCGGAGAACAGCCGGCGAGCGGCATCCTGGTCGCCAGTGAACAGTCGACCGCTACCAGAGTGTCGCACCGGCCGCCAAGACGTTTGATCATTTCTCTGACGGAGCATCCCGCCTCGAAGCCAGCCCGATATCGTTATTTTGGCAGCGTAGCAAGGATGATGGCGTACTTACGTTGCTCGTACCAGCTGTCGATGAAATCCCAGGGGTCGTGTTAGCCCTGGGAATGGAGGCAACGCGGGTGGCTGGTACGTCGTCGCTGCCTGCTGGCAGTGCACGCACATCCTGACGATGAGTCGATCTCGACCGACGGTTTGCTGCTCAGGTGTGCCGGGACTGGTGTGGAGACGACGTTGGTGACGTGCACGGATGGGCGCTATGGGTCGGTCAACCCGGAGTTGGGTATCCGGTTGTCGCCAGACGAGTTGGCTGTTGTTCGGGCCACCGAGTTGAAGGAGGCGGCTCGGCTGCCTCGAGTGTCGCATGTGCACTGGCTGGGCTACCACGACCTGTCGCCGACAGTCATCGAGGGACTGACATTTCTCGTGCCGGACCACCTCCTGACGGCTTGTGGGATCGTGGACAGACGATGACCACCACAGCCACGAGCACGGTGTTCTCCTGCCCGGTATGCGGACAACCATTGTCCCGGACCGGCCGCAGCTACCGGTGCGTCAACGGGCACACCTTCGACATCGCCCGGGAAGGGTATATCAACCTGCTGTTGCCCCAGCACCGCCGCGCCAAGGATCCTGGCTACAGCAAGGAAATGATCGCCGGTCGGCGTGATTTCTTCGCCGCAGGGCATTACGAGCCACTGGCAGAAGGTATTGCCGAACTGGTCAGATCTTATCTGCCGACTGGTGGGGGGGAGCGCATCGTAATAGACGCCGGCTGCGGAGAGGGCTATTATCTGCGCCGACTGAGAATCCTGCTGCGCAGCGAGCACTCTGATGAGAATGCCCTCCTCTGTGGGCTGGACATTTCAAAGCACGGCATCCGCATCGCTGCCCGCCGTGACCCGCAGGGGGTATACGTAGTGGCCAGTAGCTACCGCATCCCGGTCCTGCCGGAGATGGCCGATTTTCTGCTCACCCACTTTTCACCAGTCAGCGCGGAGGAATTTTGCCGCGTTGTCAAGCCTGGCGGGGTCGTCCTGGTCGGTGGCCCCGGAGAAAATCACTTGTTCAGTTTCAAAGAATTGTTGTACGACACACCT
>DASXOV010000050.1:0-2044 GCA_036494005.1 Pseudonocardiaceae bacterium | reverse complement strand
GGCTGGTGGATCTGGCTGTTCATCCACATCATGTTCCTGACCGGCTACCGCAACCGCCTCGGCGCCATCCTCACCTGGTGGCTGGCCTTCACCCGCGACGTACGGCGCGAGCGGACGTTCACCACCCAGCAGGTCGCGACGCTGCACGACGTCTACACCCAGCCCCTGGGACCCGTGGGCTCCGTGGCCTCCGTGGTTCCCGGGGGCTCGGTGGGGCCCGGGGGCTCGGTGGGCTCCGAGCGGCCTGCCGTGGCACCAGACTCGGTGCCGGATAAGCCCGCCGCCCAGCGAGGGTGATGTCGCAGTCGGCCCGTGGCTCACCCTTGGCGGATGAATTCAGGCGGCCGCCGCGCGCCCATACTGGGTGCCGTGGACCCACTCGAGCAGCTGCGCAGACGGATGAGCGATCCGGCGGAGTCGCTCATCCAGCGGGTCGCGGACCGCGTGGTCGACCTGCTCGTGCACGCGCTGGACGTGAATGCCCTCGCTCAGCAGATCGATCTGAACGCTCTCCTCGGCCAGGTCGATGTGGACGCGCTGCTGGCCAAAATTGACCTGAACGCGCTGCTCGACCGGATCGACATCAATCCGCTCTTCCGCCGGATTGACATGAACGCCTTGCTGGGCCAGGTGGACATGAACGCCCTGCTGGCCCGGGTAGACGTCGATAACGTCATGCGGCGCGTCGATCTGGACGCGCTGCTGGGCCAGGTCGACATGAACGCCGTGGTGGGTCGGATAGACATGAGCGCGCTGCTGGACCGGGTGGATGTCGATGACGCGGCACAGCGAGTGGATGTGGAGACACTGCTCGACCGGGTCGATCTGAACGCCCAGGTGCGGCGTATCGACATGGACGCGCTGATCGAGCAGACGGATCTCGGCGCCGTCATCGCCGCGTCGTCCGGGGGGGCGGCGACGGAGGCGCTTGATGTGGCGCGCAGCCAGGCGGTTGGGCTGGATCAGTTTATCGACCGCTGGACGGGCCGCCTGCTGTGGCGCAAGCATCCCAGGCCGCCGGCCCCGGCCGCCCTGCTGGACGCTCAGGCCGGGCCATGAGCACCCGGACCAAGGACGCGGGCGGCCTGAGCTGGCAAGGGCGCTACGCCGGCTCAGTCTCGCGGTTTGTGGCCTATCTCATCGACCTCGTGGTCAGCTCCGGCCTCTTCGCCCTTGGCCTCGCGGCTGCTTCGCTGGTGGCGCAGGTTGTGACCGGCCACTCGGTCAGCTGGCACCGGACCAACATCGTCGTCGCCGTCATCTACGTGGCCTGGGAGTTTTTGTACTTCGGTTACTCCTGGGCGGCCAGTGGCCGGACCTTTGGCATGGCGGCGCTCGGCGTGCGCGTCGTCCGCGCCGATGGTGAGAATCTCGACCCGTGGCGCGGCGTGCTGCGGGCTCTGGTGTTCCCGCTCAGCTTCCTGCTCTGCGGGCTGGGCTTCCTCGGCATCCTGGTGCAGCGCGAGCACCGCGCCCTGCACGACCTGATCGCCGGCAGCGCCGTCATCTACGCCTGGGATGCGCGGGCGGCGCACCTGCGGTTCCTCGCCCGCCAGGCCGACACCGGAGCACATCCCCGCCCGCAGCCCGAGGTGGTCATCACTCGGGACGGGTGATGCGCCGCTGACGGGTGTGTTGACAGCATGTGTGACGGGTCTGTGTGTGCGTGAAACCCCGAAGGTCCCCTCCTCCGTGGTCAGACCCGTCGATGGCCGCCGGGTGCGAGGAGCAGTGAGATGAGCGAGCCGTTCAAGGGCACGATCAACCTTGATATCCGTGATTCGGTCCCGGACTGGACGCCGTTCGAGCCGCCGAAAGCCCCCGACGGGGCGCCGAACGTGGTGTATGTCGTGCTCGACGACGTGGGCTTCTCGGCCATGGGCAGCTACGGCGGCCCGATCGAGACCCCGAACATCGACCGGATCGCCGCGGACGGGGTCCGCTACACGCAGTGGCACACCACGGCGCTGTGCTCGCCGACCCGCTCGTGCCTGCTGACCGGGCGCAACCACACCCGTAACTCGATGGCGTGCATCACCGAGGC
>DASXOV010000049.1:0-1623 GCA_036494005.1 Pseudonocardiaceae bacterium | reverse complement strand
CGACGGGCGCGTCGAAGGCATCTACGACCTCGAGGCGCATTGCCGGGAGCGCTTCGGACCGGGTGACTACCGGCCGGTCATCCCGGTCACCTACTGGTCCTACCGGTTCATGATCGGGCTGGGGCTGGCGGCCGCGCTCGTTGCCGCCACCGGGCTGTGGTTGATGCGCCGTGGCCGCTTCCCGGGCAGCCGGTGGTTCCACCGGGCTGCGTTGGCCGCTGTCGCGCTGCCACTGCTCGCCAACTCCTTCGGCTGGATCTTCACCGAGATGGGCAGGCAGCCGTGGGTCGTGTGGGGCCGGTTGCGGACCGTCGCGGGTGGCTCACCGGCCGTCGGAGCCGCCACCGTGCTCACCTCGATGGTCGTGTTCACCGTGGTCTACGGCGCGCTGGCGGTGGTGACGTTCGCCCTGATGCGCCGGACCGCGGCCGCGCGTCTGTCCGCGGACGAGCCGGAGACCGCCGAGCAACCTCCCACCCTCGCCTACTGATGCCCGGGGGCTCACAGGTTGCGTTTCTCCGCTTGCTGCCGATGAGCAGCGCCGAAAAAGACATCGAGATCCTGACACTGCGCCACCAACTCGCCGTCCTGCAGCGCAGGACCAGCAGGCCCCGTTTCAACCCAGCCGACAGGGCGTTCCTTGCCGCACTGCTACAGCGATTCCCCAGGCCAACACTGCGGCAGCTTCACCTGATCGTCTCTCCCGACACCATCCTGCGCTGGCACCGCACCCTGCTCCGCCGCCACCACGCCCGCAGGTCCCGCCCCAAGCGGCCCGGCCGGCCACGGACGGTCCGCAGTATCCGCGCACTCGTTCTCCGCATGGCCCACGAGAACCCGCGCTGGGGCTACCGCAGGATCCACGGCGAACTCGCCGGCCTGGGCATCGCGGTGGCGCCCTCCACCGTGCGGGAGATCCTCAAAACGATGGCATCCAACCCAGCCCCGAGCACGACCGGCGACCAGCGATTTCACTGGGCACCACAATCACGAATTTAGGTGCTTCTGGCACCAGTGCGCATCAGTTCGTGGCCAAGATCGTGGCCAAGGACACGGCCCGGCTCTGGCAAAGGTCACGGGGCGCGCATCCTGAACCCCGACCGCCGCCAGCCGGACAGGGGGAGGCTGGGCAGCGACTTGGCCACTTAGGGGTGGCGTCAACAGCGCAGATTGGTGACATGACCTGCGCTTGCCGGTACTGTCCGTCTCGGCAATCATGGGAAATGAGCCCTACGCGCCCCGGCGATGGACAGCGTCTGTGCGCCCGTCGGCAGGTAACACAATCACCCTGAACACGATCTTTCTGGAGCCCACCCCCGAGGTGGTGTGCAGAGGGAGTGAGCAACCGTCTCGGCACCGGTGTTAGTGACGTGTCTACGCTGCGGCGGTGAGGTCAGCAAGTGGGTGGCAGTGCTCTGGCAACACGAGCACGGTTGCGAGGACGATGTTGAGGTCACCGCCGCCGAGGCGCTAACCATTCTATGCCGGAGCTGTGCTGATCTCGTGCACGACCTGGTGTGGGTGACGGTGAACAACGCCACTAGGTAACGCGCAGACGAGCAACCGTGGTCAGCGGCGGCGTGACCCGGGGGATGTGCGGCCGGTTTGCCGGGATGGGCCGTC
>DASXOV010000048.1:0-33076 GCA_036494005.1 Pseudonocardiaceae bacterium | reverse complement strand
GGGGGGGGGGGGGGGGGGGGGGGGGGGGGGGGGGGGGCCCAAGACCCGGCTGGCGAGGGAGGCGCTGGCCGTGGCGCAGCAGCGCGGCGTGCTGACCCGGTGGGTGGTGGCCACGGCCTCGGCGCGGGCGTTGCCGCTGGGCGCGTTCGCCGCGACGCTGGGGGGGATCGGCCCGGATCCGGCCCGGTTGGTGCGTGAGGCCAGTGCTGCGTTGCTGGCGGGGGCCGGCCGGGCGGGTGTGATCGTCGGGGTGGACGACGCGCACCTCATGGATGAGCTGTCGGCGATGTTGGTCCACCAGCTCGCGCTGCGGCGGGCGGCGACCCTGGTGCTGACACTGCGCACCGGGGAGACCGCACCGGACGCGGTGACCGCCCTGTGGAAGGACGGCCACCTCGCCCGGCTAGAAGTCCAACCGCTGTCGGCGACCGAGACCGCCACGTTGGTGGAGGCGACGCTGGGTGGGCCGGTGGACAGCGCCGCCGTGCGCCGCCTGTGGTCGATCACCCAGGGCAACGCGCTGTATCTGCGACAGCTGGTCGACGGAGAGCTGGAATCGGGTCGGTTGCATCAGGTCGCCGGAGTGTGGCGGTGGGGCGGGGAGATTGCGCTGTCGCCGGGGTTGGTCGAGCTGGTGTCGGCCCGGATCGGCCGGCTGCCCGGCGCGTTGAGTGACGTGATCGAGGTGCTGGCCTTCAGCGAGCCGCTGGGTGTGCCGCTGCTGGTGGGGTTGACCGATGCGGCAGCGGTGGAGGCGGCCGAGGCGCGGGGGCTGGTCGAGGTCTATCCGGATGGGCGGCGGTTGCAGGCCCGGCTGGCCCACCCGCTGTATGGCGAGGTGCGGCGCGAGCAGCTGGGCCGGCTGCGGGCCCGCCGGCTGCGCGGTCGGATCGCGCACGCACTGGCGGCGACCGGCGGCCGCCGGGCCGGTGACACCTTGCGCCGTGCCCTGTTGACGCTGGACTCCGACCTGCCACCAGAACCTGCACTGCTCACCGCCGCCGCCCACCGCGCCACTGAGCTCGGCGACCTGGCGTTGGCCACCCGGGTCGCCAGGGCCGCGATCGCCGCCGGCGGCGGCTTCGAGCCACGGCTGCTGCTGGGCAACGCGCTCGGTTGGTCTGGCCGAGGGGCCGAGGCTGAGGACGAGCTGGCGGAGCTGGACGCCCTGGCCCGCACCGACACCGAGCGTGCCCAATTGGCGGTTCCCCGGCTGGCCGCCTTGGCTTTCACCCTCGGGCGTGTCGCCGAGGCGGAGCGGGTGCTCGACGCCCTGGCAAGCAGCATCTCTGATCACACCGCCGGTCTGGAGTTGGCCGGGATGCGCTCGGTGCTCGACGCCTTTCAAGGCCGGACTGTCCGGGCCGCCGAGGCGGCTGCCGGGGTGATCGCCGATCCGCGCTGCTCCCCGGCCGCGACGCACCTGGCCGGTTGGGGTCTCGCCACGGCCTGCGGGGGCCTGGGTCGCCTCGACGGGGTGGACGAGGCCTTGCAGCGGATCGACGCCCGCGTCGAGTCGTTCGAGATCGGGCTGCACCAGGCGGCGGTCGTCGTGGCGATGTGGCAGCGGGGACTGCTGCTGGCCGGTCTTCTGGACCAGGCCGAGTACGCCGCGCAACGCTACCGCGAGCGCTGCCAGGACACCCCCGGACCCGGGGACGTGATGACCAGCTTCATGTGCGCGGAGGTGGCGAACAGCCGCGGACAGGTCCAGACCGCCGCCCGCTGGTGTCGTCAGGCTATTGCAGGCATCCACGGTGCGGATCCTGCGGGCTGGTCGCTGGGCGGGCTCGTGAGTCTTACCGGGGCGCTCGGGATGGCCGGTGACGCCGCCTCGGCAAGCCAAGCCTTCGCGGAGATCACCGCCGCGCGGCACCCAGGATTCGTTTTCGGGAAACCGGACGTGCTGCTGGCCGAGGCCTGGGTGGCCGCCGCCGAGGGCGGTGTCAGCGAGGCCGTCACCCGAGCTCGCCGAGCGGCCGAGGTGGCGGCGGCGCAGGGCCAACTCGCCGTGGAAGTGTTCGCGTTGCACACCGCGGTCTGCTTCGGTGACCACACGGTGGCCGACCGGCTCGCCCAGCTGGCCACCCAGGTCGACGGGCCCCGCGCCCCGGCCGCCGCCGCGCACGCCGCCGCCCTGGCCGCCGACGACGGCGCCGCGCTGCACGCCGCCTCAATCCAACTCGAACAGCTCGGCACCCTGCTGCTGGCCGCCGACGCCGCCGCCCAGGCCGCCGCCGCCCACACCCGGCACAACAGCCGCGGCTCCGCCCAGGCCGCCGCCACCCGCGCCCACCGGCTCGCCGAGGCCTGCCAAAGCGCCCGCACCCCCGCACTGGCCGCGCTGGCCACACCGCTACCCCTCACCAGCCGGGAACGCGAAATCGTCACCCTGGCCGCCCGCGGCCTGTCCAACCGGCAGATCGCCGACCGGCTCACCGTGTCGATCCGCACCGTCGAAGGCCACCTCTATCGCGCCAGCGCCAAACTCGGCACCTCCGACCGCACCCAACTCGCCGCCCTACTCCACGGCGACTGACCCCGGCCAGGTACCCGTCGATCCGAGTAGTCGGCTACTCGCATCGCCGGCTCCGGCCGCGCGCACGCTGGTCCCAGGTGGAACCAGCGGGGGCACATAGCCCCACGAATGGAGAAGGGGGGACGATACCCATGGTCCCTTACCAGCAGAACCACCGTCCGCACCGGCCGAATGGCTCCGTCATCCTCGACAGCACCTGGGCCAAGCGTCTCGGCGTCCGGCGGACCGGCGGTCTGTATCGGATCGGTCACCGCGATCTCGCCGATCGCCTGGCCAGACTGAACACGACGATGGACCACGGCCAGGACGGGACCCGCAGCCTGACGGCGAACGAGCCACAGCGTGACGACAATGTCGCCCTCGAGGGCCATTCGCATGTGGTCGGATTCTACGAGACAGAAGCCTCCCTCATGGACTCCGTGCGGGAATTCCTCGCGCCGGGCCTCCTCGCCGGCAATGCTGCCATCATCGTTGCCACTGCCTACCACCGGGACTTCTACGCCCGCGTCCTCACCGAAGCGGGCATCGACCTCCGTGAGGCCCAGCGATGCGGGCGCTACATTGCACTGGACGCGTCCGAAGCCATGTCGAGGTTCATGGTGCAGGGCACGCCGGACGCGGCGCGCTTCAGAACCGCCATGGGGAAGCTCATTTCCCGCGTGGCAGAGGGGCCACGCGATGTCCGAATCTACGGTGAAATGGTCGCCGTGCTGTGGGACCAGGGCAATGCCGCCGCCATCGCATTAGAAGACCTCTGGAACGATCTTGCCACCACCCACCTGTTCTCGCTGTTCTGCGCGTACCCAAAAAGCGCCTTCGACACAGCCCCGAGCGCCGAGCGATTTCGAAAGATTTGCGGGCAGCACTCGAGAGTTATTCCAGTGCATTGATAGTATCAGCGACCGCCGAGGAGAGGATTCGCGCCGCCACATTCTTCCAGCAGGGAGCCGTCGACTCGAACGAGCGCGTTGTGGCCGGGCTTCTCCAGGGACCACCGGAGCTTCGAAGACCACTGGCCGGGTTGCATGGTCGCTACCGTGAGCCCCGGCCGACACCGGGTGACCCGTCCTCGTCCGCCACGGTGTGCTGCTTCGACCTGGTACTCAGCTCGCATCTGCTGTTCACCTACGGCGAGCGATTCGACGAACTCGACCGGCTTCTGGCCCAGCTGGGCGGCCACGGAGTCAGCTCCCGGCTGCGTCGGGTGGACTACGAGTTCCAGCGCGGCGGGAACGAGATGCTCATTCTGGGTCACGCCCCCGCTGGTACCGCCTGCAGGTAGCCCTCGATCTGCCGCCGCAGCACCTCCTGGCAGGCGTCCGCTGAGGTGACCATGTGCATGAGCCGCCGGTAGTCCTCGGTCCACTCGTAGGTGATCATCGTGGAGGCGCGTTCGATCTTCTTCACCTTGCTCCCGGAGCGGGTCACTTTGTAGTCGACCTTGCTCACCGTGTCGCAGCGCTCGCATCTCGCCGACCACCTCGCCACGGTGCGGCCGTCAAGTTCGAGCTGGCCGGCGTCGAACGCATGACGATGTCGCCAGCGGCACAGCAGCCAGGACGTCGGGATCTCCGTGATGTCGACATCCATGTGCACCCTCTCCCCGGCAGCCCCTTGCTGCCCGAGAGTCATGCCCCGGACTTACCACGTCAAACCGCCGTACCCACCCGGGCGGCACAATCGGTGCACGTCACTCGTGTGGCGCGGAGAACACCCTCGACGCGGCCATCGGCGGCAGCACGTCCTGCCGGATCGCCCTGACGCCGCGTTCCGCGTGGTAGAACTGCCGGGCGGGACGTGGATCGCACGAGAGGACGCCGGTGGACGCAGCGGCATTGCGGCAGCTCCAGACCCCGCTCAAGGAGCGGTACCGCGACGACGCGGGCAGCGCGATGGTCACGCTGAGCGCCGACGGTGAGCTGGACGGCACCGGGGTGGCCTGCCGGGTGCGGACCGCAACCGTGCTGGCCGAAGCCGGGCTGCATCCCGCAGCCGGCGGGGACGGCACGCAGCTGTGCTCGGGTGACATGTTGCTGGAGGCGCTGGTGGCCTGCGCCGGAGTCACGTTGCGCGCGGTGGCGACGTCGCTGGAGCTGCCGGTCCGTGGTGGAACCGTGCATGCCCACGGTGACCTGGACTTCCGCGGCACCCTCGGGGTGGACCGGCAGGTGCAGGTCGGCTTCCGGCGGATCCGGGTCGAGATCACCCTGGACGCCGACGCCGACGACGGGCAGCTGGCCACCCTGGCCAGACTCACCGAGCGCTACTGCGTCATCTACCAGACCCTGCACGGTGGCGTGGACATCAGCATGGACCTGCACCGCGCGGAGTAGCCCGGCACCGCTGGGCTACCGCTTCGCGTAGTGGCACGCGGTGGGGTGGCCGTGGCCACGGTCGGTCAGCTCCGGGATGTCCTGGATGCAGCGCTGCTGCTGTGCACCGGTGAGTTCGTCGGCGAAGAGGTGGCACCGGGTGCGGAACCGGCAGCCCGAGGGCGGGTTCGCCGGGTTCGGCACGTCACCGGCGATGATGATGCGCTCGCGGGCCCGTTCCTTGCGCGGATCCGGGAGCGGGATCGCCGAGATCAACGCCTGGGTGTAGGGATGGGCGGGCAGGTCGAACAGCTGCTCGGTCGTCCCCGTCTCCACGATGCGGCCCAGGTACATCACCGCGATGTGATCAGCCACGTGCCGCACCACCGACAGATCGTGGGAGACGAACAGGTAGGAGAGGCCGAGCTCCTCCTGCAGGTCACTCAGCAGGTTGAGCACCCCGGCCTGGATGGAGACATCCAGCGCGGAGACCGGCTCGTCCAGGATCAGCACCCTGGGCCGCAGGGCCAGTGCCCGCGCGATGCCGATCCGCTGCCGCTGCCCGCCGGAGAACTCGTGCGGGAACCGGTTGCCGTGCTCGGGCTTGAGCCCGACCAACCGCAGCAGCTCGCGCACCTGCTCTCGCCCGCCGGAACCGTAGCGCCCGTGGATGTGCAGCGGCTCCGCCACGATCTCGTTGACCGGCAGTCGCGGATCCAGCGAGGCGTACGGATCCTGGAAGACGATCTGCAGCTCGCATCGGAGCCGCTGCATGGCCTTGTGGGAGAGCTGGGTCAGCTCGGCGCCCTGGTAGCGGACCTCGCCGGCCGTGGCGGGCTGCAGGTTGAGCAGCACCCGCGCCGTGGTGGACTTGCCGCAGCCCGACTCGCCGACCAGTCCCAGGGTCTCGCGGGCATAGAGGTCGAAGGACACGTCGCAGACCGCGTGTACCTCGCCGACCCTGCGCCGGGTCAAACCGCCACCACGCAGCGGGAAGTGCTTGACCAGATGACGCACCGTGAGTACCGGCTCATCGGCCCGGCTCACCATGACACCTCCGCGGCGTCGGCGTCGCGGGAGACCGGCCGGAACAGATCACCCGGTTGCACCCCGGCCAGGTGCGCGCTGAAGTGGCACGCCGACAGATGTCCACGGGTGTCGGCCGGTTCCAGCGGTGGTTCCTCGGACGCGCACGGCTCACCGGCCATCGGGCAGCGCGGCATGAACGGACAGCCCGGCGGCAGGTTCACCGCCGAAGGCGGCGACCCGCTGATCGGGTTGAGCCGCTCGGTCCGCACGTCGAGCCGGGGCAGGCTGCCCAGCAGTCCCAGCGTGTACGGCATCCGCGGGATGTAGAAGATCTCCTCGACGCTACCTGCCTCGACGACCCGTCCCGCGTACATCACCAGCACCCGGTCGGCCTCACCCGCGATAACGCCGAGATCATGGGTGATGAGCACCATGGCGGCACCGGTCTGGGCCTTCGCGGTGCGCAGTGCCTCCAGGATCTGCGCCTGCACCGTCACGTCCAGCGCAGTGGTGGGTTCGTCGGCGATGATCACATCGGGCCGGTTCGCCACCGCGATCGCGATCACCACCCGCTGGCGCATTCCTCCGGAGAGCTCATGCGGGTAGCTGCGCACCCGCTGCGCCGGGTTGGGGATGCTGACCAGATCGAGCAACTCCACCGCCTGGCGCAACGCCGCGTCCCGCCGCACATCGTGGTGTGCCCGGATGGCCTCGACGATCTGGTCGCCGACGGTGTAGACCGGGTTCAGTGAGGTCATCGGGTCCTGGAAGATCATCGAGATCCGGCGGCCACGCACCCGGCTGAGCTCGGAGTCCGACGCCCCGAGCAACTCGGCGCCGTCCAGCCGGACCGACCCGGAGACCTGAGCGGAGCCGGGCAGCAGTCCCATCGTGGCCAGCGACGTCACCGACTTGCCGGACCCCGACTCGCCGACGATGCCGAGCACCTGACCACGACGGAGCTGGTAGCTCACCCCACGCACGGCCTGGACCAGCCCGTCGTCGGTGGGGAACGCCACCTGCAGGTTGTCGATGTCGAGCACGACCTCAACCGGTGTGCCACTGTCCGGGCCGGGATCGGCGGGTGTCATGCCCTGACCTTCGTCTGGTGGGGATCGAAGGCGTCCCGCAGGCCGTCCCCGATGAAGTTGATCGTCAGCGCGATCAGGATGATGAACAGACCGGGGAAGTAGAACAGCCACGGCCGGGTCTCCACCGCGGTCTGCGCCTGGGTGACCAGCAAGCCGAGCGAGGTGTCCGGTGGGCGGACGCCGAAGCCCAGGTAGGACAACGCCGTCTCCAGCAGGATCGCGATCGCCACCAGGACCGTGGCGTTCACGATGACCGCGCCGAGTGCGTTGGGAATGAGATGCCGGAGAATGATCCGGGAATCGCTCGCGCCCAGTGCCCTGGCCGCCTCGATGAACTCCTTCTCCCGCAACGAGAGCACCACTCCGCGCACGACGCGGGAGACGTAGGCCCACTGCAGCCCGGCGATCACCAGCGCGATCAGCCACCAGGAGCCATCCGCGTTGTGCCCGAGAACCGCGGCGACCGCGAGCAGCGGCAGGGTGAGGATGAGGTCGGCGATGCGCATCATCACGGTGTCGACCGCACCGCGGTAGTAACCGGCGACGGCACCCCACAGCGTGCCCACCACGGTGGAGAACAGCGCGACCAGCACCGAGATCCCGATCGATATCTGGGTGCCGCGCAGCACGAGGGCGAACAGGTCCAGTCCGGCGGCATCGGTGCCGAACGGGTGCTCCAGGGACGGCGGCACCGAGTTGTCCGGGGTGTAGTCCGACACGGAGTATTTCCACAACCAGCCGCCGACGAAGGCCAGCGCCACGATGGCCAGGAACACGATCAGGCTGGCCACGGCCAGTTTGTGCTGCAGGAAACGCCGCAGCACGAGCTGCGTCTGGCTGCGCTCGGCGACGGCGAACTCCCGCTCCGCGCCGGCCCCGGGTTCGGTCCCTGCCGGTGCCGCGCCGCCCGCCGCACCGTTCACGATTCGGTCACGCATAGCGGATCCTCGGATCGAGCACGGCATAGAGCAGGTCAGCGGCCAGGTTGAACAGAATGATGAAGGTCGCCGACACCAGCAGCCAGCCGGATACGGCGTAGACGTCGTCGCGCTGGATCGAGTCGAGCAGGAAGCTGCCCGCCCCGCGCCACTGGAACACGTTCTCGGTGAGGACGGCACCGGAGATGATCGCGCCGAGATCCAGCGCGGTGACGGTGACCAGCGGGATCAGCGCGGTGCGCAGGGCGTGGCGGACCATCACCTGTCGACGCGGGAGCCCTTTGGCCCTGGCCAGCCGGACATAGTCGCTGCCGAGCACCTCCAGCATCGAAGCCCGCTGGAAACGGCTCCACGCCGCGAACGACACCAAGGCCAGGGTGATGGTGGGCAGGACCATGTGGCCGACGATGTCGGTGAACGTGGCCCAGCCACCACCCTCGACGTAGACGGAACTGTCCCCGATGGTGAAGAACACCTGCTGGCCCACCGTCTGGTTGACGCTGATGCCTGCTTCCTTGAGCAGGATCGCGAACCAGAACGCCGGCATGGCCAGGAAGAGAAACCCGAAGAAGGTGAAGGTGTAGTCGGTCCGCGAATACTGCTTGACCGCACTGATCACCCCGACGACCACCGCCAGCAGCAACGCCACGACCATCGCCAGCGCGATCAGCCGGAACGTGACCAGGAACCGATGGACGAGTTCGGGACCGATCACCTGGGTGGTTTGCACCGAAGGCCCGAAGTCGCCGTGCACCACACCGATGATCCAGTGCCAGTAACGGATGACCAGCGGCTCGTTGAGGTGCAGCCGGGCCGCTTCGAGCTCCAGGGAACGGGGTGGCGGCGGAGGATTGCGGGCTCTGAGGTTCGACAGCGGATCACCCGCCCACGACACCATGACGAAGACCACGAACGTCGCGAGGACGAGGATCGGCACCGAGACGAGCATGCGACGTGCGGCATAGGCGAGCATGGAGATCTTCCTGCTTCACGGGGTTCTGGCGGGGCCGCGCTGGTGGGGCGACCGCCGGCGACAGCCTACGTCGGCATGGGGCCGACGCTGCCGGGGAGACCGCTGCTGACTCGATCTCCCCGGCCGCTCGACGATGAGCGGGGTTACCCGATCACTTCTTTCGCAGGCCCCAGTCCTGAATGTTGTACGGCGGGCCGTCCAGTGAGGAGTTGTTGCGCACGTTCGCGACCTTGTCGTCGAGCGCGATGAATGTCGCCTTCTGGTACAGCGGAAGCACATAGGCGTCCTCGGTCATCAACCGGTCGGACTGGTTGAGCTGCGCGACGGCCTGTGCCTCGTCGGTCTCGCTGCTCGCCGCGGCGATCAGCCGGTCGACCTCGGGGTTGCTGTAGTGGCCGAAGTTGTTGCCCTGCCCGGTCACCCAGGTCTGCACCGCGTTCGCGTACGGGAAGGGTGAGGCGACCCACGCGTAGACCATCACGTCGAAGTCACCCTTCTGCAGGGTTCCACCCAGGTCGTCGGTCGGGACGACCTGCAGCGTGATGCCGAGCGGTTTGACCTGAGCGGCGATCAGCTGGCACTCGGTCTGGCGGATCTGGTTGCCCCCCGTGTAGCGGATCCGCATCGGCGGGACCGGTTTGCCGTCCGGCGCGATGAGCTGATCACCCTGGATCTTGTAACCGGCGTCGGTGAGGATCTTCTTGGCCTGGTCCAGCTTGCCGGCACCCTGCCCGCTCTGGGTGACCACATCCTGGTAACCCCGCTGCTGCGGAACGAAGTTGTGGTTGTTCAGCGGGGGCACCTTCCCGGCGAACTGCCCGACGGTCTTGTTGATGATGGCCTGGCGGTCGACGGCGGTGAACAGGGCGGTCCGCAGCGGCTTGGCGGCCAGGAACGGGTTGGCGAGGTTGAGGTCGGCATGCTCCCAGCTCAGGCCGAGCCCGACCGTGGAGGACACCCCCGCCATGTTGCGCACCTGGTTCACCAGATCCAGCTCCGGCTGCGGGTAGATCACCTGGACTTCCCGGTTCTGCAGAGCGTTAGGCTCCTGGGCGGCGTCGGTGATGATCCGGAAGATCACCCGGCTGAGGTTGGGGATCGGCCCATACCACGCGGGGTTCGGCACCAGGGTGACAGAGTTGTTGTTCTGGAACTGGCTGATCTGGAACGGACCGCCGGAATAGCTCGGCACGTTCTTGGCGAACCAGTCGAACGAACTGGCCAGGCCCGCAGGGGTGGCGGTGTCACCGTGCTTCGCGGCGATGTGCGCCGGATAGATCGGGTTACCCGAGCTCCACAGGTTCTTCCAATCGGTGTAGGGCTTGGACAGCGTCACCGTCACCGTCTTGTTGTTGTCGCTGCCCACGACCGACTGGATCTGGTCGTAGCCGGAGGTGGAGGACGGGCTGCAGTTCGGGCAGTCCCGCCCGTTCATCACCTTCCACTGGTAGATGAAGTCGTCCGCGGCGATGGGCGTGCCATCCGACCACGCCGCGTTGTCCTTGATCTTGTAGACGATCGTCTCGGGATTGGTACCGGTGATCTTCGCCGACTCCAGCAGGGACGTGTTCATCGCCAGCGTGAGGTCGGGCAGCGTGTTGAACGTCGCGGGCAGCACGCCGCGCAGCACCAGGCCCGTGTCGAACACGTTGCCCTCGGAGGACAGCATGTTCCAGTTGGAGACGTTCTTCTCCAGGGCGTATGTCAGGTCGCCACCCTGCTGCAGCTGGCCTGCGGCGGCCGAGTTACAGGTGTTCGGCTTGGCCGTGCACTCAGCGAAGGCCGTGCCCGTCCGGACTTCACTACCACCCTGACCACCACCGCAGGCCGACAGCACCAGAGTCGCGCCCGCGACGAGCGCGGCCGCCCTCAAGAGCCCTGATCTCCTCATGGACAAACTGACCTCCTCGCCATGACGCCGCAGCTTTCTCTGCGCCGCGCACGCAGTTCCGGCCGGCGAGCCATCCTGCTCCCCGGAGCACGCTCACCGTCGCGGAGCACGCTAGGCAGCTACGCCAGTAGCACCCCGATGCGTGTTCGGATTGTGACCAAATGGTGACCCGAAGGCGCATCCGGGGGGCGCCGGCGGCGGCTGGCGCGGACCTGACGAGGCGGACGGCCGCCCCGACCATGGGGAACTCGCCACACGATCGGCGGACCTGGCGCGACGGGTAGTAGCGTTCCCCGTCGGTGAACGCGGTGAACGACTCTGGCGCAGCGGTGAACATCCGGTGACCGGCTTCTTGGCCCGTCGCCTCGCCAACTATGTCCTGCTGTGCCTGGTCGCCACGTTTCTGGCGTTCAGTCTGGCCTCGCTGACGTTCTCTCCGCTGAGCGAGTTGCAGGGCCACACCCCGCCGCCGCCCGCCTCGGTCATCGCGGCCAAGCGCGCCGAACTACGGCTGGACGAGCCCATCCCGCTGCGCTTCGTCAGCTGGATGGACGGCGTGGTCCACGGTGACTTCGGTTCCACCATCACCGGCCAGCCGATCACCGACGACCTCGGTCGCCGCGTCGGTGTGAGCCTCCGGCTGTTCGCCCTCGGCACCGTGGTGGGGATCGTGCTGGGCGTGCTGATCGGCGTGGCCAGCGCGATCCGCCAGTACCGGGCCAGCGACTACGCCGCGACCGTGTTCTCCTTCCTGGTCCTGTCCACTCCGGTGTTCCTGATCGGGACACTGCTGAAGTTCGGCGGACTGCAGCTCAACCAGTCCTCGGGCACCACGGTGTTGTACTTCACCGGCGAGGTCACCCCCGGTTTCGAGGGCAGCTGGCCGGCCGCACTGCTGGACCGGCTGGCACATCTGGTCCTGCCGACACTGGCCATCGCACTGAGCCAGATCGCGCTCTACAGCCGATATCAGCGCAGCGCCATGCTCGATGTGCTGGGCAGCGACTTCCTGCGTACCGCCCAGGCCAAGGGCCTGACCCGGCGCAAGGCGCTGTTCACGCACGGGCTTCGCACCGCGCTGATCCCGATGGCCACGCTGTTCGGCTTCGGGTTCGGCCTGCTGATCACCGGGGGCGTCTTCACGGAGCGGATCTTCGGCTGGTACGGCATGGGCGACTGGCTCGTGTACGGCATCAACCGCAACGACACCAACATCGTGGCGACGGTGACCCTGTTCATCGCGGTGATGGTGCTGGTGTCGGGCTGGTTGTCCGACGTGCTCTACGCCGCGCTCGACCCGCGGATCCGGATCTGAGGAGGTGGCGATGTCTGCGTCCGTTGCCGATCCGGAACACCCCGGGGCGACCGGTGGTACCGCCGTGGAGGCGTCGCCGCAACCGGTTCGCGCCTCGGGCCGGGGCCGGTTGGTGCTGCGCCGGTTCCTGCGCAACCGGATGGCAGTGGCCGGCCTGGCCTGCGTGCTGCTGCTGTACGCCCTGGCCTTCCTGGGGCCGTTCATCACGACGTGGGGCTACGCCCAGCAGGACGCCACCGCCTACCTGGCTCCCCCCTCGGGCACGCACTGGTTCGGCACGACCCAGATCGGCGAGGACGTGTTCGCCCAGACCGTGCGAGGGCTGCAGAAGTCCCTGACGATCGGGCTGCTGGTCGGCATCATCTCCACCGGGCTCGCCACGATCGTCGGAGCCACCGCGGGCTACTTGGGCGGGTGGGCCGATCGCGCCCTGCTGTGGGTGGTGGACCTGCTGCTGGTGCTGCCCTCGTTCCTGATCATCGCGATCCTGTCGCCCTCGTTCCGGGGAAAGACCTGGCTGGTGCTCGTCTTCCTGCTGGCTGTTTTCGCGTGGATGCTCACCGCCCGGATCGTGCGCGGCATGACCCTCTCGCTGCGGGAACGCGAGTTCGTCCTGGCTGCGCGATTCATGGGAGTGCCCCCGTGGCGGATCATCAGCAGGCACATCGTGCCCAACATGGCCTCCCTGCTCATCGTCGACGCCACCATCACGGTCGGCACCGCGATCCTGACCGAGACCGGGTTGAGCTTCTTCGGGTTCGGGGTGCAACCCCCGGATGTCTCACTCGGCACCCTCATCGCCTCGGGTACCGACTCGGCGCTGACCTTCCCGTGGTTGTTCCTGTTCTCCGGCGGGCTGCTCGTGCTCACGGTGCTGTCGGTCAACGCGGTGGGCGACGGCCTCCGCGACGCGCTCGACCCGACGTCGCAGCGCGGCCACCGGAACCGGCCGGCGGCCCCGGGTGTGGACGCGGGAGCGGTCACATGAGTCCGCAGGCACCGGTGCTCGAGGTGACCGGCCTCGCGGTGTCGTTCCCCTCGGAGGAGGGCCGGGTCACCGCGGTTCGCGAGTTGACCTACCGGGTCGGCGCGGGCGAGGTGCTCGGGATCGTCGGTGAGTCCGGTTCCGGCAAGTCGGTGTCCTCCATGGCCGTCATGGGCCTGCTTCCGCCGCAATCCAAGGTCACCGGGTCGATCCGCTTCCAGGGCCGCGAGTTGCTCGGCCGCTCGGACACTGACCTGTCCCGGATCCGCGGCAGCCGGATCGCCATGATCTTCCAGGATCCGCTGTCCGCGCTGACCCCCGTCTACTCGGTGGGCGATCAGGTGGCCGAGGCGCTGCTGGTGCACGGTGACCTGGCCAAGCACGCGGCGGGCGCGCGGGCTGTGGAACTGCTCGACCTGGTCGGTATCCCCGATGCGGCGCGAAGGGCCCGCGCCTTCCCACACGAGTTCTCCGGCGGCATGCGGCAGCGTGTGGTGATCGCGATGGCGATCGCCAACGACCCGGATCTGATCATCGCCGACGAGCCGACCACGGCGCTCGATGTCACAGTGCAGGCCCAGGTGCTGCAGGTACTGCAGACCGCTCGTGAGGTCACCGGTGCCGCGATCGTGCTGATCACCCACGATCTCGGTGTCGTCGCCGGATTCGCCGACCGGGTGCAGGTGATGTACGCGGGGCGCACCGTGGAAACCGGCTCGGTCGACGAGATCTTCTACCACTCCCGGATGCCGTACACGCTGGGGCTGCTCGGCTCGATCCCCCGGGTGGACACGGCGCAACGGCTGCCCCTGGTACCCATCGAGGGTCAGCCGCCGACGCTGGTGGCGCTCCCGCCCGGGTGCCCCTTCGCGCCACGCTGCCCGCTGGTGGTCGATCAGTGCCGGACCACCGAACCCATGCTCACCACGGTGGAGGTCGGGGGCTCTCCCAGTACCGCCAACCTCCACCAGGCCGCCTGTCACCGCAGCGGCGACATCACCGCGGACACCGATGCGAGCGATCTGTTCGCCGACGGCCGCCCCGCCGCACCGGCTCCGGCTCCGGCTGAACCTGCGGGGACCGGGGATCGGAACGGCACGCCCGTCGCACTGCGCGTCGAGGAGCTGGTCCGGCACTACCCGGTGACCAAGGGCGCGGTGCTGCGACGTCAGGTCGGGACTGTCAGGGCGGTGGACGGCGTTTCCTTCGATCTGGGCGAGCGGGAGACCCTCGGGCTGGTCGGCGAGTCCGGTTGCGGCAAGACCACCACGTTGATGGAGATCCTCAACCTCGCGGCCCCCGCCCAGGGGCGGATCGAAGTGCTGGGCAGCGACGTGGCGAGCTTGGATCGGCGCCGCCGCAAGGAACTGCGCAGGGACATGCAGGTGGTGTTCCAGGATCCGATCTCCGCGCTGGACCCGAGAATGCCGGTGGTCGATGTGCTCGCCGAGCCGCTGAGCACGCATGGCTTCTCCGGCGCCGAGATCCGTGCCCGGGTGCCCGAACTGCTGCGCATGGTGGGGCTGCGCCCCGAGCACGCCAGCCGTTACCCCGGCGAGTTCTCCGGCGGGCAGCGCCAGCGTATCGGGATCGCCAGGGCACTCGCGCTGGAGCCGAAGGTGCTCGTGCTGGACGAACCGGTCTCCGCGCTGGATGTGTCGATCCAGGCCGGGGTGATCAACCTGCTGGAGGAACTCCAGGCCCGGCTGGGGCTGGCGTACCTGTTCGTCGCGCACGACCTGGCCGTGATCCGGCACATCGCCGACCGGGTCGCGGTGATGTACCTGGGGAAGATCGTCGAGATCGGGGTGGTCGACGCGGTGTATCGCGACCCGCGGCACCCGTACACCCAGGCACTGCTCTCGGCGATTCCGATTCCCGACCCGGCGAAGGAGCGCGCCCGGAAGCGGATCCTGCTCACCGGGGATCTGCCTAGCCCGGCGGACGTGCCGTCGGGCTGCCGATTCCGCACCCGTTGCTTCCGCTACGCCGCATTGGCACCCGCTCTGCAGACCCGCTGCGAGCAGGAGGAACCGTCACGTCAGCCGCTGACCGACGGCGCAGCGGCCGATCAAGGGGCCGACCACGGGGCCGAACACGAGGCCGCCTGTCACTACCCGGAAGCCCAAACTGTGCTATGAGGGCACCCGAACGAACCCCGACAACGGAAAGGGCGTGCGAATGCGACAACGGTCTATGACCCGGCTGCTGGGGGTGCCGATCGCCGCTCTCGCGCTGGTACTGGTCAGCTGCGGCGGAGGCGGGAACGCACAAGGCCCCGCCCCGAAGATCGGTGCCGTCGACATCAATCCCGCCCCGGCCGGCACGCTTCGGGACGGTGGCACATTCCGGTGGACGGTCGACTACCTGGTGCCCAACTTCAACTACAACGAGATCGACGGGTCGGATCTCAACAACTACTTCGTGCTCGGCAGTGTCATGCCGCAACTCTTCCTCGCCCAGCCGGACGGCACGGTGAAGACGAACGGCAACTACCTCAAATCCGCCGAGCTGACCAGCACCACTCCGCAGGTGGTGACCTACACCTTGCAGGACAAGGCCACCTGGAGCGACGGCACCCCGATCACCTGGCAGGACTTCCGGGCCCAGTGGGAAGCGCTCAACGGCAAGAACAGTGCCTTCCAGATCGTGTCCAGCACCGGCTACAGCGACGTCGCATCCGTCGAGCGGGGCACCAGCGACAAGCAGGCGGTGGTGACCTTCGCGAAACCGTTCTCGGACTGGCAGAGCATCTTCAGCCCGTTGTATCCGGCCTCCACGAACACCAATCCACAGGTGTTCAACACCGGGTGGACCCAGGGACTGCCCGTCACGGCGGGTCCGTTCAAGGTGAGCCAGATCGACCGCACGGCCAACACCCTCACGGTGGTCCGGGACGAGAAGTGGTGGGGCCCCAAGCCCCGGTTGGACCGGATCATCTTCCGCGCCATCCCCACCGAGGCACAGTTCGACGCGGTGGCCAACAACGAGACCGATTTCGCGGACATCGGCCCCGATATCAACGCCTACACCAGGGCGCAGGGCGCTCCTGGGATCACTGTGCGCAAGGCGCTGGCACCGAACTTCCGGCACATCACGTTCAACGGTAAGCCCGGCACCATCCTGGCCGACCAGCAGTTGCGGATCGCGATTCAGAAGGCGATCAACCGCAAGGCCATCACGACCGCACAGATCAGCCGGATCGTGCCGGGTGCCACGACGCTGGACAACCACATCTACGTCGAGAGTCAGAAGGGCTACCAGGACAACTCGGGACTCGTCAGCTACGACCCCGCCGCGGCATCACGGATGCTCGACCAGTTGGGCTGGACCCGCCAGGGCAACGGAACCCGGAGCAAGAACGGGAAGGACCTGGTCATCCGGGATGTGATTCCGACGCAGACGCCGGTCAGCGAGTCGGAGGCCCGCCAGGTCGAGCAGTTCCTCGCCCAGGTCGGTGTCAAGGTCGACATCACCACGGTTCCCTCAGCCGATTTCTTCAACAAGTACCTCACCCCCGGAAACTTCGACATCACCCACTTCTCCTGGATCGGAGTTCCGTTCCCGGTCTCGACGAAGGGTTCCATCTACGGCACCCGGGGTGACACACAGCAGAACTGGGGTGGCATCGGCGACGAAACCATCAACAACCTGTTCGACCAGGCCAACCAGGAGCTCGATCCGAATCGCAAGATCCAGTTGGCCAACCAGCTCGACCAGGAGATCTGGCGGACCGGGCACTCGCTGCCGCTGTACCAGCGCCCGGACATCCGGGCGGTGCGCAACGGGATCGCCAACTTCGGGGCATTCGGCGTCTCCGATCCGATTTACACCGATATCGGTTTCACCCGGTGACCGGATGTGCCCGCCCCGGCCGCAGCCGAGCGCTGCGGTACGGGGCGGGCACATCCTTGCTGGTCCTGCTGATCTGCACGGTCATCGCGGGGCTGTCGGCCCGGACGTTGGACACGGTCGGCGCCAGGGTCGGCGCCGCAACCGCCCGCGGCCACGGCGCGGTGATCCGCTCCGGCGACCAGACGGCCGAGATCCGCTGGTCGGCGGCGGGCGTCGGTTCGGCGGCGGGCATCAGCCGAACCGACACCGTCACCCTGGCGACGCGATCACCGCCGGTGGGTACCCGCACCGAGGTCGCCTACGACCCTCGGCGGCCCGGCGGTGTGTTCATCCCGGGCAGTGCCGAGCTGGCCGCGGTGGACCGGGCCGCGTCCGGTGTCGCCTTCAGTGCCCTCGTCGCCGCGGTGGTGCTGAGCACCCTCGGCTGGCAGCTGATCACCCGGCGCAGACTCGTCCGCAGAGCCGGCCAGGTCACGATGGCACGGCTCACGGTGGCGCGGCGGGTTCGGATGCAGTCCGGCCTGCTCACCCGGTCCTGGTTCGAACTGGAGGCGACGACGCCGGGCACGCAGGCGCGCCGCTGGATCCCGGTACACTTCGACCCGGTGCTGATGACGCTGCCCGCACCGGCCCCGGTTCGGTTGCACGGCGATCCACGGCGCAATCGCCTCCTCACCGTCGAGGCCGACGGCGTCTGGCTGCACCCGGCGGGCCCCGCCAGGGCCGGTGAGCCGCCGGGAAGGCGCATCGACAGCCCGACCCTGCCGGACACCGACGGGCTCCCCGCCACCGGTTGGCGCCGCCAGCTGCGGGCCGACGCCGCCCTGGTCACACCGGCGCCAGTGGTCGGCCTGCTCTGGGCCTTCCTCGACGGCGGGGGTGTGCTGACCTGGGCCTGCGCCACGGCACTGACCGCGGCACTGGCGCTGTGCTGGGCCGCCCTGCGCGGGAGCGACCCCAGCTGACGTCAGCGCTGGTTCACCCGCCATTCGTTCGCATTCCAGGTGACACCCGCCGTGTTGTGCAGGAATACGTTTCCGAGGTTGTCACTGTGTGCCCACATGACCGGAATCTGGAAGAGCGGAAACGAGACCAGATCTGCCGCGATGAGTTTGTCCGCCTTCTGGAGGGCGGCCACCTGAACCGGCTGACCGTATTCGGTCTGCGCCACTTCGAGTGCGTCGTCGACGTGCGGGTTCACGTAGTGCTGAAAATTCTTCTCCCCCTTGCTCCCGTAACGTTCGGCCAAGGACGAGATGCGCGGAATGAGCGAGTCCGTCGTCAACGCGACGTCGTAGGTTCCCTGGGCGAGCGCGACACCGAACCCGGCCGGGGTGGGCCGATCGATGATCTCCATCCCGGCCTGCCTGCACTGCCCTCTGATGAGTTCCACCGCGCGGGAACTGGTCGGCGAGCCGTCGTGGCTGATGGTGAAGGACAGCCGCTGCTCGTTCCGGGAGTAGACACCGTCCGCGCCCAGGATCCAGCCGTCGCGTTCCAGGGTCAGTTGCGCCTGCCTGGGATCAGCGGGCATCTTGTCCGTGTACTGGTCCTCAAAGCTTCCGCTGTCGGGGAGGAACACCAGGCTCCCCTGGGGCTGCGCCGTCGGGTTCACCCCACGGACCAGATCGTCGACCAGCTTGTTGCGATCGATGCATTGGGCGAAAGCCGTTCGCACGTCCACGTCCTGGAACAGCGGCCGCGCCAGGTTCAGTTCCAGGTTGTCCGTGGTCGGCCCACCACGGGCCTCGAAAACGACACCACGGCCCGAGAGCGCCCGTAACCGATCCGCCAGAACCGGATCGGCCCCGGGCACGACGACATTGACATTGCGGTGCTGCAGGCCGTCCACCTCGGCCGCATCACCGGCCGCCGGGGTGAAGACGATCCGATCGGGGCCTCCAGGTTTTCCCGCCCACTTGTCGTTACGCACAAGAACGGTCCGGCCATCCGGCTGAGAGCTCTCGATCCGGTAGGGTCCCGACGCCGGCATCGTGTCGGCGTTGAAACCGTTCCATACGGTGTTCCATACATCGGCCACCTTCTTCAGATCCGGCTGTGCGGATTGCGGGCCGATCGCCGCGATATCCGATACGCCAGCCATCCGCTCAAGGACATGGGCCGGCAGGACGGCGTTCTGGATATAGTTTCTGCGCCACTCGACGTAGGGTGCCGAATACGTCTCGACGAATGTGTGGGCGTCGCGGCACTCACCGGTGGCCGAATGGTAGCCCAGCGTCGTCGCCGGCCGGAAATAGTCCGATTCCTTACCCTGGGCGTCCAGGATCGGCTTGCCGTCGGGTCCTCGCGCCACCGCTTTTCCACTGTGCGCGAGCCAGGCGAGATAGAAGTCGCGGCAGTCAAACGGTGCGCCGTCGGACCAGGTCACGTCCGGCTTGATCCGGTATGTGACGACCTGCGGATCACGTGAGGTCAGTTCCGCCGACACCATCACGTCGGCGTTGAGGAGGAAGTTTCCGTTCCCGTCGACGATGAACGGTGCGGCGAGGACCTGGTTGAGCACCTCGGTGTTGCTGATACTCGTGGTGGCCGCCGTCGTGTCGTTGTACGCGGAGTACGCCGTGCCCTGGGCGACGAAGATCGCGGGTCCGGAGGGGACGTCCGGGGCGTTGTACGTGCCGTTGCCGTTGTCGCCGGCCGCGCTCGCACTCGCCGGCTCACCGCCACTGGCAGTCACCCGATCGTCCATTCCACGCTGAGCGCAGGCGCTGGTGGCGAGTGCCAGGCAGAGAAGACCCACCACGAGCGAGGTCCGACTCGGTTTCTCGATCACAATGACCTCCTGGTCCAAGGTTCACTCTGGTCCGGGGTTCACTGCACCAGCTGCCAGCGTTGCGCTCCGTCGAAGGGTCCTTCCAGCGGTGATCCGGGAGTCACGCCGTGCAGCTGACCTGTGGTCACCAACAGCGAGGCCTGCTGGTAGAGCGGGATCGTCACCGCCCGCTCCCACAGCGCCGCCTCGACCGCGGGTGCCACCGTGCCCGGGTCGTCAGCGGTGAGCGCCTGCTCGATCTGCGGCTGCAGGGACAGATCACACAAACCGGCCGGGTTGTCCGGTGCCGGCTCCAGCTTGGCGGGCTGAACCAGCGGGCAGCCGTACCAGGAGGCCAGCTGGGTACCGGGGTGGCCGGTGGCGGGCTGCGGGACCACGGCAATGTCGGCACCTGCGCTGCCCGGCTCGCCGGTGCCCTGCCGCGCCACCATCCGCCGGGGGATACCAGCCGGGCCGAGAACGGTGTCGAACAGGGTCTCCGGCTCGGTCAGCCGCAGCTCGGCGTGGATCCCGGCGGCCCGCAGCTGATCGGCCACCCGGGTGGCGAGCACGCCATAGGGCTCGCGATCCTCCGGTGCGGCCACCACCAGCGTCAGCGGCTTACCTGCCCGTTCCCACCCCGCTGCACCGAGGTGGTAACCGGCTTGGGTGAGCGACTGGCGCAGGGTTGCGGGATCCGGGGCCACCGGAGGCCCCGAAGGCGGGGCGGTGGGCCGGTAACCCGGCTGCGAAGGAGCGATCACCTCGGAATCGGCATGCAGCGCCGCCGAGGGACCGCTGGCGACCCCGGTGGCGATCAGCGAGGAACGGTCCAGTGCCGCGGCCACCGCGGTGCGCACCCGCTGATCGCCCAGCACGCCGCCGGCCGGGCGGAGCAGGACGGAGGCCAGTATCGGCTGCGGCACCAAGGCCGACTCGACCGGCAACGCCGCATCGTGCAGCAACATCTGGGTGATGGCATCGGGATGCCCGAACAGCGCCGCCTGCGCGCCGCGGGTGCGCAGCGCGTCGATCAACGTGGCGTCGCTGCCCTTGCGGAACAGGATCCGGTCCACCGCGGCCGGGGTGTCCCAGTACCGGTCGTTGCGGCCCAGCACCAGCTCACCGCGGGTCGGATCGAGCGAGATCAGCGCGAACGGACCGCCCGAGACGCCGAGACCGTTGTCCAGCCCCTTGCGCCAGCCGCCGGGCGCGTCCTTGAGCAGGTGCGCGGGCAACAGCTGGCGGAACAACGTGCGCCAGCCGGGATAGGGCCTGCGGAAGACCACCTCGACGGTCTTGCCCCCCTCGGCGGAGGACACCGTGTCGATCAGCTGATAGCCGGCGGAGTCCACCACACCGGGCTGGGTGCGCAGCTGCGTGGCGAGGTAACCGAAGTCCTCCGCGGCGATGGGTGCGGTGTCCGACCACTGCGCGTCGCGGCGGATCCGGTACGTGACCGTGAACGGCTGGGTACTGGTGACATCGGCGGAGGTCAGCAGCGTCTTGTCCATGACCCACTGCCCGTCCGGCTGCTGGTCGAACGCCGAGGGCAGCAGCAGACCGGCGATGGCCGTGGACACCGGGGTCAGATCGGCCAGCGTGTGCGGATTGAACCCGCCGGTCAGCTGGTCGACTCCGACCACCACCTCGCTGGCGGGAGCGGGAGCGACCGAGCTGGGTGCTTGACTGCGCGGGACCAGTGGAAGGGGCTCGGCGGTGCAGGCGGCCAGCGAGCTGCCTGCGAAGAAGGTGGCCCCGGCGAACAGCACCAACACCGCTCTGCACGCAGCGCCGGGCCTCTTCACGAGGCGACATGCTGCCGCAGCGCTGCGCCACCCGGATCTCGGGGTGGGCGCCGAACGGCTAAGCGCGGGGCGCTCGATCCCGGGAACGCTGCCGGGCGCGCTGAGTGGCGTCCAGCACGACCTTACGCACCCGCACCACCTCCGGGGCGACCTCGACACACTCGTCGACGGCGCAGAACTCCAGCGCCTCCTCCAGCCCGAGCAACCGGGGCCGGGCGAGACGTTCCAGCTCGTCGCCGGTGGAGGAGCGCATGTTGGTGAGCTTCTTTTCCCGGCACACGTTGAGATCCATGTCCTCGGCGCGGGGGTTCTCACCGACCACCATCCCGGCGTACACGTCGGCCCCGGGTTCCACGAAGAAGGTGCCCCGGTCCGCGAGTTGCGCCAAGGCGTACCCGGTGACCGAACCGGTTCGATCCGCCACCAGGGATCCGGAACGGCGGGTGCGCAGCTCCCCCACCCATGGCCGGTAACCGTCGAACACGTGGTGGGCGATGCCGGTGCCCCGGGTCGTGGTGAGGAATTCGGTGCGGAAACCGATCAACCCCCGGGAGGGCACCGAGTACTCCAGCCGGACCCAGCCCTCTCCCGAGGCGGCGCCCATCTGTTGCATCCGGCCCTTGCGACCGGCCAGCAGCTGGGTCACCGCGCCGAGGTGCTCCTCGGGAATGTCCACGGACAGGTGTTCGAACGGTTCGTGCACGGTGCCGTCGATGGTGCGGGTGACCACCTGCGGCTTACCGATGGTGAGCTCGAATCCCTCCCGGCGCATGGTCTCCACCAGAATGGCGAGCGCCAGCTCCCCGCGACCCTGTACCTCCCAGGCGTCCGGTGCAGCGGTGGGCAGGACCCGGACGCTGACGTTGCCGACGAGTTCGGCGTCCAGCCGGTTGCGCACCAGGCGGGCGGTCAGCTTGGTGCCACCGCCACGGCCGGCCAGCGGGCTGGTGTTGATCCCGACGGTCATCGCGATGGCCGGTTCGTCGACGGTGATCCGGGGCAGCGGTCGCGGATCGTCCAGGTCCGCGAGCGTGTCGCCGATGGTGATCTCCGCGATCCCGGCGATGGCCACCAGGTCACCGGCCTTCGCGCTGGTCGCGGGCACCCGCTGCAGCCCCTCGGTGCGCAGCAGTTCGGTGATCCGGACCTGCCGGAAGGATCCGTCCTCCCGGCACCAGGTCACCGTCTGGCCCTTGTGCAGGCGTCCGGCGCGGATCCGGCACAGCGCGATCCGGCCCAGAAAGGACGACGCGTCGAGGTTGGTGACGTGTGCCTGCAGCGGCGCGTCGGCATCACCCGCGGGCGGTGGCACGTGCGCGAGAACGGTGTCGAACAACGGCGTCAGGTTTTCGATGTCGGGCAGCTCACCGTCGTCCGGCCGGGTCAGGCTGGCGCGGCCGGCCCTGGCACTGGCGTAGAGCACCGGCATGTCCAGCACGGTCTCGGCGGCGTCGGCGTCGAGATCGGCGGCCAGGTCGAGCAACAGGTCGTGGGTCTCGACGACCACCTGCTTGATGCGGGCGTCCGGCCGGTCCACCTTGTTCACCACCAGCACCACCGGCAGCCGGGCCTCCAGCGCTTTGCGCAGCACGAAACGGGTCTGCGGCAAGGGGCCTTCGCTCGCGTCGACCAGCAGCAGCACACCGTCCACCATGGACAGTCCGCGCTCCACCTCACCGCCGAAATCGGCGTGCCCCGGGGTGTCGACCACGTTGATGGTGACCGGGCCGTCCGGGGTGGCCCAGCTCACCGCGGTGTTCTTGGCCAGGATCGTGATGCCCTTTTCGCGCTCCAGGTCGCCGGAGTCCATCACCCGGTCCACCTCGCTGCGGCCGGTCACCGCACCGGACTGGCGCAGCATGGCGTCCACGAGCGTGGTCTTGCCATGGTCGACATGCGCCACGATGGCGACATTGCGCAGGTCGGTGCGCACGCGAGGATGGGTAGCCGTAGGCAAGGGGGAACTCCCGAGAACGGAACGTGGGACACCCAAGAGTACGTGGTGGTGTCGGGCGGTTGGTGACCGGCGAGGTGAAACAGGACTTTGTCGCCGAGATCACTCGCCGCACGGTGTCGAACCGGACGGTGCTGAAGCGGCGCGCAGTATCCGGTACAGATCGGGCAACACGGCACGGTCGGCGTCCAGCCAGTCCAGCTCGGCCAGCTCCGCGGCGCTCACCCAGCGCAGCGCGGCATGCTCCACCGGCACCGGGTGCTGCCCGGGGTCCGCCAGGCGCGCCTGGTAGACCCGCAGCACGCGGCCACCGGGTAGCGGCACGTCCGGTCCGAGCTGCCCACCCGCCACGATGTCGGCCGCCAGCTCCTCACGACACTCCCGGATCAGGGCGTCCCGGGCACTCTCGCCTGGCTCGACCTGCCCACCCGGCAGCTCCCAGCGGCCCGCCGTGGCGGCCGGGCGGGCCCGCTGCTGGGTGAGCACCCGGTCCTCCCGGCAGATCGCCGCCGCGACCACGGTGGGTGCGGCGGCCAACTCCTCTGCGTGTGCGCTGACCTGGCCGAGGTGTTGCGCGGCGGGGTCGGGGGCTCGTGACGAGCGACCGACCGGCCAGCGCACCTCGAAGCGGGCGCCACCGTCCGGGGCCTGCCCCACCACAGCGGTGCCGCCGTAGCGGCGCACCGTCTCGGCGACCAGCGCCAGCCCCAGCCCGGTGCCGCCGGTGCCGCGATCGCGATCATCCTGCACCCGGTGGAAGCGGTCGAACACCCGCTGACGGTGCTCGGCGGGCACTCCGGCGCCGTCGTCGTCGACCAGGATGCGCACCTCGGCGGTGCCGGACAGCACAGCCACCCGCACCGTGTGCCGGGCATGCCGCACGGCGTTGTCGAGCAGGTTGTCCAGTACCCGGGCGACGTCGCTGGGTGCCGCGTACAGCACCGTCGGCACCGGGGTGGTCACCCGCACCGCAACCTGCCCACCGCCCACCCGGCGGACGGCGTCCCGGACCGACTCGGCGAGGTCCACCGGTTCGGCGGGCAGCCGCTCGCCTGCGTCGGCCCTCGCCAGCGCGAGCAGGTCGTCGAGCAGAGCGGACAGCCGCGCGGCCTCCACGGCGACGTCCTCCAGGGTGGCACCGGCCAGGTCCGGGTCCGGATGTGCCACCGCGACCTCGGTCTGAGCGCGGATCGCCGCCACCGGGGACCGCAGCTCGTGTGCGGCGTCACCGGTGAACCGTCGTAGCCGCTCCGCGGCCGCGTCGCGGCGGGCCAGCAGGTCGTTGAGCGCCACGGCCAGCGACCGCAGCTCGTCGGGTGCCGACGGCAGCGGCAACCGGTCTCCCGCAGGCAGTTCGGAAGCCGCCACCCGCATCCGGGCCACCGGGCGCAACGCAGACCGGGCGGCCACCCAGCCGGCCGCCCCCATCGCCAGCGCGGCCAGTACCGCCGCCACCGCGAGCACCGCCGCGGTCCGCCCGACCAGCACCGCGTGCGCCACCGACTCGGCACCGGCCACGACCAGCCGCTGGGTGCCGTCCGGTGCGCTGACCACCCGTCCCGACCAGCGCGTCGGGTCGATCGGCGGCCCACCGTGCGGCAGGCTCGTCAGCCGCAGCGTCCACGCGGGCTGCCCGGCCAGCAGACGGTGGACGTCCTGGCCGGAGAGCGGAGTCGGCCCGCCGCCGTCGACCGGAGTGCCCGCCCGGTCGAGTACCCGGACCGCGATGTCCCCACCCGCCGGCTGCGGCGCCGGATGCCCAGACGCCACGGCGGGCACGGCAGCGGTCACCGCGGCGGCGAGTTCACCGTCCAGTGCATCGGACAGGGTTCGCTGCACCACCGCCGTGGCACCCCTGGCCACCAGCAGGAACAGCACCAGACCCACCGCGGTGACCACGGCGGCGACCCGTAACGGCAGCGGGCGGGCCGCCCACGCCCGGCGCACCCGATTCATGGCCCGTCCAGCGCTGCGACCACGTATCCGTGCCCGCGCACGGTCTGCAGGACCGCACCGGCCCCGACCGCGTCCAGCTTGCGGCGCAGGTACCCGACGTAGACCTCGACCGCGTTGCGGCTGGCGGCCCGCTCGCCACCCCACGCGGCGCTGAGCAGCTCGTCCTTGCTCACCACGCTGCCCGCGCGGCGCGCCAGGGCGAGCAGCACCGCGAACTCCCTCGGCGAGAGCTGCACGGGTTCACCCGCCCAGCTCACCCGCCGCCGGGCCGGATCCACCACCAGCTCCCCGAGCGTCAGCACCGACTCCCGGCGCCGGTCGGTCTGCCTGCGCAGCACAGCACGCAGCTGGGCCACCAGCACCACGAAGGAGAACGGCTTGACCAGATAGCCGTCGGCACCCAGGTCCAGCCCGTCCGCCTGGTCGATCTCGCCGTCCTTGGCGGAGACGAGCAGCACCGGAGTGGCCACCCCGGCCGCCCGCAACCGCTCCAGCACCCGGTAACCGGAAAGGCCGGGCAACATGATGTCCAGCAGCACCGCGTCGAAGCTGCCGGTCAGTGCCGCACGCAGCCCGCTCGGCCCGTCAGCGGCCGTGACCACGACCATCCCCTCCGCGCGCAGCCCCCGTTCCAACGCGCGGCGAACCCCCGGTTCGTCGTCGACCACCAGTACCCGTGGGCTCACAGCGCACAGCATGCCGGTTACCGCCGACACCGTCGCTGAGATCCCTCTCAGCGCCAGTCTCAGGGCCTTCTCAGGTCTCAGGGCCTTCTCAGCCTGGTGGGGGCAGCATCATCGGTGAACCGCGTGGACCATCGGGAGGAAGCAATGAAGCTATCGACGGCTGCGCTGGGAGCCACGGCGGCGGGAGCGATCGGCCTCGGGGCGCTCACACTGCCTGCCAGTGCCGGATCGGCGCCTGCCCTGCCACCGGTGTCCCCGGAGGATCTGGTGGCCTCAGTGCTCACCGCGAAGGCGCCTGCGTTCGGGGGGAACGTCGAGGTGGACAATGCGCTGGGCCTACCCGCGCTGCCCGGTATGGCGGGCCCGGCCGCGGCGCTGGCTGCCCCGGTCACCACGTTCCGGGCCTGGTCCGATGGCCAGGGACGCGGACGGCTGGCGTTGCCCTCCAGTGACGGCGAGCAGGTACTGGTCGAGGACGGCTCGACGTTATGGCGCTACGACTCCGCCGCACGCACCGCGACCGCACTGAGCCACGATGCGGCGAAGGCGCCGGAGCACGCTCCGGTGGCAGATCCGGCCACTGCCGCGCGGGAACTGGTCGGCGCGGTCCGCCAGAGCAGCACGGTGGGCGTGGATGGGACCGCCATGGTCGCCGGACGGCCGGTCTACGAATTAGTACTCACTCCCAAGCCCACCGAACGGACGCTGCTGCGCGAGGTTCGGGTCGCGGTCGACTCGGCCGCGCGGGTGCCGCTGCAGCTCACGGTGCTGGCCAATGGCTCCCTCGATCCCGCGCTGCAGATCGGGTTCACCCAACTGCAGGTCGGGCCGCAGGACCCGGCGTTGTTCCGGTTCATCCCGCCCGACGGTGTCACGGTCAAGAAGCCCGACCCGGCCCGAGCTCCGACCGGCCATGCTCCCGGGGACCACGCGCCCGGACAGGCCCCGCCGGGCGGCCCCGACGCTGCCGGGGCCATGATTCGCACCGTGGGCGATGGCTGGGACACAGTGGCGCTCGGGCGGCTGCCTGCCGTAGCGCCGGCCGCGCCGAGAACCGAACACGGCGGCCCAAGCACTCCGGCCGACCCGCTGGCGCTGGTCAAGAAGGTCGGCCGACCGGTGAGCGGGCCGTGGGGCAATGGCTGGGTCGTGCAGACCAAGGTGGGCACCGTGCTGGTGGCCGCTGACGGGCGGATCGCGGGCGGTGCGGTTCCGCAGCAGGTGCTCGAAGCGGCCCTGACCCGGTGACGGTCATCTCGGCTACCCGGACCGAGGTCGGCGACCAGGCCCGCCCGGACCCGCCCGCCATCCGGATCCGGGGGCTGCGCAAGGTATTCGGCCGGACGGTGGCGGTCTCCGCTGTGGACCTCGATGTGCCTGCCGGCGCCGTGCTCGGGGTGCTGGGCCCGAACGGTTCCGGCAAGACGACCATGATCCGGCTGCTGCTGGCGCTGTCCCGGCCGACGGCGGGCACGGTGGAACTGCTCGGCGCGCCGGTACCGGCCGCCGCCGCCGAGGTGCTCCCGCACGTCGGTGCCCTGGTGGAGGGCCCGGGTTTCCATCCGTTCCTCTCCGGCCGGGAGAACCTGCGTCGCTGCGCGGCGGCCGAGCCGCTACTGCCCACCCGGGCCATCCCGGACGCGGTGCAGACCGCGCTGGCGCGGGTCGGCCTGGCGGCCGCGGCGAACCGGCGTTATCGCACCTACTCACTGGGCATGAAGCAACGGCTCGGCCTGGCCGCGGCCTTGCTGGTGCCCCGTCGGCTGGTCGTGCTCGACGAGCCGACCAACGGCCTCGACCCGGCCGGGACTCGCGAGGTCCGGCGGATCATCGGCGAGCTGCACGCCGACGGCGCGACCGTGCTGGTGTCGTCGCACCTGCTCACCGAGGTGGAGGCCACCTGCACCCATGTCGCGGTCCTCGCCCAGGGAGCACTGATCGCGGCCGGCCCGCTGGCCACCCTGCTCGACGGCGACTCGCCTGCGCTGGAGGTCTGCACGCCGGACTCCGCGCTGGCGGTCGAGGCGCTGTCCGCAGCCGGGTTCAGTGCGGCGAGCTGCCCGGACGGGGTGCGGGTCGAGCTGTCCGGGACCGATCCGCCCACCGTGGTGGCCAGGCTGGTGCACTCCGGGATCGCGGTGCACGAGGTCCGACGCTGGCGTACCCGGCTGGACGAGCTGTTCGCGCAGCTCACCGAGGGAAGTGAGCTATGAGCACCCCAGTCGCGGCGGCATCTGTCAGTGCGGCCGCAGCGCCCCGGGCCCGGCCGGTGCGCGCCCCGCTGCTGCGGCTGCTGCGCAGTGAGCTGCGCTGGGTGTTCCGCCGTCCGCGCACCCTCATCGCGCTGGGCCTGCTCGCCCTGCTCCCGGTCCTGATCGGGATCGGCATCGTGGTGAGCTCACCAGGTGGGGGCCTGCTGTCCCAGGTGGTGGGCAACGGCCTGGTGCTGCCGGTCGTGGCGCTGACGATCTCGCTCGCCCTGTTGCTGCCGCTGGTCGTGGCGATGGCCGCCGCCGATGCGCTGGCCGGCGAGTCCGGGTACGGCACGCTGCGGGGACTGCTGCTCGCGCCGGTAGGCCGGGGGCGGCTGGTGCTGGTCAAGGGGGTCGGTGTGCTGGCCGTGGCGGCAGCCGCGGTCACCGCGATCGTCGTGCTGGGCGTCCTCACCGGCCTGGTACTGGTGGGTCCCTCCGGCAGCGCGCAGGGAATGCTCACGGTTTCCGGTACCCAGGTCGGTCCGGGCTCAGGGTTGCTACGGGTCGCGCTCGCCGCGGTGTGGACCGTCGGGCAGCTGCTCGCGGTCGGCGCGGTGGCCCTGGCGATCTCGTCGGTCACCGACCATCCGCTGGTGGTGCTCGCGGCGACCCTGGGCGGGGCGATCGTGTTCGGAGTGCTCTACGCGATCCCGTCGCTGAGCTGGCTGCACCCCCTGCTGCTCACCACCGGGTGGGTCGCGATCGCCGACGTCCTGCGCGACCCGATCCCCTTCGACGGCATCCTCACCAGTACCTACCGCGCGGGGTGCTACATCCTGATCGGCCTCGGGCTCACCCTCGCCAGAACGGCCACCCGCGACGCCTGACCCCCACCCGCGTGTCCGGCGCTCATGCACGGTGTGTCCGGCGCTCATGCACGGTGTGTCCGCCCGCTGTGCCCGTCCCGCAGAGTGACCAGGACCCGGGCATCGCTGCGCCGCCAGCGCAGGCAGGACAGGATGGGGGACATGGCTGAACTGTGCGATGACGAGCAGGTGAAGGACGCCCTGGCTGGGCTGACCGACTGGGAGCGCGACGGTGACGCGATCGTGCGCACCGCGAAGTTGCCCAGCTTCCCGGCGGCGATCGAGGCCGTGCGAGCAGTTGCCGAGATCGCCGAGGCGCGCAACCATCATCCGGACATCGACATCCGCTGGCGCAGCGTGACCTTCCGGTGCAGCACTCATTCGGCGGGCGGGATCACGGGTCAGGACGTCGAACTCGCCGCCGAGATCGACCGAGTGCTCGCCGACACCCAGTACTGACCCGGCCCCCGCGCCAGACAGGGCAGCGGAGCCGGCCAGGTACCCACCCGGCCGGCAGACGACTAGACCGGATGGACCAGGAGCGGGTCGGCCCACTGGCCCACCTGTTCCTGCCCCGTCGCACCGTGCGGCCGACCGCGGCCCAAGGTCGGCCGTTACCCTCTGGGACTTCGGCCGGACCTGGCCGGAAACCGATAGGAAGAGGCTCATCGTGACCTTGCGGATCAAGGCCGCTGCCGGCTCAATGGCCCTGCTCCTGAGTCTGGCAGCCTGCGGTAGCGGTGACGATCTGTCGAAGAAATCACCCAGCGAGATCCTCAACGACGCCAGAACGAGCGCGGACGACGCCAGCAGCGTGCACGTCACCGGATCCGTGACCCAAGACGGCAGCAAGAGCATTGTCGACATCCTACTCACCAACAACGGCGACGGTAAAGACGAACTCACCTCCGACGGTCAGACCATCAGTATCATCAAGAGCCGCAACACCATCTATGCCAAAGGCATCCCCGGGTCGACCGGTCCGGGTTACCAGAAACTGGAAGCCAATGACCCCAGGGTCGCCCAGTTGAGTCAGGCACTGGACAAGAAGACATTCCTGCAGCAGATTCTGAGCACGAACAAGGAATTCACCCTGGCAGGCAAGGACAAGGTCGGCGACCAGGACACGCTGAAGCTGGCGGAGAAGTCGGGCCAATCGACCCTGCGCGTCGCGGACAACGCCGACAAGCCCTACCCGATGCAGATCGAGGGGAACGGCCCCATGACTGTTTCCATCGTCTTCTCCGGATGGGACGAGGATGCGCATATCGCGGCGCCACAGGTAGGAAGCTGAGCCGCGGAAGAGCCATTGAACCGGCCACGAGTGCGATCCCAGGAATGCCAGTGGTCGCCGTTCTGGAACCGGTCAGGCGCGGCTGACGGTTCTCCGGAACGGCGACCACCTGGCGGTGCCCGGCGCTGGATCAGCGCATCCGGCACCTGATCGACGACGGCAGGTGATTCACCGCGGGGGTGGCTCCCCGCCACGGCCGGGGGCCCCGTCCTCCCGTAGTGCACGGTGGGGGGCCTCCTTCGCGTCCCGCTGGATCTCGTCCCGATCGGCGAGAATCTCCGCGATCCGCTCGGCGGCGTCCGGGGCCGGCGGTGGGAGCTCAGTGAGCCTGGCATGCACGTAGTCGCATGCCTCGTCCTCCGTGGTGAACAGCGCATCGGGCACCTGGGCACGACGGAGGGTCTCCACGAGCTCGCTCCTGTCCATCGTCTCCTCGCCTACCTGGACATCAGTTCAGTTGCCTGATCGGCGCATCCGTATCCCTCCGGTCCACCTGCGGTGTGCTTGGCGCTCGAACCGCTGTGAACATCGGCAGGACCGGCGGACGTCCGGAGCGTCGCTGGATGAGTTTCACGCGATCAGTACCGGATTCGGCCGGTATATGACACGGAGGAGGCCATGACAGGTTGCCGGTCCGATAGCGCCTCACGAGGTACGCGGACCAGCCGAATGTTCGGATTCCGGCTACGGACGCAAGCGCGTGTGTGATGCTCGTCTGTACCAATTGGCGCATCACGCACAGCGATCACGCGAGCTCAGCCGACGCCGACCGGAGCTCAGCCGACGCAGAGATGTCCTGCTCTGCCGGGCTGGTGCGGCCGATGCGCAGGCCGGGGGGCCGTGACATGAGCTGGCAGCTCGCTCTGATACTCGTGGTGGCCGCGCTCTGGCTGCTGGTGCGGCGGCAGCACAATCTACGGCGCTACCCGGACGCGGCGTGTCGCCGCTGCAAAGGGGCCGGCCGGGTCATGAGCCAGACCATGCGTGGTCAAGCCGTGTCCGGTTTGTGTCCGCGATGCGGGGGAAATCCGTGGTCCCCGCGACGGTCATCCGGATGATCCCATCTTCGGGTTCGACTCCGTAGCGACCTGCCCCGCACCGCCGCAACCTCACCTGCGGAGCCGGGCCAGCCCCCAGGGCTTGACGACCGAGAGCGTCATCGCGATCAGCAGGGCGGCCGGTGACACGATCGGTGGATAGATCAAGTCGCCGATTCCGAGGGTCACCGGCTCGCCCGCGAGCCATTGCCTCGCCTGTTCGGCGGACTGTGCAACCTGAGGGCGCAGGGCGACGAGCACCAGCCCGGTCAGGATCAGATTGAGCACGAGCTTCGTGGCGACCCACCAGTACCGCACCACGCCCCATTTACTTCCGAGCCCGAGAATGACACCGGTGGCCAGGCAGATCAGGCCGGTCACCAACAAAGGCCACACAGCGAACACCTCCAGAGCCTGAAAGCACAACGCTTTGATCGCCGCGTCGCCGGTGAAGAGGGCCGTGAAAACGAACACCGCCATGACGACGTCGATCCCGAACCATGCACCGGCCGAGGAAATGTGGGCGATCAGCACTGCGCGACGTGTCCTGATGCCGAGTCGCCGCCGCGGCGGAGCGCTGGAGATCGTTGCCGTGGTCATCGGGACTCCCAGCTGATCGGGCCGGAGGACGGATCCAGCCGGGCCGCACTCTGCACCGGGCCGCTGCAGGTTCGCTGCATGCCGCAATCGTGGCGGGGCGGACGGCCGGACGCGTCCGGCCCGGGGAGACACCCGCCCTGCGACCGGCGCGGTAGGCGATCAGCCTGGCATACCCCAGATCGAGTACGGTGTGTGAGGTGTCCGGCTGTGGGGCACGTAGCGCGCCGCGCGGGCGATCGTGGCCTCGGGCGTCGCGTCTCGGCCGAGCCAGTAGGTGCCGACGCGGGATCTGCGGTCCGGGGCAGCCCTCACCCCCTCGATGCTGCCACCTCAACCTCTTTGACCGGCCGGAACACTGCCGCACGCGCGGTGTCCGCGTCTTCGCGATGGGCGCCTAACGGGGACGCGTCATGGATCAACGCCTGGATCTCGAGAAGGGACAGTTCGGCGGTGGTCTCCGCGCACTCCGCCGGCGCCGGACTCATCACCTTCGCCCAGTCGAGGCCGCCGTCGAGGCGCTCGCCGGTCTCGACACCCTGCAGCAATGCCACCTGATCGGGCCCCTGTTTGATCCATCCGAGTTCGTCGAGGCTGCATAACATGCCGTTGGATACCTGTCCGCGGTAGCGTCGCCGCCTGATCTTCATCGGCCCCTCGCGGCCAAGCCGGCGCTTGACCCACGTGCCGGGTGGGGCAACGGGGACCAGACTGCCCACTCGGACTACGTCCTTACCACCGAAGACAATCTCCACGAGCTCGTCGGCGCCGAGCCGGGAGGAGAGGAACCGAGATGGCGGCGGCTGACCCCCACAAGAGGCCCGTATGGGCCTTTACGCTATCTATCCGGATCGGACGTACTACGTGGGGATCGTGGGCGGTTACCTCCTTTTCTCCGAAAACGTGTGGAGGTTGTGCAATGAGTTAACCCTCTACCGCTTCGTTAACTACCGGGAAGCAGGGCTGATAAGACGGCCCAGCA
>DASXOV010000047.1:0-4168 GCA_036494005.1 Pseudonocardiaceae bacterium | reverse complement strand
GCTGGCGACCGTGGCGGCGAGCACGATCATCAGCAGTGCCTGCCCACCGCCCCGATCGAAGGTCAGCGTCCCGAACCGGTCGAGGACGAAGCCGCTGTAGTACGCCCAGCACAGCGCACCGGTGCCGATCCCGCCCGGCACCGTGGTCACCGCGCCGACCGTGATCGCGGTGAGGGTGAGCAGCACCAGGCCGATGTGGGGATCACGGCCCGCGCCGAACACCCAGAAGATCATCGTGACGGCGATACCGGCGACGAATCCGACGCTGAGCCCGAGCGGGCCGGAGAGGGGTGCACCGGCCCACTCGGGGGACCGGTACGCCAGATCGCTGCGACGCACCAACATGGGGCGCTCCTTTGCTCGCCGCTCCGACACCGGACACAGCAAGCATGTTCTCGCCCGTGGCCAGGGGGGTCAGGCTTTGCCGCTCTCCTGACACGATCGGAGCCCGTCTTGACGCCCTGCTGAGTCCGACGCCACGGCCCGGGCCAAGGCTGTTCGTCTCACGGGTGGGGGCGGCGGGGGCGAGGCTGGCAGCGGGGGCAGGTGTGGGAGGAGCGGTTCATGAACGAATCGCGGCGGATGACGGTGCCGCAGCGTCGGCAGGCCCGCCCATCCTGCCCGTAGGCGGCCAGCGAACCGTCGAAGTAGCCCGACGCCCCGTTGACGTTGACATAGAGCGCGTCGAAGGAGGTGCCCCCCGCGGCCAGCGCCTCGGTCATCACCTCGGTGGCGGCGCCGAGCGCGGCGCGGCCCTGTGCGCGGGTCAGCGTCGCGGTGGGCTTCGCCCAGTGCAGCCGGGCCCGCCACAGTGCTTCGTCGGCGTAGATGTTCCCGATGCCCGATACCAGGGTCTGGTCCAGCAGCGCACGTTTCAGGCCGGTCCGCCGCCCCCGAATCCGGTCCACCACCGCGTCCAGATCGAAGATCGGGTCCAGCGGGTCCCGCGCGATGTGCGTGACCGGGACGGGCACCCCGTCGACCGTCTCCTCCACTGAGAGGCCACCGAAGGTGCGCTGGTCGACGAAGCGCAGCTGCGGCCCGTCATCGGCGAACCCGAACCGGACCCGCAGGTGTGTCTCGTCAGGACTGGTATCGGACTGGATGCGCAGCTGACCGCTCATCCCCAGATGCGCCAGCAGTGCCAGGTCCGCGCCCAGATCCAGCCACAGATACTTCCCCCGGCGGCGCGCCGCCAGGATCTGTTTCCCGGCCAGTTGGGCGGCAAAGTCCAGCTCTCCCGCCAGGTGCCTGCGCACCGAGCGGGGGTGGCGCACCTCGACGGTGGCCAGGGTGCGCCCGACGACGTGCTCGGCGAGGCCGAGCCGAACCACTTCCACCTCCGGCAGCTCCGGCACGCTCAGAATCTAGCCCGGCCTTCGCGTCCCGTGCGGTCCAGGTCCGGCCTGTCCTGCAGCACCCACGCAAGGCAGTACGTACGGCCGACCGGGTGATCGACTTCTGCGCTATCCGTTCGTGGGGGCGCTTCCGTTGGACGTCTCGGACAGGGCACGCCAGGCCGCTTCGGCGGCCCGTTGCTCGGCTTCCTTCTTGGTCCGGCCCTGCCCGACCCCGCGCGCCACCCCGGCGATCACCGCGGTCGCAGTGAACTCCTTGAGATGGTCCGGGCCGTCCTCGGACACCCGGTACTCGGGAACGCCCAGTTCAGCCGCCGCGGTGAGCTCCTGCAGGCTGGTTTTCCAGTCCAATCCCGCACCCAGCAGGGGGGCCTCGGCCAGCAGAGCGTCGAACAGCCGGTGCACCAGCGTGCGGGCCACCTCCATGCCGTGCTGGAGGTAGACCGCGCCGATCAGTGCCTCGGTGGTGTCGGCGAGGATGCTGGTCTTGTCCCGGCCACCGGTCAGCTCCTCCCCCCGGCCGAGTAGCAGATATTCACCCAGTCCACCCGGGCCCAATCCACGGGCCACCCCAGCCAGCGCGTGCATGTTCACCACGCTGGCGCGCAACTTCGCGAGCTGGCCCTCGGGGAGTTTGGGGTGCGTGCGGAACAGATGGTCTGTGACGACCAGGCTGAGCACCGCGTCGCCGAGGAATTCCAAACGCTCATTGGGCTCCAGGCCGCCGCTCTCGTAGGCGTATGAGCGGTGGGTGAGGGCCAGCGTCAGTAGCTCGGCGTCGATGTCGACGTCGAGTGCGCTGAGAAGCGAGGCCAGATCCGGTATGGGACCCCGCGACGACCGACCCCCCACGGTGCGGTGGATCGGCCGGTCAGGCCGGCCGGACGACCTGGCGGCCGTCGTAGGTTCCGCACTGCGAGCAGACCACGTGCGGCAGCTTCGGCTGACGGCAGGCCCGGTTCGAGCACGGCACGAGGGTCGGTGCGGTGGTCTTCCACTGGGCCCGCCGCGAGCGGGTGTTCGACCGCGACATCCTGCGCTTCGGGACGGCCACGTTACTCATTCTCCTTTTCGATGCTCTAGATTTTCTCGGGTCGACTTTCAGGGTCACCCAAGCGCTTCAGTGCAGCCCAGCGCTGGTCCATGGTCTCATGCCGGTGCTCCGCCCCCAGTTCGACCCGCTTGCCACCGCATTCCGGGCACAGGCCGGGGCAGTTGTCCCGGCACAGCGGTACCTGGGGCAACGCCACCAGCACCGCGTCGCGAACCAGCGGTTCGAGATCGACGAGATCGTCGACCACCCGGCTGACCTCGTCGGGGTCGGTGCTCTCGTCGGTCGCGGTGTCCGGGTAGGCGTACAGCTCGGTCAGCTCGACCTCGAGCCGGTCGGTCAGCGGATCGAGGCACCGCGCGCACTCTCCGGCCACCGAAGCGGTCACGGTGCCGGAGACCAGTACCCCCTCCATCACCGACTCCAGCCGCACGTCCAACGCCACGTCGCCGCCCTCGGGAACCCCGATCACATCCCCTCCGAGATCGGAGGGCGCCGGGACGGCACGGCGGTATGAGCGCATGGCCCCGGGACGCCTGCCCAGCTCCCGGGTATCGATCACCCAGGGAGCGGACGGGTCGGGACGGGCAGGGCTGGCGTTGCGCGGCATGATCGTTTCACTGACGGGTCGTCGGGGTACGGGCGGCCCGAAAGAGGCCGACGCGCTCCAGATTAGGCGACGCCGCGCCAGCGGGTCACATCAGCCGAGGCAATCAACCGCGGTACTCGCCCGCCGCGGCCGCCACCGGCCCGCTCTGGCGGGTGCGGCCGCGGCCCACGGTGCGCAGCGTACGGGTCAGCAAGTCCTCGAACTCGGTCAAGGTGCGGTCGATGTAGGTATCGCATTCGGCGCGCAGGTCCTGCGCCTCGGCGGTGACCTCGTCATGGATCCGGTTCGCCTCGACCCGGGCGGCCTGCACCACCTCGGTCTGTTCGACCAGGCGGGCCTGCTCGGCCCGGCCATCGGCGACAGCCCGCTCGTAGGCGGCTCGGCCCGCGGCGACCATCCGCTCCGCCTCGGTCTCGGCGCGCCCGGTGAGCTGCTGGTATTCCTGGCGCCCTGCTGCGGTGACGTGCTCGGCCTCGGCCTCGGCATCGGCTACCAGCGACTCCGCCTGCGCACGGGCCTCGGCGACCAGGCGCTGGGCTTCCTCGCGGGCCTCGCTGACGGTTCGCTCGGCCTGGTTGCGCGCCGATTCCAGCTGCTGATGCGCCTCCTGCTGCGCGGTCTGCACCAGCTCGTCGCGGTGATCCAGCACGTCCTGGGCGTCGTCCAGCTCGGCGGGGATCGCATCCCGTACGTCGTCGAGCAGTTCGAGCAGGTCACCGCGAGGCACCATGCAACTGGAGGTCATCGGTACCCCGCGTGCCTCCTCGACGGTGGTCACGAGCTCGTCGAGTGCCTCGAAGACCCGGTACACCGGCCCCTCCTTCTCGCCACTGGCCACGGGTCACCAGTCTGCCCCCTCTCCCGACTCAGCCGCGGGAGCGCACCGCTGCGGCGTGTCCGCGACCGGTGACGGGGACGGTTCAGCGTCGCTCGGCGAGCCGGATCGTCAGATGCTGTTGCACCTTGGGTGGTAGCAGGTGACCGACATCACCACCGTAGGTGGCCACTTCCTTGACCAGTGAACTGGACAGGAAGCTGTAGGTGGGGTTGCTCGGCATGAACATCGTGTCGACTCCGGACAATTGGTAGTTCATCTGAGCCATCTGCAACTCGTAATCGAAGTCACTGACCGCCCGCAGCCCTTTCACA